>DATFRP010000164.1:0-8274 GCA_035263125.1 Vicinamibacterales bacterium
CAAGGTCCAAAAGACGCCGGTGCCAGGAACCTCTACGCCGCCAGCGCCAAAAGCGGCCGGCGGCGGCCGCCGCGGGCGCTTGAAGGAAGCGATCGTCGAGAAGAAGGTCGACGAGCTGAAAGACTACATGGAGCGCGCGGCCGCTCTCGTGCACAGCTACGTGCCGCCCGACCCAGAGAAGATCCAGGCGGCTCAAGCGGCGGGGCATTTCACGGTGGAACCAGCTGGCAACAACGCCACCCTGACAATCACGGATTATCTGAAGCCGAACGACAAGCTCGCCATCGGTTTCGACACGGCGGCGAAGCAACTCACGGCCTACGCGGTCAACTCGTACGTCGACAAGCCGAAAGATGACGACGTCACGCTGGCGGTGACGTTCGGGCGGCTGGAGGACGGCACGAGCTATCCGCAGCAGGTTGTACTGAACGTTGTGGCGAAGAAGATTCAAGTGAAGGTGGTCAACGGCGGATACAAGAAGACGTCGTGACGCGCGACTCGGATTGAGCGAAGGAGACACGCTCCGATGGCGACCAATATGCGACCAGCCAACATGGCCAGACACGCCCTCGTTGACCGCAACGAGACGTCGTCACGAAAGAGAAGACTGGAGTCTGGAACGCGTCCTGGCGGTACAGGCACCACGAAAGCCATCGCCGGGCTGGTCTTGTGTCTTGCATTCTGCGCGCGGGCGGCTGGCGCGCAAACGCCACCCCAGGCGGCGGCGGCCGAACCGCAGCATGACGTCAATGCGCTCGCCAAGCAGACGCAGAATCCCGTGGCCGATCTAACGGCGGTGCCGCTGCAGTTCAACTTCAACAGCGGCGGCGATCTCGAGGACCGCGCCCTGTTCCTCCTCAACTTCCAGCCGGTGATTCCGTTCAAAGCGACCGCGAACTGGAACGTGATCGCGCGCTTCATCGTGCCGATCGAAAGCGTCCCCGGTCCCGACGCGACCCGCTACTCCGGCATCGGCGACATGCAGACGCAGCTCTTCATCACGCCGGCGAAGTCGGGCAGCTTCGTCTGGGGCATCGGTCCGACGTTTTCGTTCCCGACCGCCACGGCGGCGTCGTCCGAGACCGGCACGTGGGCGATGGGCCCCAGCGCCGTCGTGGTGAAGATGGCCGGCCCATGGGTGGTTGGCGGCCTGATCTCGCAGCTGTGGCCGCTGCACGATGCCGCCGGCGACCCGAAGACAGACTTGTTCACGGTACAGCCGTTCGTCAACTACAACTTCGGCCACGGCTGGGCGCTGGCATTCGCCCCGATCATGACGGCCAACTGGAACGCGACCGAGGGCAACGAGTGGACGGTGCCGCTCGGCTTCGGCATCAGCAAGACCGCCATCTTCAACCGTCGTCCGGTCAGCCTGGGCGCGCAGTACTACTACAACGTCGAGCGCCCTGATGGTGCGCCCGGGCAGCAACTGCGATTCCTCATCTCGTTCCTTTTTCCGCGATGATGGGTCGGGGCGACGGTCACAGGCACGGAGGAACTCTCCCATGAACGACAGCGCGCCATCCAGGCTATCGGTGGCCATGACGTGGGCCGTCCTCGCGATCACGGCTGTGCTACTGGTGCTCGGCGTTGCCTGGTACGGCTGGTCATGGGAGACCCACGAGCGGTTCTGGACTGACGTGTTCGGCCGTCTGCAGGGACCGATGACGATCCGTTTCTATCTGCAGCCGACACTCGCGTTCGTAGCGGCGCTGAAGGACGGCGTTAAGGATGCGCGCCTCGGACACAAAGCGTTCTTCTGGACGGCGCTCTGGGATCCGACGCAGCCAAAGGGGCGCCTTCGCGAAGGGCTGATGTCCACCTCGCAGATGGCGCTGATCGGATTCGTCATGGATACGGTCTACCAGTTCAAGGTGCTCGATCGGTTCTATCCGGGCGAAGCGGTGATGATGGTGCTCCTGCTCGCCCTGCTGCCGTACTTCGTCCTGCGGTGGATCGTGGAACACGTCGTGCGGCGGTTTTCGCATGCGAGAGTGGCGTCCTGAACGTCACAAGGTGAGCTTCACACGCCCATGACTGGTTTACGGACGTCGAGCAACATTTGCGGAGAGTAACGCCGCGACTGAGGGAGATGAACACCATGGCAACGACCAGGACAGCAGCGGATCCTCACGGTTGGCTCAACACGGAAACGCTGAAGACCCGCTTTGGCGACTTCACGTTCAAGGGCGGCTACCCCGTCGGCGATACGGCGGACCGCCTCTTCGAGGCGCAGACGTTGAATCGCGCCATCGAGGTGTATCTCACGAACGTGATGTCGGTGAGCGAGATCGCCAATCGCGAGGGCATCCGCACCTTCGGGGCCAAGACGCCGCAGCAGGTCGTGATCTGGGAAGACCTGATGGACGCGGGCACGGTGCTGCTGACGGCCAACACCGAGACCGTCTACGCCATGGCGCATCTTGAACTGAAGACAGACGGCCCGACCGTCGTCGAGGCGCCACCGAAGATGCTCGGCTTCCTCCAGAACGGGATTCAGCGCTACCTGATGGATATCGGCCCGCTCGGACCGGACAAGGGCAAGGGTGGCAAGTTTCTCGTGCTGCCGCCCGGCTACAAGGGCGACGTCCCTGAAGGCTATTTTGTCGCGCAGTCGCCAACCTACTCGGTGACGTTCGCCGTGCGTGGCTTCCAGGAGGAGGGCAAGACCGCCCCGGCCGTGGCGCTGATGAAGCAGATCAAGATCTATCCGCTGTCGAAGGCGGCCTCGCCGCCGCCGATGCAGTTCCTGAACGGATCGCACCAGCAGATCGACACGCTGTTTCCGGACAGCGAGCGGTTCTTCGATCTGCTCGCGATGCAGGTCGAGGAGGAACCAGCGGACGTCTTCGGCCCACTCGAGCGATTCCAGATGCAGGCGATCGGCATCGAGAAGGGCAAGCCGTTCAAGCCGGATACGAAGAACCGGGCGCTCCTCGCCGAGGCGGCGCGCATCGGCGGCGCGATGGCCCGTGCCAACACCTACGCGTCGCAGGCGGCCGACGTCTTCTACTATCCCGACCGGAAGTGGCAGGGCATTCTGCCCGGTAACGACTACACGTTCGCGCACGACGGCGTTCCGCAGATCGACGCGCGCAACAACGTCTACTACATGGCGGCCGGCAATTCGCCGGCGATGATGGCCAAGAACGTCGGCCAGGGATCGCAGTACCTGTGGACGTATCGCGATGCGGCCGGCGAGTTCCTGCAGGGCGCCAACATTTATCGCCTGCGTGTCCCCGCTAACGTGCCGATCAAGAACTTCTGGTCGGTCGTGGTGTACGACGCCCTGAGCCGGTCCGAGCTGCAGAACAGCCAGAAGCTCCCGTCGGTGAGCATGTATTCCGGCCCCAAGGCGAACACCGACGGCACGATCGACATCTACTTCGGGCCGACGATGCCGCCCGGGCAGGAGAAGAACTGGATCGAGACACTGCCGGATCGCGGCTGGTTCCCGATCTTCCGCTTCTACAGCCCGACCGATGCGTACTTCGACAAGACCTGGAAGCTGCCGGACATCGAGCAAGTGAAGTGAGGAGCGCGCGATGGCGAACGAACCACAGAAAGGCCCAACAACCGTCAGGCGCGTGACCGCACCCGAGCCGCCGCCGGCGACCGTGCAGACACGCTTCACGGGCACACTGCAGTTCAACGGTGGCTATCCCACCGACGAGACCGTGCGGCGTCTCTACGATCAGATCGATTTCCAGCGCGGGTGTCAGGTGTTCCTGCGCCACCTGATGGCGGCCGCGGTCTGGGGCTTCCGCCAGGCGTTCGTGCGCGACGTGAAGGTCGGTCCGACCGACCTGGCGATGCTGCACCTTGACGCCAATGGGCTATTGCTGACCGGCAACTCGGAGACGATCTACGGCACCACGATCCTCGACCTGAAGCCGTACGGACCGATGGTCGTCGATGTGCCGCCGCGGGTGCTCGGGCTCCTCAACGACCAGTGGATGCGCCCGCTCGGCGATGTCGGCATCGCTGGACCCGATCACGGCAAGGGCGGACGCTACCTACTCGTGCCGCCGGGCTACGACACGCCCCTCGACGAGAAAGGATTCGTCGCCACGATCCGGCCGCGTACCTATCGCGTCTGGTACATCGTCCGCGCCTTCATGGGGCCGGGCGGCGATCCGGCGCCCGCCTTCGAGACGCATCGGCAGACGAAGATCTATCCGCTCGATACGGGCGTCAAGGCCCCGGCGACCCAGCACGTCGACCTGTCGGGCAAACCCTTCGACACGATCCATCCGACCGACATCCGCTATTTCGAGGATCTCGCGGCGATGGTCGACTACGAGCCGTACGACGCCATCGACGCCGAAGAGAGCGCGATGCTGAAGCAGATCGGGATCGAGAAAGGCATGCGGTTCGCGCCCGACGCGCGCCTGAAGGACATTCTGGAAGAAGCCGCGAAGGTCGGCAGCTTCATGGCGACGGCGACGTGCTACGCGCCGCGCGACGAGTACAAGCGCTATACCGATCGGCAGTGGTTCGGCAACGTCGCCGGCTACCCGTCGTTCCGCGACGAGCGCGGCCGTCCGCTCGTCGACGAGATGGTGCGGATGGCGTGGTTCGCCACCGGGCGGGCGCAAGCGATGGGTTCCGAGAAGCCCGGCGTGGGGTCGGCGTATACCTGGTGCTATCGGGACGCGAAGGGGCAGTGGCTCGACTCGTCGCGCACCTACAAGCTGCGCCTGCCGGGTCCCATTCCCGCGAAGGACTTCTGGTCGATCGTCGTGTACGACTTGTGGACGCGCTCGATGCTCGCCAACGGACGCGCCTTCCCCAGCCTGAACTCGTACGCCCCGGGCATCGCGAAGGAAGCCGACGGATCGGTGGAGGTCTATATCGGTCCCAAGGCGCCCGCCGGCAAGGAACAGAACTGGATCCCGACACCGGCCGGCACGGCGTGGTTTCCGTTGCTGCGCTTCTACGGCCCGCTCGAGCCGTGGATCGACCGCAGCTGGAAACCTGGAGATCTCGAGGCCGTCTAGCGACGAGCCTCTGACGAAAGAAGGAGCACACACATGGCTGGCACGTTGACTCCCGCTGACGCCAAGGCGATCGCCCAGGACGGCTACGTTTTCGGTCTGCCGCTGGTGTACATCGCGCTGCAGGCGGACATCATGACGAACGTCGCGAAGCCGGAGGGCGGGCGCGCGCCGTTCAACCAGTTCGATCACCACCGCGAGTTTCCCGACGCGAAGCACAACAAGATCGTCGGCATGAACGTCGACACGCTCTACTCGCTGGCCAACCTCGATCTCACCGCCGAGCCGGTGGTCCTCGTGGTGCCGCCGATGGACGGCACGCGCTGGTGGATCATGCAGGTCATCGACGCGTGGAACGACGTGCCTGCCGCCCCCGGCTCGCGGACGCATGGGCAAAAGGGCGCCGCGTTCGCGCTGGTCGGCCCGAACTTCAAGGGTGACGTGCCATCCGGTCTCGAGGTGGTCCGCTGCGACACCAGCCTCTGCGCGCTGGGCGGGCGTACCTACACGGCGGGACCGGCCGAGTACGCGGCGGTCCACAAGATCCAGGACGCCTACCAACTGATTCCGCTGTCGCAGTGGAAGGGGAAGGACACGCGCTACACGCCCCCGGCCAGCGTCGCGGTGAAACCGGGCGTCGACGCGCGCACGCCCGTGCCCAAGCAGGTGTTCGCGATGTCGGCCGAGCAGTTCTTCGGCCGGCTGTGCGAGCTGCTGGTGAACAACCCTGCCCGACCGGCCGATGCGCCGCTCATGGCCAGGCTTGCCACGTTCGGCATCACGCCCGGCGCGACGTTCAAGATGAGCACCATCGACGCCGACACGCGCAAGGCGATCGAGGAGGGCGTCGCCGCCGGCCAGCAGACGATCCGCGAAGGCGAGTCGACGATGGGCGTGATGGTCAACGGCTGGCAGCTGGCGCGCGATCTCGGCCGCTACGGCACGCGTTACGGCTACCGCGCCTCTTGGACGTTCTTCGCCGTCGGCGGCAACGTCGTCGAGGACGCGCTCTATCCGTTTGGGCTGGTGGACGCGGACGGCAAGAAATTCGACGGCGCCAACAAATACGTGCTGCGCTTTGCGAAGGACGAGATTCCGCCGGTGGACGCCTTCTGGTCGCTGACGCTCTACGACAAGGATTCCTATCTGGTCGACAACCCGATCAACCGCTATGCGCTCGGCGACCGCAGTAAGTGCGCCCTGGGCGCTGACGGATCGCTGACGCTCTACGTCCAGAGCGACTCGCCGGACCCGGACAAGGAGAGCAATTGGCTTCCGGCGCCGAAGGCCGGCACGTTCAAGCTGGCGCTGCGGCTCTACATACCGAAGAAGCAGGTTGCCGACGGCACCTGGAAACCTCCGGCCGTGCAGCGCGTGAGCTGACGATCGCATCGAGGACGTGAAGTGACCAAGAGCAGAGAGAACGGCGCCCAGGCAGGCTTCACGGGCGGCTATCCCACCGCCGAGACGTCGCAAGCGCTCTACGACGAGATGGATTATCAGCGCGCGGTGCAGGCCTACATCTGGGCCACGTCGCTCGTGAATTCGGTGGGCGTGGATCGGGCGCTGCGCGCGGTCGGCAACACGCCGCCGCAGCCGGCGATGATTGTGATCGACAAGCCGCTCTCGCCCAAACAAGTGTTCATGACCGGCAACGACGTGTCCACCTATGGCCTGTCGGCCATCGATCTGGCCAGCACTGGCCCGTTCGTCGTCGAAGCGCCCGAAGGCATTCTCGGTGGCATCGTCGATTATTGGCAGCGTGCGGTGATCGACATCGGCGTCGGCGACACGCTACATGGGGCGCGGCTGCTGTTGCTGCCGCCTGGGTTCGCGGGCGACGCGCCAAAGGACTACCGGACGGTTCCTTGCGGAACGGGACGGGTGTTCCTCTTGGCGCGCGGCACGCCGAAGCCGGGCGAGGGACCGGACGCACTGGTGAAGCTGCTTGGCACCGTCAGGCTGTGTCCGCTGGCACAGTCCGCCGCGCC
This sequence comes from Vicinamibacterales bacterium, assembly GCA_035263125.1. Lineage (GTDB taxonomy): Bacteria > Acidobacteriota > Vicinamibacteria > Vicinamibacterales > UBA2999 > Gp6-AA40. Next base: position 6,989 of record DATFRP010000164.1, read on the forward strand.
GCCATCCACCCGCACGATCCGCGTCGGCGGCGTGCCCATGAACACGGACTGGCCCAAGGACTTCGGCTTCTTCGAATATCTCGCCGAAGGACTGACGCGCGTGCCGATTCAGCCGATCGACAAATTGATTTACGCGATGATCGCGCCGCTGGGACTCGTCCCCGGAAAACCCTTCGCGCCGGACGCACGGCAGCGACGCATCCTCGAGCGGGCAGCGGAGACGGGTGCGCAGATGGTCGCCAACATGGCCTTCGCCAACCGCTTCGAAGGCCGGCAGATCTGGCCGGACCGCGAATGGGAGAAGATCACCTTCACCACCAGCCCCGAGATGGAGACGGCCGAGAGGGTGGAGCTCGACGAGCGCGCGCAGGCTTGGTACCAGGTGTCGATGAACGCCCGGTATTCCTACTCCGCCGCGCCAGTGCCGGGTCAAGGCAGTTGGTACACCTCGACCTTCCACGACAGCACGGGCGCGTTCCTGCAGGGCGGGAGCAGCTACAGGCTGCACCTCGACGCAGACCCACCGGCCAAGGCCTTCTGGTCGGTCACTGTCTACGACACCCGTACGCGCAGCATGATCGACACGGACCAGCAGCGCGCCGGGCGCTCGAGCCTGGTCAAGCTGGCGCGCAATGCTGACGGCTCGATCGATCTCTTCTTCGGTCCCGAACCTCCGAAGGCCCACGACAGCAACTGGATCAAGACCATCCCGGGGCAGGGCTTCTTCGCAATGTTCCGCCTCTACGGCCCGTTGGAGCCAGTGTTCGACGGGAGCTGGAGACTCAACGACATCGAGCAGCTGACGTCAGGAACGGAGTGAGACTCCCATGCGACGGTTTACGGCTTTCAGCAACATCTTTCTCGGCGGACCGCTGGCCTTCGTTGTCAGTACCGCTCCCGCGCAGGCGCAACTGGCCACGCAGCACATCAAGGGTGTAACCGGCCTCAAGGCCGGGTCGCAGCCACCGCCGCATATTTACCTGCTGGCGCCGCTCGTCTACGCGAAGGCGCAGACCCAAGGCAGCACATTCGTCTTCCTGAGCACGTGGTTCCTCAAGCCGATCACGCTGCCGTAGCGATGGAATCGCCCGCCAGAGTTAAACGAGATGGAGGACGTGAAATGACCCAGAAGGCAGACGCCGCGGCGCCATCGGCATTCGTCAAGGCACCAGACGCCTTCGCGCGGCTGACCGAGGATCAGGCGCGCGAGACCGAAGCCTATACGCTCGGCGTCCAAGCCGTCCTGTGGGGGACGCAGTGGGTGAAGGCCGGAGAGACGTTCCGGA
>DATFRP010000165.1:0-21830 GCA_035263125.1 Vicinamibacterales bacterium
CACGGAGAACCTCATCGCGATCAAGGGACACCTATTGTGCGCTTTTCACCCCGACTCTGGCGAGGAGTGCCGTGAGTGCCTCGTCGCGAGTCCCGCGGCCTTCGAGACGCCGCAGATAGTGCTGCGGTTCACCCCAGTGACGCAAGGGAGGCGTCAACCTTCCCGGCGGCGGCGCCGTCCAAGGGGCTGTCGGGAACATCAGCAGTCCTATATGATGGATAACTGAATATGGTGATGCCGCTCGATACGACCATTGACGCCGCCAAGAAGGGCAGCGCCGACCTGCTCATCCTGGCGCTGGTCGAAGACGAGCCGCTGCACGGCTACGAGATCGCCGGCCGGATCGAGCGGGGATCCGACGGGACGCTCCGGTTCACATTGGCCTCGCTCTACGCGACGCTCTACCGGCTCGAGGAGCGCGATCTCGTGCGCGGCCGATGGATCGAGCGCGCCGGCCAACGCCGGCGGCGCTGCTATCGCATTACTGACAAAGGGCGCAAGGCGCTCGCGGCCCAGCGCGACGACTGGCGCCGCTTCATTGCGGCGTTGACCAATATCGCGGGACTACGCCCGGCATGAGGCGACCATGACACGCAGATTCGATTGGCAAGCCGACATTCGCGCGCACGCCTCGCGCACCGACGTCGATCTCACCGATGCCACTGTCGTGGAGATTGCCGAGCACCTCGAAGACATCTACACCGGCGCCATGCGCGACGGTTGCACCGAGTCCGAGGCCCGTGCCCGCGCACGCACAGCGCTCGAGGAATCGACGATGGACGTGCTTCGTCGCGCGCGGGTGGCAACGCCCTCGGGGCAGGCGATGGCGGAGGCCGTCGCGTACACATCGGGTGGCACCAGCCTCAATCTGTCGGGGGCGTTACGCCTGGCCGTGCGTCAACTGCGCATGCATCCTGGCTTCGCAGCGGTCACCGTGCTCGTGCTCGCACTTGGCGTCGGCGCGAGCACTACCGTCTTCACGGTGGTCGATTCGGTGCTGCTGCGCCCCTTGCCCTACCAAGATCCCGAGCGGCTCGTGACGCTGTGGGACGTGAACGCCCGCCGGGGGCTCGATCACCAGACGCTCTCCCCGGTGAATTTCATGGACTACCGCGAGCTCGAGGAGTTCGAGGGCGCGGCGGCGTGGTGGAGGCCGAGCTTCAATCTCGTCGATCCGGGACTCGACCCGATGCGCGTGAATGCGATCGAGGTCAGCGGAAACCTCTTCGACATCCTCGGCGTGAGACCACAACTCGGCGAAGGCTTCCCGGTGGGTGGGCCGTTCTTCGTGTTCCAGGACCCGATGGTCGTCATCAGCGATCGACTCTGGCGGACGCGCTATGGGGCCGATCGTGCGATTGTCGGAAGAATCCTGCAGTTCAACGGTCGTCCGCACGCCGTCTCCGGTGTGATGCCGGCTGGATTCCACTATCCGGACGACGTCGACGTCTGGGAGCGGCTGAATTGGGACTTGCACTTTCATTCCCGTGCGGCTCACTTCATGGAATCAGTGGTGCGCCTCGAGAAGGGCACGACGCTCCAGCAGGCGAGCGCCGCAGCCAACACGCTCGCCGGTCGTCTCGCTCGCGAGTTCTCACAGACCAATCGCGGCTGGTCGGTCATGCTCGTGCCGCTGCTCGACGAACAGCTTGGCTACTATCGTCCGGCGCTCTTCGTGCTGGTCGGAGCGGTGGCGCTGGTGCTCGTCATCGGCTGCCTGAACGTTGCGTCGCTCCTCCTCACACGCGCGTTGTCACGCGAGCGCGAGATTGCCGTACGGATCGCCATGGGCGCGTCGCTTCGCCAGCTCGTGGCCCAGCTGCTGGCCGAGAGCCTCGTGTTGTCGTCGGCTGGTGCCTTTCTCGGCGTGTTGATGTCGTATGTCGCGCTGCCGGCGCTCGTCAGCCTCGCGCCGGCGCGGATCCCTCGCCTCGACCAAGCGCACATCGATCTGCGGGCGATGGCCGTTGCTATCGCAATCGCAGCTATCACGACCGTAATCTTCGGCCTCGTGCCCGCCCTGGTGTTGGTGCGCCGAAAGGCATCGGCCGATCTTCGATCCGGCGAGCGCGGCAGCACGCGTGGTCCGCGCCGGGCGTACTCGGTCATCGTCGCCGGTCAGGTCGCGCTCGCCTGTGCCCTGCTCGTGAGCTCAGCGCTGCTCATTCGAACCGTCATCAACATGGTGTCGACGCCGATCGGCGTCGACGGAGACGAAGTCGTCACAACGAGCGTGCAGGTACTGTCAAACGATGGAAGGGGCCCGGTCTCGCCGCAGACCTGGCGCAAGATCGCCGACTCGCACGAGCTGATCCTGCAGGACGTCCGGCAGCGCGCGGGCGTGTTCGCCGCCGGTGCGACGAGCCACTTGCCGGTTGATCTGGGATGGCGTTTGCCGTTTGAGGTGGAAGGCGATGATGTGCCGGTGCGCGCGGATGATCGGCGGATCGCGCAGTATCAAATGATCTCGGATGGCTACTTCGAAACGATGCACGCGCCGATAGCCGCCGGCCGGTCGTTCTCGGCCTTCGATACTGCCGATGCGCCTCCCGTTGCCGTTGTCAACGAGACGTTCGCGACGCGATACCTCGCAGGTCGTCCCGCACTGGGGCGCGTGGTTGTCTCGACGGTCCGATACATCGGTCCATCGGTCTTCAACTTGATGGCGCCGGGAGCACCGGACCAAGCCCCGCTGCCACGCGGGTTCGAGGTGGTCGGTGTGGTGAAGGACATCCGCAACACACCGCTCGGTCAGCCCATCGAGCCGACCGTGTATTTCAGCTCGCAGCAGTTTCCGGTCGGCGAGCTGCTCTACACGATTCGCGCGAGCTCGCCATCGAGTGCCATCGCGGCGCTGCGTGCCGCGCTCGCGAAAACGGCGCCGACGGTGCCGATCGGGATCGTGCGGACGTGGGGCGATCGGATGGCCACCCGTTCAGCCCAACCGCGTCTGTTGATGCTGCTGCTGATCTTCTTCGGCGCGGCCGCTGCATTGCTCGCGGCGCTCGGCGTCTACGGCTTGTTCTCCTGGTCGGTCGCGCAGCGCACGCGGGAGCTCGCGATTCGCCTGACGCTTGGCGCGCGTCCGGTCGGCGTCGGAGCCGGCGTCGTTCGTCAGAGTCTCGTGCTCGTGACGATCGGGCTGATCGCTGGCCTCGCGATCGTCCGTCTCTCCGAGGCGGCGCTGACGCGCGTCCTGTTCGAGATGTCGCCGCACGATCCAGGCTCGCTGGCAGCCGCAGGCGCGCTGCTGGTCGTCGTCGCGCTGGCGGCGTGTGTGCCGCCGGCGCTGAGAGCGTTGCGCGTTGATCCGGTGGAGGGATTGCGGACGGAATAACGTCGATCTACTTTCCGACCATCAATTGCGGCGCCTTGTTGTTCTCATCGCAGATGAACTCGATCAGCTCCGCGTCCAGTTTGGGGCCGTCCAATGCGATGCGATGGTGCACGCGGACGGAGAACGGCTTCGTGTATGCCTAATGCTCGACCTCGATGCATCCGCGCATCCTACCCCATGGAAAAGGCTACGTGGCGACTACCCGGCCTGGGACGCTCTCGCGGATCAGCGGGAGATACGTCAGGAGCAGCAGCACGCCAGACGTTCCATCGTACAGGCCCATCACGTTGAATCCGTCGCCCTGCGTGAAGAAAAACGCCGCGAATACGAGACGGATGACGATGCCGCACCAATTGGGCCAGCGGTGTGCGACCGGGTCCTTGTATCCCGGGAAGTAGAGGAAGTTGATCGCCCAGAGCTGCATGCCCCAGTGGCGAGGCCACGTCGATGGTGTCGCCATCGGTTGCCCGGCGAAGTTCGTGAACGTGTCGGGCGATACGAAGATGATCACACCGACAATCAGGTTCAACGCGATGCTGACGAACAGCACGAAACGGTAGAGCTTGAGTTTGCTCATAACGTTGACGATTCGCAGAAGACGTGCGCGGTGCGCCACGCATTGTGCGAAGCCTCACCGCGTCGTGTCAACGACGATGTCGATCTTCGTGAAGGCGCTCGCCATTTTTTCATGTGCAAAACGCAGGTCATGAGGCTAGGCTGTGGCACGACACCCCCCCTGAACTGTCATCGTGAGAGAGGATGCTATGCGCAGATGGCGACATTACGCAGCCACGTCAGTCGGTGTGGCATTCCTGGCTGGCGTGATTCTGATCATGGGGAGCAGCGCGGCGATCGCCCAGGCCCAGGCCCAGGGCACGGGCCGTTCCGCCCAGTCGTCGCAGTGGTGGCCCGGTACTCCCTTCGCCACGAGTGATGTCGTCCTCAATGCCAGCGGCGTCCAGAAGTGCGAGGTCTCGTTCACCGCGGACCCCGGCAGCGTCGTCCTGCTGGCGACGGTCGCCGGGTCGTTCAGCGTGCCGCCAGGTGGAGACGGAAGCGTGGCGATGAAATACAAACTCCCTGATGGGTCGACGCACATCATCGAAGTGCCGATGCACGCCACCGCCAAGTCGCTGCAGCCGGAGGGCCTCTACGATCAGTTCACCGGCAGTCTGCTGCTCGGCGGGTTCCCGGTGATCGAAGCGCAGACCTGTCTGACCGGCGCGAATTCAACAGGGCAGCTGGATTTCGTAGGGTTCACGGTGGTGCTGCCACAACAGTAGTTCAGGGTTTCAGGCACTCACGAGTCTCGACGCGGCGTCCGGAGAACGTTCCGACACGATGGCCGTGCTCGAAGGATGGGCCGAAGCCTGGCACTGCGACGAGGCTATTCGATTCTCAGCGCCACCAATGGTTCCACCCCCGCCGCCCTCCGGGCGGGGTAGAACGTCGCGACCAGACACGCCGCGATGACGATGACGATCCCGGCTGAAAACGCGGCCATGTCGAACGTATCCATCATCACGAGTGTCGACGCCAGCGCTGTCGATAGGGCGACCGCAAGCGTCAGACCGATGCCCAGGCCAATCACGCACAGCCGCATCGACTGCTTCAGGATCAGACCGACGACTCCGGCGGCGCTCTCGCCGAGCGCCATGCGGATGCCGATTTCCTTCGTCCGCCTCGCGACGGCGTAAGCGAGCACGCTGTAAATGCCCGAGATCGTCAACATCAGCGCGATGGCGCCGATGACCCCAGCCGCCCAAGACATGGCCTGGAACGGATAGACGCGCGCCTCGACGAGATCCTGCGCCGTGATGATCTGCTCCGCGACGCCTGGCGCGGCGGCGCTCAGGTCCGCGTCGATCTGCCGCATCGCGTTCGACACATTCCCGCCGCGTGTCTTGACCAGCATGTTCAGGTTGGATCCGGCGACGGACATGGGCGAGTAGACGGTGGCGCGCATCGCCGCGTCCCACGACGTAAAGACCGTTCGCGCGATGCCGATCACCTCGACCACCGGGGAGGGCGGCTGATACGCGTCAGGCACCCGCGAGTCCGGCGCCAGCCGGACCAGACGGCCAACCGCGTTCTGACCGGGCCACAGCATCGCCGCGGCCTGCTGGCTCAGGATGACCACTGGCGCCCTGCCGCTGGCCTCCGCTTCAGTGAATGTACGCCCGCTCACGAACCCGATCTCGTACACGTCGAAGTAGCCGGGCGAGACGAGCTTCTGCGGCAGGCGAACGGGGGCCGCTGATGGCGCGTCGGCATCCGAGACAATCACCAGCCTGCCCGCCCCGAACGTCGAAGTCGACGCGGCAGCAACCGTGCGGACGAGCGGATGCGCGCGCAGCGTGGCGAGCGCGGTCTCGTTGGATTGGTTCCTGGTGCGCACTTCGATGACATCGCGTGTCTGCAGTCCGAGGTCCGTGGTGGCCATGCGTACCGACCCGCGCAGCAGCACGCCGCAGGTGACGACGAGGAGCGCCGCAACCGTGATCTGCGCGACGACCAGTCCATGACGAAGCCGCGACGTCCGGCCGTCGGGCGTGGCGCCATGCGTGGTGATCGTTCCGGCCTGACGGGTCGCGTGGAGCGCCGGCATGGCGCCGAAGAGCATCGCCGTGCCGACTCCGGCCGCGATCAGCGCCGCCAGCACGCGCGCGTCGGGCACCACCGGCAGCAGCCGGATGTAGTCCGCCACCGCCGGAGGCAGAGTGGCGTACACGGCGCGGATGCCCAAGTCGAGTGTGACCCGTCCCAGCGCGAAGCCCGCCAGGCTGGCGACGAGCGCGAGCAGGAGGCTTTCGACGAAGAGCTGTCGGACGATGCGGCCGTGCGACGCGCCAAGCGACAGGCGGATGGCAATCTCGCGCTGCCGCACGGTGGCGCGCGCGAGCATCAGCCCGGCGAGGTTCGCGGCCGCGGTCAGCAGCACGAGGCCGAACGCGACCATCAGGGGCGTAAAGGCTAGGAGCACGTTGAACGACAGTGCGATCGGCGTCGCCGCATGCTGGAGGATGGGCACCGCCGCCTGCGTTTCCCGTGGATTGCTGGCCGTAGTCCGCTGCGCCCATGTCAGGATTGCCGCCCGTGCGGATGCCTCCGTCTGCACGGCGCTGAGTCGTCCGACCAGTTCCAGCCGCTGCGGCTGTTCAGGCCCGAAGAGGCTCGGCCCCTCTTCGAGCGCAGGGAGCAGCGTCAGCGGCGCCCAGAAGTCGCGGGGGAGCAGGTCCAGGCCGACGAAGCCTTCGGGAGCGACGCCAACGACCTCGACGTAGACGCCGCGAATCTGCAGCTGTCGGCCGACCGCTGCCGGGTCGCCGCCAAAGTGTCGCATCCACGCGGCGTGGCTGAGGACGACGACCGGCTCGCGCCCGGGGGCCTCGCTGTCGGATGGTCGCAGCATCCGTCCACGGAATGCCGGGACGCCGAGCAGAGAGAAGTAGTTGCCCGTGACCAACTCGCCCATGGCTGGCCGCCCGTTGATTCGCGTCACCATCTGCGGTATGGAGACGTACGTCTCGGAGAAGACGCCGGCCATGTCGCGGCCGAACCCCTCGGCCTCTGTCCACGAGAACCGATGGAAAAACCCTCCGCGGTTCTCCCAGGACGCGACATACAGCGCTCCGGGATCGCGTACGGCTGCGGGCTTGAGCACGTAGGCGTTGAAGAACGAGTAGGCGGTCGCGTTGAGGCCGAGCGCGACCGCGAGCGTCCCAATAACGGTCAGCGCGACCGCTGGCGAACGCTTGAAGATGCGGAACGCGAACCGGATGTCTCCCCAGAGCGACTCAAAGTGCATACGCGCCTTAGACGGCTGAGCGCGTGCCGATGTTTCAGTTCCTGATGGCCCGTCCTGGGTCGGGCGGACGATTGGGACCACCTCGATGCGCCGGCCGACTCCAGGGCCGCCCGGTGAGCCGACGCTGCGATGATCTGGAAAGCGCTAGCGGGTAATCAAACGGGCGCCGGTCTGAAACTGGCGGTAGTTCCTGTACGACGCATCGCCGACGAGCGTCGTCATGCGATCGTCGTAGCGCTCGGACATCGTGAGCGGCACAAGGGCATCGATGTTCGGGACGTGTCCGTACGTGACTTCGATCGTCCCTTTCGGGAGGTCATCCCACGCCAGTCTCGTCTGCCAGACTTCGCCATTCGTCGGATTGACCCAGATGTAACCGCGTGACGGGCGGTCGCGGCCATTCGTGTTCCGGATGAACGTCGGGCGCTCAGTTTCTTTGAACTCGAGACGCCAGGTGCGCGTGCCGTCGATCGTCTCCTCGGCGGATTTGTTCAACGAGAATCGCGACCGGTTCCGCGGGTGCAGCATCTCGAGAACCAACGTCGGCACGTTGATGTTGCGCGTGATGAGGGTGTTTCCAAGGTTGAAGCGGGAGCTCTCCTGCGCGATGCGAGCAGCGTCGGCTGTGGTGCCCGTCGTCAGGAGTCGTTGCAGCCGATCCTCGCGATCGCGGACCGGCTTGCCGTCGACCTCGAACGTGTCTCGATACCCGACCCAGGCGTCCTTGTCTGCGGCCCGGACGAGCGCGTAATCGGATCGAAGCACCCGGTCCCGATGTCCGAGAGTTGGAACCCATTTGGACGAGTCGACAACAATCGGAGTGTCAGTCGGTCTGGTGCCGATGGACTGCCGGTAGAGCTCCTCGGCGACCACCGCGGATAACTGTCTTCCGTAGTCGTCGAGATACGCGCTCAGCCGGGACGTGACGTCATTGAGCTTCGGCGCCTGTGCTGACGCGACGAGGGTCGTCATTCCAGCGATGAACACGGCGAGCACAACCGTGCGAGCAGCCATATCGCTCCGCTCGCGAATCTATCACGTGCGGTGTGAGCTCGAGCGGTTCGGACCGCGCACAACGAGGTCTCGCTCCTTCACGTCAACCTCTACATCCACGTCGGACCACGTGAGACCGAATCGACACGAGGATCCGCCTTCGCCCTCGGCTTCGGCGAGACCGCTTCGCGGTCCGTCACAACGAATTGTTTTGTCGGTATGTCGATCTCGAAGGGGCTGGATCGACAATACAGTAAAAGGGGACCGCCAAGCGGTCGCGCACATTAGAGGGGGACCGCGAAGCGGTCTCGCCGTAGCCGGAGGCGAAGGCGGATGAGCAGCGTACGCGTACTCGTTGGTACTAAGAAGGGCGCATTTGTCCTCAACTCGGATGGCAGACGCCAGAAATGGGACGTCAGCGGCCCGTTTTTCGCCGGGTGGGAGATGTATCACCTCAAGGGATCGCCGGCCGACCCGAGTCGTCTCTATGCGTCGCAGAGCAGCGGGTGGTTCGGACAGCTCATCCAGCGTTCGAACGATGGGGGCAAGACGTGGGACGCGGTGGACAACAAGTTCGTCTACGACGGCGTGCCGGGCACGCATCAGTGGTACGACGGCACACCGCATCCGTGGGAGTTCAAGCGCGTCTGGCACGTCGAACCCTCGCTGACCGATCCCGACACCGTGTACGCGGGCGTCGAGGACGCCGCCCTGTTCCGTACGACGGACGGCGGCAAGTCGTGGCACGAGATGGCGGGCCTGCGTGGTCACGGATCGGGGCCGAAGTGGTCGCCGGGGGCGGGTGGATTGGGGCTTCACACGATCCTGCTCGACTCCAAGAACCCGGGGCGCATGTACATCGCCATCTCGGCGGCCGGGGCATTCCGTACTGACGATGCCGGCACGACGTGGAAGCCGATCAATCAGGGGCTGCGATCGCAGTACATCCCCGATCCCACTGCGGAGGTCGGGCACTGCGTCCACCGGATCGCGATGCATCCGTCGCGGCCGAACGTGCTCTTCATGCAGAAGCACTGGGACGTGATGCGCACCGACGATTGCGGCGAGTCGTGGCAGGAAGTCAGCGGCAACCTGCCGACCGACTTCGGGTTTCCGATCGACGTGCACGCACACGAGCCCAATACCGTCTATGTCGTGCCGATCAAGAGCGACTCCGAGCATTTCCCGCTCGATGGAAAGCTGCAGGTGTATCGCAGCCGGTCGGGCGGCAACGAGTGGGAGGCGCTGACGAACGGCCTGCCCCAGCGCGACTGCTACGTGAACGTGCTGCGCGAGGCGATGGCCGTGGACAAGCTCGATAAGTGCGGCATCTACTTCGGCACGACCGGAGGTCAGGTGTACGCGTCGAGTGATGCGGGCGACAGCTGGGCACCGATCGTACGCGATCTGCCCGCCGTGTTGTCCGTGGAGGTGCAGACGCTTTCATGATCCGCGTGGAGCTTCCGTATCACCTGCGCAACCTCGCGCGCGTCGGCGCCGAAGTGCAGGTCGACGTGTCGGGAGAAGTGACGCAGCGCGCAGTGCTCGACGCGCTCGAAGCGAGTTACCCCGTGCTGCGCGGCACGATTCGCGATCACGTCACGCTGCAGCGGCGGCCCTTCCTGCGCTTCTTCGCGTGCGAGCAGGATCTCTCCCACGACCCGCCCGACACACTGCTCCCAGAGTCCGTTGCGCGAGGGAAGGATCCGTTCATGGTTGTGGGAGCTATTGCCGGCGGGTAGGTAACGGAGATTGCGGAGGGAACGGATTAGCAGGAGGAACGGAGTAACGAAGATCGGAGCTTCTCCTCCGTGACCTCCGTTCCCTCCAGCGCTCACGTCAATCGCACGTCCCCTCTGAAAATGACGAAAACCAGCGCGATATCGAGGACAGCGACGTAAGACGCGAACGGTGCGTAGGAAGGAAGCTGCCTGAAGACGGCGTATCCGGCGATCCAGAGCGCCAGGGCGATGGTGCATCCGCGCCCGCCCAGTTCGCCGCCAGCGTAGCCGCGCACCAGCAGGATCCAGAACGCCAGATACGCCACCCAGGCGCCGATGGCGGCGGAACCCACCATCGACTAACTGGCCGGCGGAAGGTGATCGAGGAAATACCGCGCGATCAAGTGATACAGGTGCGTCGTCGTGCCCGGCCCTTCCGAGATCGAGTGGGAGCGATTCGGATACGCCATCATGTCGAACGGCTTTCCGAGCTCGATGAGGCGATTGATCAACCGCTCCGTTCCCTGGTAGTGCACGTTGTCGTCGCCGGTGCCGTGGATGATCAGCAGCTTGCCTTTGAGCCCCTGCGCGAAGTTGATCGGTGAGCCGAGCCGATAGCCCTCGGCATTGTCCTTGGGCAGGCCCATGTAGCGTTCCTCGTAGATCGTGTCGTAGAGCTGCTGATCGGGCATGGGTGCCACAGCGACGCCGACCTTGTACACATCGGGGAATCTGAACATCGCATTCAGCGTGTTCGACCCGCCGCCACTCCAGCCCCAGATGCCGACGTGGGCGGCGTCGACGTACGAGTACTTCGCGGCCAGCGCGCGCATCGCCGCGGCATGTTCCTTCGACGACAGATCACCGACCGATCCGTAGACCACGTGCCGCCAGGCGGCGCCTTTGGGCGCCGGCGTACCGCGGTTGTCGATCGAGACGACGATGTAGCCCGCGTCGGCGAGTGCGCGATGGAAGAGCTGTTGCCCGGAGGACCAGCGATCCCTGACGGTTTGAGACGCGACCTCGCCGTAGATGAAGGCGATCACAGGGTACTTGCGCGTTGCGTCGAACGACGAGGGCTTCACCATCCATCCGTCCAGTGTCACGCCGTTGCCGATGTCGACGGTGAAGAACTCCGTGGGCATCTTCAGTACCGGCGCCAGCTTCGCAGTGAGCGCCGCCGTGTCCGTGAGCGTCCGCAGCGAGCGATGCGACGGGAGCGCGACGACGTCGGTCACCGGCGGGCGATCGATGCGCGAATAGGTATGGAACGCGAGATGTCCGCCGGGAGCGAGATCGTAGGTATGCCAGCCGGGTTGATCGGCAGGCGTGACACGCTCGGGCGTGCCGCTGCCATCGAGCTTCGATCGATAGAGATACTGCTGCGTCGCGTTGGTGGGTGAGGCGAGGAAATAGACCCATCCACCCCCTTCATCGAGGCCGGTGACATCGATCACATCTGCCTGGAAGTTGGTGATGAGCTGTGCGCTCCCGTTCGTGCCTCCGTTCGTGCTGGTGCCACGCGGCACGCGATAGATGTGCCGCCACCCATCACGCTCGCTGACCCACAGAAACGACGTTCCGTTGTTGATCCAGCGGACCTCGTCGACGACATCGACCCATGTCTGCGACTCATCTCGATACGCGCGCGTCACCGAACCGCGACTCGCATCGGCGAGCAGATAGTCGTTCCGGTTCTGAAGGCGATTGAGCTGTTGGATCGCGACGGTCCCTGGATCGGCCCACTCGACTCGCGCGACATAGTTGTCGCGTGGATCGCCGGGCGCCTGCATCCACTGCGTGTCGCCGCCGTCGACGGTGACCACCCCGATCCGCACGGCTGAATTCGTCGTGCCCGCTTTCGGATACGGAATCGTGGTGATCGTCGGGTAGCGTCCCGCGGTGTTGTTGACGAGCGGATAGCTGCCGACGCCGGTGGTGTCGAACTGCCAGTACGCGATGCGTCGACCGTCGGGGCTCCAGCGGAACCCGTCGCGAAGATCGAGCTCTTCTTCGTACACCCAATCAGATGTGCCGTTGACCGTCGTCGCGGAGCCGTCGTGCGTCAACTGCACGCGCCGGCCATCGCTCAACTGCTCGACGTAGAGGTTGTTCCCACGAACGTAGGCAACGCGATCGCTCTTCGGCGAGAACTTCGCAAACATCATCGACGCTTCGGGGGCATCGCCGCCGAGCTGCTTCAGAGCGCCGGTTGTCGTGTCGAGCACCCAGTAGTCACCGCGGGTGTTCTGCCGCCACACCCGTCTGGTGTTGGTGAAGATGAGCATGCGCTTCCCGTCGGGAGACCAGGCGTAGTCTTCGATGTCGAGCGGCGTCTTCGTCGCGCTCGGCACGAGCTTCGAGGCAGGCACGAGGACGGTGCGCGCGCCGGTTGCGGCATCGTAGCGCGCAATCTCGGATCCCTCGACGATGGCGTAGGCAGTGCCGTCGGGCAGCCAGCGGGCCGGCCCGAACCGCGGCGTCTCGTACATGCGAGCGCCGAAGATCCGATCGATCTGGTCGTTCAGCGCGCCGGCCGCACTGCCCGCGCGGTCGATCTGTTGCGCCCGAACCGGGGAGATCGCCGCAACGAGGGCGACGAGAATCAGGCGGCGGATCGGGAGTGCTGTCGTCATGATCTGACGATACCATCCTCGCGAGCGCTGCCACCGATGATCGAGCACGCGAGCCTCGCGGGGATGACGGCATCGCTTTGCCCTGCTTTGCGGGCCGAGTCGTCTTGACCGGGCAAACTGGGCTCATTTTTCACGAAACCAGCGGTCAAGACGGCTGGCGGAGACAGGCGAGCCGTTTGCTATCATGCGCCCGTGACAAGCGCTCTCGGGACCCCGATCTTTCATGCCGAGGAGCGGCAGGAGAGTTGATGGAGCGGATCACGTTCGCTCACGCGATCGTTCCCACTCGTGTCTCGATACCCTATCGCATCGGGCTCGTGGTCGTGGCCCTGGCGATGCTGCTCTTGCCGGCTGTCTACCTCGCGCTCATCGTTGGCACGATCTGGTTTTCGTACTGGTATCTGACGACTGTTAGCCCTTCGGCGATGAGCACCGGGTTGGGCTTCCGGGGGCTTACGGTTGCTGGGCCACCGTTTGCCGGCGGCGTGCTGGCCTTCTTCCTGATCAAACCCGTCCTCGCGCGAAGGGCCACCGCGCGATCGTCTATTCCGCTCGAACCTCACGAGGAACCCGAGTTCTTCGCGTTCATCGAACAGATCTGCCTGCAGGTGGGCGCGCCGGTGCCGCGGCGTGTCCAGGTCGATTGTCAGGTCAATGCGTCGGCGAGCTTCGTGGCGGAGCCGCTCTCGCTCGTGAGACGCGACCTGGTGCTCACCGTGGGACTGCCGCTCGTGGTGGGTTTGTCGGCACGAGAGCTCGGCGGCGTGCTTGCGCATGAGTTCGGCCATTTCGCGCAAGGCGGAGCCCTTCGGCTCACATGGATCGTGCGCAGCATCAACTCGTGGTTCTATCGCGTGGTCTACGAGCGCGATCGTTGGGATGTCGCGCTCGAAGAGCGGAGCAAGGGTGCCAACAGATTTGGTCTCTTCATCCTGCTGGCCGGCCTGTTTGTCTGGCTCTCGCGGCGCGCACTCGCCGGTCTCATGATGGCCGGACACGCGGTCAGCTGCTTTCTGATGCGCCAGATGGAGTACGACGCAGACAGCTACGAGATCAAGGTCGCCGGGACGGAGTCGTTCACCCGGACGATGGCCCGTCTTCGGGAACTGAACGCGGGCGTCCAGTACGGGTATCACGAGCTCAGGCAGGCGCGCGTGTTGCCGGCGAATCTGCCTCACTACTTCGTCGAGCAGTGCCGGCACATGCCCGCCGGCGTGCGTGAAAAGGAGCGGCCTCCCGATGCGGCGAGGGGCGCGTTCGATACGCACCCGTCGGATGCCGATCGAATTCGTGTCGCCGAACGCGCTGCGAATGAGGGAGCCATGGTTGGGGGCGACGAGCCGGCGACGGAGCTCTTTCGGGACTTCGAGTCGACTGCGGTCGCAGCTACTCGTCATCACTACGAACACAACCTCGGACTCACGCTCGATGCCAAGACGCTCGTCGGGACTGCCGATGCGATCAAGGAGAGCAGCGCCCGTCAAGAACGTTCGAGTGGGGTCAAGCGCTACTTTGGCGAGTGCGTGAGCGTCTACCGCCCTCTGCGCGTTCCGTTCACGGATGTGGAATCCCTCTCTCTCGACGATGTGCATGGGAAATTAGCAGCGGCACGAGAGGCGATGCCAACGTCCGAGGCGCTGCGCGACGCGTATCGTCAGTACGAACGGCTCACCGTTCGCGCCGACAAGGCGTTCGTCGCAGAGGAACTCTGTGTGGCCGGTGCAAGCGTCAGCTGCGAGGAATACGAGCTCGACAAGGGTACGCTCGACGGTGCCGAGGCGACACAGCGATGGGCGGCGAACGAGCTGACAACGCTGACGCCGGCATTGGAGCGGTTCGAACAGGCGGCATCGCTGCGCCTGGCGTGCGCGCTTTCGTTGGCGCTCCGCGGGCCCGAAGCCGCAGATGTGCGGCCGCTCATCGACGCGTTCCACGCGGTGGGGCGCGCCGTGCCCCAGGTGTTTGCCACGACGCGCTTTCTCAATGCCTACTTCGTGCTGTCGGCGGCGAGCAACAGCATTGACCCTCCGCCGGCGGTCTCGTCGCGCGTTGCGACGATGAACGCGAAGATCGGTCGGGCATGTGGCGAGATTGTGCAGACGCTCGGCACCGTCCCGTATCCAACGCCGCCTTCGGACGAACCGTCCACTGTTGCGGCGTGGTGCGGCATCGCGCCAGATGTCGCGACGTTCGATCCGACGGAGGTCCTGCCCCGGATCATGTCCTCGTACTGGACGCTTCTCGGTCACCTTGTGAGCATCGCCCAGAACGCCGAGGACCGGATGCGTACTGGATCTGTTCTGGGATAATCGACAGCAGATGAACACAGGGTCCAGCGGTTCCATTTCGACGCTCTCTCCAAGTTCCCCCGGTCTTCCCGACATCACCGTTTCGGCGCGTGAGCTGTTCACGATCGACAGCGACCTCCAGGTTCCCGCCTTCTCGTACGTGGACGAGCACGTCCCGCCGCGCGACCTCGACTACGTCTTCGACCGCGATACGACGCTGGCGCTGCTCGCGGGATTCCTCCACAACCGCCGTGTGATGGTGCAAGGCCGGCACGGGACCGGCAAATCGAGTCACGTCGAGCAGGTCGCCTCGCGGCTCAACTGGCCATGCGTTCGCGTGAATCTCGATGGTCACGTGAGCCGCATGGATCTCATCGGCAAGGATGCGATCGTGGTGCGCGACGGCAAGCAGGTCACCGAGTTTCAGCCGGGCATGCTGACGTGGGCGCTGCAGCGGCCATGCGCGCTGGTGTTCGATGAGTACGACGCCGGGCGTGCCGACGTGATGTTCGTGATCCAGCGTGTCCTCGAGGTCGAGGGACGTCTGACGCTGCTGGATCAGAGCCGTGTGATCGAGCCGCATCCCGCGTTCCGTCTGTTCGCGACGGCGAACACCGTCGGATTGGGCGATGCGAGCGGCCTGTATCACGGCACCCAGCCGCTCAATCAGGGTCAGATGGATCGCTGGAACATCGTCGTCACGTTGAACTACCTGGCGCACGATCGCGAGGTCGACGTCGTCTTGGCGCGGTGTCCTGAATATCGCAACGCGGACGGGCGTGCCACTGCGAGCGCCATGGTGGCTTTGGCAAATCTCACGCGCCGCGGGTTTGCCGACGGCGACCTGTCGACCGTGATGTCGCCGCGCACGGTGGTGACCTGGGCCGAGAACACGACGCTTTTCAAGGACGCGGGGCTCGCATTCAAGCTGTCATTCCTCAACCGGTGCGATGAGGACGAACGCGCGCTGGTGGCCGAGTACTACCAGCGGTGCATGGGCGAGGATCTCGCCGACGAGCGTTCGGCTCCTGGCCGTCGCTGACTGATGCCCGGTCCCTTCTCGGATCGCACGGTCGAAGCCGTGGGCGCGTGCACGCGCGCGCTGGCGGGGGCCGAGGACGCCGACGCGATGATCGGTCGTGCCAATGCGGCGACCCTCGGGAGCCTGCGTGCGTTCGGCGATCGGCTCGCGGTGCGGCGTCGATTTCATGTCGGCGCGATTCATCGTCGTCATCAACCGGCGGATGCGCCTGCCTCGGATCTGTTCGCCGCTCTCGAACTGGCGCGCCTCGACGCACTCGGGGCGCGATGGTTGATCGGGATCGCGAAGAACCTCATCGCGCACCCGGGGGCCGAAGAGGACGGTCCGCGATGGCTCGCGTTCGAGATGCTGAGCGGTCGTGCGGCACCGAGCGAGAAGGCCCCACTTATCGCCCGCGTGCGTGGCGTCCTTCCGTCTTCGCTGGTCGAGGAGTTGAAGCGGCTGTCTGCGCTCCTCGACGATCAGGAACGCTTTGCCGCATCGGCTGCGTCATGGGCGCGGAAGGCGGGCGAGCACGTGCCGTCCGATACGACCGCGGGCGCCGGCGCCCGACAGCTGTCTCTCGGAATGCGCGAGGTCGTTCGCGCGCTTCCCAAACGTGGTGATCCTGGGGGCACCTCGGCGCCGCTGAAGAAGGCAGATGCGCCCCAGGACGGATCGGAGAACACCCCGGGCGGAAGCGCCAGCGTGCGGTCGGGCGGAGCGCTGAAGGAGGGATATCAGGCGTACACGACGGCGTACGATCGCGTCATCAACGCCGCGGCGCTCGCGAGCCGTGATGAGCTCGCGACCCTTCATCAGAAGCTCGGCTCCGAGTTGAGCGCGCTGCAGCCGATCGTCGCGCGCCTGGCCAAGCGCCTGATGCGCGTGCTGATGGCGCGGCAGACGCGCGAGTGGCGTTTCGATCTCGACGAGGGCGTCGTCGATGCGTCGCGGCTGGCCGCATTCGTCGCGAGCGGCGGGCGGGCCCGGCCATTCAAACAGGAGAGCGAATCGCCGTTCCCGAGCACGGTCGTCAGCCTGCTCATCGATCACTCGGGCTCGATGCGCGGACGCCCGATGCTGATCGCGGCGCTGACGGTCGAGATCTTCGCGCGCGTGCTGGAACGCTGCGGTGTGAAATGCGAAGTGCTCGGGTTCACGACGCGCGACTGGGATGGGGGGGAACCCGCACGGCAATGGGCCGCGGATGGCTATCCTGCACGTCCGGGGCGGCTCAACGCGCTCGAACACATCGTGATCAAGAGCGCCGACGTGCCATGGCGACGCGCGCGGATCGCACTGGGTCTGTTCCTGCGCGATGAGATGCTGAAGGAGAACATCGACGGCGAGGCCGTGAGCTGGGCGCATGCCCGCCTGCGCGCGCGCAGCGAAGTGCGCCGCATTCTCGTCGTCGTGTCAGACGGCACGCCGATGGACGAGGCGACGATGGCCGCCAATGGTCACGAGTACCTCGAAGGGCACCTTCAGGAGGTCGTGGAAGACATCGAAGCGCGCTCGGCTGTGCAGCTCGCGGCGATTGGGATCGGCCACGATGTGTCGATGTTCTATCGCAACGCGACGACGATCGCGCGGATCGAGCAGCTCGGTCCGGCCCTCAGCACAAAGCTGATTGCGCTCTTGAGTCAGCAGTAGAGATCGTTCGCAGGCCACGTCCCATGGGACGTGCCCTACGACTCATTGCAACCGACCAGCGTCAAAACGATCGCACCGACGTCGTCAGCCCGATTGCACCGACACAGACCAGGATCGCACCCCTAGGGTATCCGTCCGTCCATCGTGAGCGACGCCACCGACAGGCCCGCCCGCGTCGCCGCCATCGAGAGGCCGCCAGGGCTGCCCGAGGCCCCATTCGGACGTGCTACCGTGATTCGGAACTGGTGGCTCTGGCCCTCCTGACTCTTGGCGACCTGAGCACCGAATTCCTGGAGGAGCGTGGCCAGGCGAGTTCCGGCGTTGATCGACTCGAACCGGCCGCCCATGAACTTCGTGACGTTGATGCCGACCTCGGTCTGCACGGCGCCCGCGCTGGCAGAGGTGTTGGCACCCTTCGAGAACAGCGCGACGTGCACTGTCGTCGGCTTCTGCTCGAGCCGCTTCAGCAACTGCTTGTATGCGTTCTCGAGGTTGTTGGTGTCGCCGCTGGTGGTTGCCGCGGCAATGATGACCGGAAAGAAATCGGTCTTGTCCTTCTCGAACCGTTGCATCGCCTCGTTCAGCGATTCGACGAAACGGCCGCTGCCGCCGTCCGGCGTGAGGAGATCGACGCCTTTCAACTGCGCCATCCGATCGGTCGTCGCTTTCACGACGATTCGCGCCTGAGGTGCGGTCGTCACGAGCGTCAGCTCGGTGGCCTCGGGCAGCGCTTCAATCAACCCTCGTACGCCGGTGCGAAGGTTGGAGAGGTTGTCGTTGCCGAGGCCGGCGCCGTTGTCGACCAGCACCTGCACCTTGAGCGGCCAGTTGACCGGCTCGATCTTCACAACCTTCACTTCGACGTTGTTCTCCTTGATCGACACGTCGGCCGGTTCGAGGGTCGCCACAGGCGCACCCTTGCCGTCGACAATCCGGGCAAACACCGTCAGCTGCTGCTGCGCCTCGATGGAGAGGATACTGACACCAAAGACCAGACCCGCGATCGCAAGAAGGCGTTTCCGCATGCGCACCCCCGTTGAAGGCGTTAGACGCCCTGCACGGACATTTGGATTGTGGTGTCCTCCGGGGAACACACTCAATGGCGGCTGCCGGCGGCGCGTTCTTCCGCGCGCGCCGCCGACAGGATGTGTTCCAGCCCCAGGTTCCCTTCGTGACACCCGTATTCGAACACCGGCTGACTGTCGTCCCTCGTCAGCGGCATCGTGAACGTCCATGGCCTGGTCCACGTCTCCGGATCGTCGATCGTGACCTGCCACTGAAGTCTGTTTGCCGCGACGGGGGTGAAACGTTCCACGAGTTTGTACTTCTCGCTGTTATAGCGATTGTTGTAGCCCATGTGGGTCTTGTTCGTGAAGTTGGTCGTCTCCACGACGAGCGTATTGCCGTCCCACCGGCCGCGTGCATCACCGAGGTATTCGCGGATCCCCTGGCTGACGTGAGGGCGGTTGTCGATCGGGATGACGCGCGTCTCGTGAATCATCTCGTAGCGGATGGCGACCGAGTCGGGCGTCTGCAGGATCTGATAGGAATTGCCGTAGATCGCCGGCATCATCGAACCCGGCAGCCCGCGCGTGATGCAGCGATCGTAGAGGCTGCGGTCGAGCCATGAATCGGCGCGGCCTTCTCCATTGCGTGCGTTGTTGAGCGCAGCATACGCTGCCTCACGCGTCACCGCCTGCGGCGTCATCGCCGGCAGCTTTCCGTCAGGCGGATCGACGATGAGCCAGGCGCGGCTGCTGTTTCCCTTCAGATGCTCGTACCAATGGGTCGGGCCGGCCCCCGTTTCGGCGCCCCCGATGCCGCCCGCGATCTTCGCCGCGAACGCCTGCCGCTCCTTGGTGAGCTTGTCCAGATCGGCAGCGGTAAAGTCTTCGGCGCTCCGGCCCTTCAACTCGTCGGGCCGCTCGAGCGGCGTGTTGGCTTCGTCCTTGTTCGTATAAGTGCCCGAGATGTCGGGATGCCCCCACGCGGTGCGTGGCGGTGTCCACGAAGGCGCCGCACCCGGATGGCTTTGCGCGGTCGTGAGGATCTCAGCCAGGATGCTGGCTGCGAGTACACAGGCGGCGACGGTGACGCGTGCGCTTGTGTTCATGACTCCCTCCGTGAAGTCGGCCCGAAGTACAACCCAGATTTTGTGCCACAAAGGACACAAAGATCCAAGGAGTCAGCTGCAACGCAGACAGCGCCCGCTACACGTGAGCGGCCACCGCCGGCTGGCGTGTGACACGTGCAAGGAAAAGACAGAGGAGGAGCGCCGGAATGCCCAGCGAACCAGCGACGATGAAGAACAGGGCATAACCTTCGAGCAACGTTCGTCCGGACGCGAACTGTTCGACCATGACACCGGAGAATCCCTTCGCGATCTTGCCGACGTACGTGTACGCGGAGCTCAGAAGCGCGTACTGCGTTGCGGTGTAGCCGAGACTGGTCAGGCTCGACATGTACGTCACCAGCGCGACGGCCGCGAAGCTGACACCGAAATTGTCGAACACCATGATGGCGCCGAAGACGCGAACGTCCGGACCGGTGTACGCGAGGATCGCAAAGACGGCAACGACGACGCTCTGGAGGACGATACCGACAATCAGCGTCTTGATGTACCCGAACCGCAATGCGCTGAAGCCGCCGGCCGCTATACCGAGTAATGATCCAACGAGGCCGACCGATGCGCGCACCGTCCCCACGACGTCCTTCGACAGCCCGAGGTCGTGGTAGAAGGGGTTGGCCATCGGGCCCATCATGAACTCGGGCAGCCGGTAAAGGCTGATCATCGTCAACATCAGCAGTGCCATCCAGCCGTAGACGCGGAAGAACTCCGTAAACGGGCCGATGACCGCGTCGAAAAACCCTCGAGCACTCCAGAGCGGCGCAACCTGCGATTTGTCGTTGAAAACCTCGGTCGCTCGCGCCGGCTCGATGGCGGCAAAACTGGCGCAGACGCCGATGCCCATCAACACAGCCATGAAGGTATACGAGATGTTCCAGCCGAGATGGCTCGCCGCGATCAGGATCAGGGCCTCGGACGCGATCAGCGCGGCCCGATAACCAAGTTGATACGCGGCCGAGAGGAGACCCAACTCGTCGGCGTTGCTGGCGGCTTCGATGCGCCACGCGTCCACGACGATGTCCTGGGTGGAGGAAGCAAAGGCTACGAGCAGGGCGAGCGCGCCGAGCGTCGCGAGGCCCGCGTTCAGTCCAATCGCCGACAGCGCAACCAGGCCGAAAGCCACGATGAGCTGGGTGGTGATCATCCATCCGCGGCGCCGGCCGAATCGCCCTAACAACGGCGCATCGAGCCGATCGACGATCGGCGCCCAGAGAAACTTGAGCGAGTACGCCAGCCCTACCCACGACAGGAAGCCGATGGCTCCCAGCGAGGTCCCTTCTTCGCGCAGCCAATAGCCAAGCGTATTTCCCGTCAGCATGAACGGAAGGCCCGACGAGAAGCCCAGCATCAGCATGACCGCCACTTTCGGCTGGCGGAGTGACGCGATGACATCGAGCTTGCGGATCGCAGGCGCGGTGGGGCGTCCCGTCATGGGCCGCGTTACTGACGGTTCCAGGCTGGGCAACTTCGGCTGAGAACTAGATGCGGCCATTCTTGGTCACCGTACCACGGTCAACATTGCTCTGGCTATGGTTTACGTCGAAGCCCTCGCCCCGTGTCGTCATCGCGGCGAGCGCCGTTGCCATCGTGATACCTGTCGTTTCGGCTGAAGGGGCGCGGAGCGCCAGCGAGGTGCGGCTAAAGCCGGACACTACGCATGTTTGGCCGATAAGCGCACCACCGTGTCCCGTTCGCGCACCTCGATCGGCTCGAATCCGCGTGTGTCGTACATGGATCGCGGGCCGCGGAAATGGCCTGCGTCGCTCTCTTCCGGTTTGTTGTCAGGGTAGGCCTCGATCCAGGCTGCACCGCGGGCAGAGGCGTCCGCGATGACGCGGTCGAGCAGTGCCGACGCGATCCCGTGCCGTCGAAACGGCGGAGCGATGACGAAGCACGAGACTCCAATTACCGATGTCGGCGCGGGTCCATTGAGATCGACATTTCGGTAGAGCCCGTAATCGGAGCGTAGTGAGGCGTTGACCCATCCCGCAGGTTGGCCGTCGACGTACGCGATGTACCCGAACGTGGTGCCGCCGCGAAGTCGCTCGGCCACAGTCGCCCGTGTCTCGCGCCATGCGCGTTCAGGATGATCGGGCGTCGCCGGCACATGCGGCTCGAGGCAATAACACGAGGCCCAATCGGGGTTGCCGGCGAAGCCGTCTTGATCGAAGAACCGGAGCCAGGCATCGATCCGGTCCGCGGTTACCGGCTGCACTGTGATGTCGGCGATCTCAGGCAGCCG
>DATFRP010000166.1:0-10155 GCA_035263125.1 Vicinamibacterales bacterium
ACTCGGCCGACTGGCAGACCGCCGACGTCCTGGAATCGCTCGCGCAGTCGGCCACACGCGTGACTGTGGCGGACGGACAGGTCGTTTCAACTGAGCTTCGGCTGGTCCCGCGTCGGTGAGACGACCTGCGATGACGCGCTCGTCGGCTCACGCCATCGTCATTGCGCTCGCGCTGGTCCTGCTGTCCCATGGCATGCGCGCACAGCCGGTGCGAACCACGATTCGCGGACACGTTGTGGCGGCAGAGAACGATCGACCTCTCAGACGTGCACTGATCGTGTCTGTGGGTTCGGATTCCGGCCCGCGTCGACTGCCTGACGATCTGGCCAGAAAGCTCGGACTCCCGACCGACGGCGAAGGCCTGCGTCCTGTGTTCACCGATGACGACGGCCGCTTCGAGATAGAACTCGGCAAAGCGACAGCGTCGATCGCGGTATCGAAGGCCGGATACGTGACGATGCGGATGGACGTCAGGCACGCGATGGATCGAGAGCTCGAGATGCGACTATCGAGGGGCGCCGCGATCTCGGGGAAGGTCGTCGACGAGTCCGGCATCGCCTGCATCGCAGCCCAGGTCGCCGTGCAGCGTGTCGATGCGACGGCGGATACATGGACGCCGGCGACCCAGACCGACGATCTGGGCGAGTACCGCATCGGCGGGCTGCCGGCGGGTCGATATACGGTCTCCGTGCGCTCAGGGATCACGCCGCTCATTCTCAACGACGGCACGATCATGGAATCCGTCGTGTCGAGGTGCCTGCCAATCGGAAATGTCGAAGCGTTTCGGATGTCGGCGACTGTCGCGACGCGCACTGTGAATCTCCAAACCGGCGACGACAGGAGCGGCGTCGATCTCGTCGTCCGCGCGCCGCGCTCAGACGTTCTGACAATATCCGGGCGTCCGCAGGGTCAGGCGTCGCGTGGACGCATCGAAGGCCGCGTCACGGCTCCGGGCGGCGAGCCGATCGCTGGAGCGCTGGTGCGCGCCGTGGGAACGGTCGAGATCAACGGTGCGCAGGTGACTGGTTCGGTCTCGAACGTCACGAGCGATGTGAACGGCAATTACTCGCTGCGGTCACTGCCCGACGGCACCTATCAGGTCGAGGCGCGCGAGGCCGCGCACGTCGATGCCCTGGACCGCGTTGCGGCAGATTCGCATCCGGGCCGCGCTGTCCGGATCACCGACGGATCCACGGAGAACATCGACATCGAGCTGGTGCGCGGCGGCGTGATCACCGGAACGATCGTCGACAGTGCCGGCGACCCGCTTCAGGGCGTGCGTGTGAGCGCATTGCAGCTCCGGCACGACAACGGCCGGCTCATCGCCACCAAGGTCGGCTCCGAGCGAGCGACCGACGATCGCGGCCGGTATCGCGTGTTCGGGTTGACCACCGGGTCGTATCTGTTGGCGGCGTCGGCCAACGCGCTCGCATCGGGGACAGATCGCACGCGGCACGTGGGATTCGCCAACGTGTACTACCCTGGCACCGCAGGCGTTGAAAGCGCGCAACCGTTACAGGTGCGCGTCGGAAGCGAGCTGACGGGAATCGATCTCACGTTCGCTTCGTCGTTAGCCGCGCGCGTCTCCGGCGTGGTGCAGGACAGCGCCGGCGAGCCGCTCGCGGCGCGCGTGCAGTTGACGACGAGCAGTCGATCGGGTGCCATTGCGGTCGAGTCGTTCTCGACGACGGCGGCCGCCGATGGATCGTTCGAATTGCGCGACGTACCTCCCGGGGAATACGTGCTGCAGGCGAGCGCGGAAGGCAAACTTGGACGGGCACCTCAGTTCGGTTCCGAGTTCGTGGCAGTCGTCGATCGCGATCCTCCATCGGTGATGATTCGTACGTCTCCTGGTGCGACGCTCGAAGGCCGATTCATCTCGGATGCTGGAACGATGCCG
Source organism: Vicinamibacterales bacterium (assembly GCA_035263125.1). GTDB lineage: Bacteria > Acidobacteriota > Vicinamibacteria > Vicinamibacterales > UBA2999 > Gp6-AA40. The sequence goes on from DATFRP010000166.1 coordinate 1,901, forward strand.
CCGATGCGGGTGCTGTCCATCCAAGCGATGACGATCGATATCGATCGCGGTCCTCGGGCTGGCCGCGGTCCGGGTGGCCTGGCCGTCCACGAGGATGGACAGTTCTACCTGACCGGTCTTCACGGTGAAATGCGGTTTGCCTTGCGTGATCCGCCGCCTGGTTGGTACGTCAAGTCGTTCACGATCGGTGGCGTCGATGTCACCGATCGCACTTTCGATTTCGGTACCGACGAGCGAACGGTTCCCGATGCTGAAATTCTGCTGTCGTCATCGGGTGCGACGATTGCCGGCGTCGTCAGCGATCGTGCGGGCGCGCGCGTGCCCGGCGTCGTCGCGGTGGCGTGGTCGACCAACCCGCAGTTGTGGTTCAGCGGATCACGACATGTGAAGCAGCGCCGTGTGGGACCGAACGGCTCATTCGAGATCGATGGCCTGCCGTCGGGCGAGTATTGGGTCGTTGCCATCGATCGTCTCGATCCCGGCGACTGGCAGTCCCCGGAGGTTCTCGACGCGCTCGTGTCGGGTGCAACTCGTGTCAACGTGAGAGAGGGTCAGGTGCAGCAAACCGACCTTCGACTCTCGAGACGCGCGCAGTGACTCCGATCCCATGAACGTGCGATACCGCTGCTTCGCGCTTGCTGCGCTCGTCGCGCTCACGCTGCCCGCGCATGGACGTGCGCAGCAAGTGCCTCGTTCGATTCGCGGACGGGTCGTGGCAGCGGAGAACCGCGCGGCGTTGCCACGCGCACGGATTTCGATTTCGACCGAGCTCAAGCGCGGTGAGGTGGTGTTTGCCGACGATCGTGGCCACTTCGTGTTGCCCATTCCCGAGAATGAGTTTCTGATGCTCGTCGTCACCAAGGCAGGCTTTGCGACCGCACAACGCGTGCTGCGCCGCGCTGATCTCACGGATGACGAGCTGCCCATCGCGTTGAACAGGTCGTCCTCGATCGTCGGGCACGTCACAGATGCTTCCGGAGACCCAGCCGTAGACTTCAATCTTGTCGCGGTCAGAGTTGATGGCTCCGGTGACACGTCGATCCCCGATCGCTTCGAAACCAGGACCAATGACCTCGGAGACTTCCGCTTCGGCGGTCTTCGTGCGGGTCGCTATCAGCTGATTGCGACCGCGCCTGGCGCCAGCGAGCTCCGATCATCGGCCATCGACGTTCGTGAAGGAGATGACGTCGGTCCGATCGACTTAGTGGAGTCGCGCGGCTCGCGATCGGAGGGTTCGGTGTCTCCGAATGCGCCTGCATCGTCGCAGCCGGGAGCGATGATCCGAGGCCGGATCCTCGACGTGAGGAAGCGACCGATCAAGGGCGTCGTAGTGAAAGCGATCAGTCCGCGTGAGTTCACAGAGACAGCAATCTCCGACGAACGGGGGCGGTTCGTGATCGACGGCCTGCACGCGGGCTCGTACGCGCTGGAGGCGGGCAGTCTCGGGTATGTGACAGTGCAGTACGGTCAATCGCGTGCGGCCGAACCCGGGCTCCAGGTCGTCGTGAGGGACCACGAGACGTTCGATAACGCCGACTTCGTGCTCTCGCGGGGCCGCGCTGTTACCGGGACGATTACCGATGAGCGCGGCGAGGAGATCGAAGGTGCGGTGGTGCGCGCCATTCAACTCAGGTACGCGGATGGCCGGACGACCGCAACGATCGTTCGCTTTGCTCAGACCGACGATCGGGGCCGGTATCGATTGTACGGCTTGCCCCCTGGCTCGTATCTGATTTCGGCGCTGGACACGGCCACCATTTCCGGGGCGAACCAGCGTGGGTATGCGCCAATCTACTATCCCGGATCCACACAGCTGACCGATGCCGTTCCTGTGCAGACAGAGATCGATCGCGATGTCGCGGGTGTCGATCTTGCCTTCCGCCACGAATTGGCCGCACGTGTGACGGGCATCGCGCTCGATGCATCCGGGGCACCCGTCAGAGGGGATGTCCTGCTCGTGGCAAGCCAGCGATCTGGTGGGATTGCGCTCGAGCCGCGTCAAGGAATCAGGACGAACGCAGACGGATCGTTCACGATCGCCGACGTGCCCCCTGGCGAGTACGTCCTCAAGGTGTCGAAGCCCTGGAGCGACGGCGCGCCGCAGTTCGGGGTGGAATTCGTGACCGTGGGCGACGCTGACCCGAACCCGGTCGTGGTTCAGACCGCCGCAGGCTCGACGCTCGAGGGGCGTTTGGTGATCGACGACAAACGCGGGTATGACGTACTCGCCCGCCGCGGCCCAGCGCTCGGGCTCCGTGCCGTCCCGGCAGACTTCGATCGTACCCCGGTCATGGGACAAGTGCCGTCGCGCCTGTTGACCAATTCCGACGGGACCTTCCGCTTGTCAGGGCTGTTTGGCCCGACGCGTTTCTTTCTCGGCGGCTCCGGGGTCGAGTGGTACCTGCAGTCGCTCGTGATCGATGGCGTCGATGCGACTGATTCGCCGTTCGATTTCGGCGTCACGACGCAGACGATCCAGGGTGTCGAGGCTGTCATCTCGACCGCAGGCGGCACGATCGCGGGACACGTCACTGACGCGCGCTCGATTCCGGTTGCCACCTACTCGGTGATCGTGTTCCCGACCGATCGCACCAAGTGGTTTGCGAACTCGCGCTTCCTGAAGTTCGGCAGGCCGTCGCAGGACGGCGGCTTCGAGGTCATCGGTCTGCCGCCGGGAGAGTACTGGGTCGCCGCGGTCGACGCGATCGAAGGCAACCAGAGCTTCGGCGAATGGCAGAAGCCCGAGGTGCTCGAATCGCTCGCGCCGCGCGCCACGCGGGTCGTGCTCGCCGAGCGCGAGCGATTCATGACTGTGTTGAGGGTGATCCGCAGATGAAGGAAACGGAGTGGACGGAGGAAACGGGATAAACACGGGGGTAACGGCGGTCATGAACACGGAGGTAACGGGGGTAACGGAGACTCAATAGGTTTATCCGTGATTTGCCAACAACACGGGACACATAGATTTTCTCCGTTTGCACCGTTTCCTCCGTGTGAGTGAACTCCGTTTTCTCCGTGTTCTGCGTTCCCCTGTCAGCGGTTACGATACGACCTCATGTTCTCGACCGAGTGGCTCACCCAACTCCAGACGCGTCTCAACGCCGACCCTGAGATGCAGGTGATCGGCAACTGGTTCACGGTGGCGATGTCTCTGAGCTCGGAGATCGAGCGGTGCATCCTCCGCTTCGAGCGCGGACGTCTGGTGCAGACCGTGCCCTCGCCGCGGCTCGATGTCTCGTGTGCGTTCGGCTTTCGCGCCAGCACTGACATCTGGACCCGCTTCTTCAGCGATCCACCGCAGCCGCTCTACCACGACATCTTCGCGATGTTGATGCGCGTCCCTGGCTTCGTGCTCGAGGGTGATTCGCTCGTCGCCATGCAACACGCCCGCGCCCTGCATCGTGCCATGCGTGTGCTGCGCACGGTTCGTCCATCCTGATGGCCATCGAACCGATCGTCGGCCGTTATCTCAATCTGGAGGTCGACGGCGCCAGCCATCGCGTGTTTTTCGAGGAAGCCGGCAGCGGCGTTCCGCTGTTGTGTCTTCACACGGCGGGCGCCGACAGCCGTCAGTACCGTCACCTCATGACCGATCCCGACGTCACGTCGCGATATCGCGTCGTCGCCTTCGATATGCCGTATCACGGGCGATCGAATCCGCCCGACGGATGGTGGCTCAGGAAGTACCTTCTGACCACTCGCGACTATCTCGCGATGATCAAGGCGGTGTGGGATGCCCTCGCACTCGATCGGCCCGTCGTCTTGGGGTGCTCGATAGGCGGCGCGATCGTGCTCGCGCTCGCGGCGGAGTTTCAACGCGAGCTCCGCGGCATCATCGGCCTCGAGAGCAGCGCGTTTGCGCCCGGCCGCTACAACGAGTTCCTGCATCATCCGGCGATTCACGGTGGCGAGCTCGGCGCCACCTACACCTACGCGCTGTGCGCGCCGCAGAGTCCCGAGTCGAGCACGCGTGAGAACTGGTGGCTGTACAGCCAGGCGGGTCCTGGCGTGTATGCCGGCGACGTGTACTTCTACAGCGTCGACTGGGACGGCCGCCCGAATCTCGCGCGCATCGATACCCGTGTCTGCAAAGTGTCCCTGCTCACCGGCGAGTACGATTACTCGTGCACGCCCGAGATGACGCGGCAGGTTGCCGCGTCGATTCCCGGCTCGCGGATGGTGATCATGCCGGGGATGGGACACTTTCCGATGATCGAGAACTATCCCGCCTTCCGCGAGTTCCTGATGCCCGAGCTCGCTTTCATGCTGGATGACGACGGTCGATGAGCGCCGCCCCGTGACGTCGCGCGTCCGCGACGCGATACAACGCACGAGCGCGGTGCTCGTGTTGCTCAGCGCGATGTGGACAGTGTGGCTGCTCGTGCAGGGCGGCGGGTCGGTCACGGTGCTCGGAGTGCGCGTGCGCTCGCACGATCCGGTGCGTCCGCTGATGGCGGCGATCCTCGCAGCCGCGGTGTTCCTTCTCGCGGGTGGCCGTTCGACACTCGTGCTGTGGATCGATCGCGTTCGGCCGCACGCGATCGCGTTCTGGCGATCGACGCGTCGCTCCTGGCGTGCCGGCGTTCTGCAGCGTGCCCTTGCCGGCGCGCTCACGCTCGCGCTCTTCATTGTCGGCTTCACGCAGGGGTCGACCTCGGCCGGCGGATCGGATTCATACGGATATCTGAGCCAGGCCGAATTGTGGCTGAACGGCCGCGTGTCGATCTCGCAGCCGTGGGTCAAGGACGTGCCCTGGCCGAATGCCGCGTGGGGATTCGCGCCGCTCGGTTTCAAGCCCGCGCCGCCGGCGCGATTCACACTTGCGGGACATGGCCCGACGCAGGACCCGTGGGCGATTGTCCCCACCTACTCGCCGGGGATGCCGCTGCTGATGGCGCTCGCCAAGGTGGTCGGCGGCTCGTGCGGACCCTTCGTCGTGGTGCCTCTTGGCGGCGCGCTGCTCGTGTTATCGACTTATCTGCTCGGCATGCGGCTCGGGTCTCGGACGCTCGGCCTCCTCGCGGCAGTGCTCGTGGCGGCAAGCCCGCCGTTTCTGCTGATGCACTTCGTGAACATGACCGACGTGCCGGTTGCGGGTGCATTCGCGCTGGCGTGCTGGTTCGCGCTCGGCACGACGATGCGATCGGCGGTTGGCGCGGCAGCGGCGCTGGCCATCGCGCTGGTCATCAGACCGAACCTCGCGCCGGTCGTCCCGGTGTTCGCGCTGTGGCTGACGTGGCGAGTCGTTTCACGCTCACCAGAGCGATGGCGGAACGTAGGGCGCGTGGCGATCGTGCTCGCTGGAACTGGCGCCGGGTTGGCGGTGACGGCGCTGATCTACTGGTTCACCTACGGAACGCCGTTCGAGTCCGGTTACGGGCCGACGGCGGGGTACTTCGATCTGGCTCACATCGCGCCCAACGTCCGCAACTACGTCCAGTGGTTCACAGAGGTCCACACGCCGCTGGCGTTCATCGGACTGCTCGCGCTTGCGCTTCCGGTGAGAGCGGTCTGGCCTGACGTGCGCGATCGTTCGGCGATCGTCGCGTTCGGGGCAATCACCGCCATCGTCATCGGGATGTTCCTGATCTATCTGGTGGTGGACAACTCGTCCTATCTCCGGTTCTTCCTCGTGTGCTATCCGTTCATCATGCTCGGTCTCGCCAGCGTTGCGATGGCCCTGGCACGCGTGCATCGGATCGCAGGGCCGGTCATCGCGACCGTGCTCGTCGGTGTTGTGGTCGCCAGGGGCCTGATGATCGCGGCGGAGTGGCACGTGATCGATCAGGGACTCATCGAAGCCAAGTTCGCAGACGTGGCTCAGCACGTCCGCCGCGAGACGCCTGAGAACAGCGTCGTCCTCGCGATGAACCACAGCGGAAGCCTTCGCTACTACGCCGGCCGCGTGACGCTGCGATGGGACAACCTGCCGGCCGACTGGCTCGATCGCGCGGTCGCGTGGATGGCCGATCACGGCGTGCGCACCTACGTGCTCGTCGACGAGTTCGAGCGCGTCGACGTGGTGAAGTACTTCAAAGGTCAGAAGCTCGTGTCGGTGCTCGAAGGTCCGCCGGTGTTCCGCTTGGGCGACAAGGTCTTCTTCGATTTCGGGCTGCCGCCGGAGCGCGCGATCGAGACCGTCGACCTGCCCGTGCCCGACATCGGCCCCATGTGCTGGACGCCGTTCCCGCCGCCGAGACTCGTGTGGAAGTACTGAACGTCCGTCGATCGCGCTGATCACTTCCTTCATGTCGTTCTTCGCCGGGCCTGAAGGCCCGGCCGACACTAATTCCCGCTCATCGAAAACGCGACGAGCGCGTTGTCGGCGCCCGTGCCCGTGGCCATGACGATGAACTGCTTGCCCGATGCGGTGCGGTAGGTCATCGGGTTGGCGGACATCGTGTACGGAACCTTCCCACGCCACACTTCCTTCCCGGTCTTCGTTTCGAACGCGTACATATAGCCGTCGCCGCCGCCGACGAAGATGAGACCGCTCTTCGTGATGAGCGCGCCGCCCATGTTGCCGGACGACCCAAGGCGATCGGGCAGCGCGACACCCTTGAGCAGCGGGTGATTACGAAGCGAGGCGCTGCCTTCACCGAGCGGCACCTTCCACGCGAGCTCGCCGCGATTCAGATCGATCGCCGCGAGGATGGCATAGGGCGGCGGGACGAGTGGCAGCCCGCCAGGCAGCGTCGCGGTCTCGCCACCGCCGGCGAATACGTTCGAATAGTCGACGCCGACGAGCCGATTCGATCCGTCATTCTTCGCGACGCGGTTGACGCCGATCACGTTGTTGGCGCGGACGATGAGGTATCCGGTGTCCGGATCGAACGCCGCGCCGCCCCAGTTCGCGCCGCCACCCTGACTGGGTCGCTGCAGCGTGCCCTTGAGCGACGGCGGCGTGAACATCGGGCCGATGCGGAACTTCTGCATCTGCTCCTGCGCCAGCTTCCTGATCTCCGGCGTCAGGTTGTTCGCATCGTCCAGCGTCACGCCCTGATCGACGAACGGCGCCGGCTTCGTGGGAAACGGCTGCGTCGGATACGGCTTCTCACCGGGCACGTCGCTGTCGGTCGGTACCGGGCGCTCGACGATCGGCCAGACCGGCGTGCCGGTGACGCGATCGAAGACGAACGTGTCTCCGCGCTTGGTGACCTGCGCAACGGCGTCGATCGTTTTTCCGTTGACGGTGACCGTCACGAGTGTCGGTTGCGTCGGGATGTCCCAATCCCACAGACCGTGATGGACCGTTTGAAAATGCCACTTGATCTTTCCGGTGGCCGCGTCGAGGCAGACGAGCGATTCGGCGAAGAGGTTGGCGCCGGGCCGTCCTCCGCCGTAGTAATCGCTCGACGGCGTCGACGTCGGCAGATAGAGCAGGCCGCGCTTTTCATCGAGCGCCATCGGCGCCCATACATTGCCGTGCCCATTACGACGCCATGACTCGTTCTCCCAGGTCTCTGCTCCCGGGTCTTTCGCTGACGTCGGGATCACGGAGAAGGTCCACACGCGTTTGCCGGTGCGTGCGTTGAACGCTTGCACGTAGCCCAGCGGATCGGGCAGCTGCACGCGATCGGGCACCTGGCTGCCGACGATCACGAGATCGCCGTAGACGGCGGGCGGCGAGCTTTGCGAGGCGTGACGGATGTCCGAGATGCGCGCGAGCCCTTCTGTCAGCGACACCTGACCGTTGTTCCCGAACGAAGTGACCGGCTTTCCGGTCTGCGCATCGAGCGCAAACAGTCGATGCCGGCTGTTCAGGAAGATCCGCAAGCGGCCGTTATCGCGCCAGATCGCCGTGCCACGCAGCTTCCATCCGCTGCCCGAGAGCAGTTGGCCAAGCTCGTACGCCGCGCCATCGAACCGCCACCGCTCCTTCCCGGTCTCCGCGTCGAGTGCCGCGATGCTGTTGTACGGCGTCGTCACGTACAAGGTGCCGTCGATCATCAGCGGCGTGGCTTCGAACTGGCCCGGCCTGGTGTCGTATTCCTCGAGCGGCGTTTCCCAGTGCTTCCACTGCCACGCGATCTGGAGACGTGACAGGTTGTCCGGCTTGATGTCGGCAAGCGCCGAGTGCCGCATCCCGCCCGGATCACCGCCGTAGTACGGCCACTCGACAACCGTCGCCGGTCGCTGCTGTGCGGCGAGCAACGATCCCAGTATGAGCGCAACGATGAACGTAGCGGGTTTGTTCATCAGCTCCCTCTTTCGCGGTCGGCAGGTAACGGAGTGTACGGAGGAAACGGATTAAC
>DATFRP010000167.1:0-3347 GCA_035263125.1 Vicinamibacterales bacterium
TTGCACATGCTCGATGTACTCGAGCAGGGGTTCGATCAGCGAGCGAAATGGAGATTCGAGCACGACGAGGTCGACGTCCTGTCCCCACTCGGCCCATTGCGTCCGCACGGCGGTGGTCGCGCTGGAGTCGATTTCGACGTAAATCGCCCTCACATCGTCGCCCAGCGTTCTCGCGTAGCGAAGTGCCTTCACCACCGCTCGCTGTATGCCGCCGATCGGCACGATCACGACGTGGCGCCCCTGAGGCTCGGGTGACCAGTCGCGCAGCGACAGTTCGGATGCGACCCGATCGTAGTGACGCCTGGTGATCTCGAAGACTGTCACCAGTATGGGGATCATCACGATGATGATCCATGCGCCTTCGGCGGCCTTGGTCGTCGCCACGATCAGCAGAACGACGCCGGTGACAGCGGCCCCAAACCCGTTGACCGCCGCGCTCGTCCTCCAGCCGGATCCGCGCAGGGTGCGCCAGTGAATGACCATTCCCGCCTGCGAGAGCGTGAAGGAGACGAAGACGCCGATCATGTAGAGCGGGATCAGGGCGTGCGTGTCGCCGCCGAAGACCACGAGCAGTACTGACGCCAGCACGCTCAGGATCAGAATGCCGTTCGAGAACGCCAGCCGATCGCCCTGGTTCATGAACTGGCGCGGCAGGAACCGGTCGCGAGCAAGGATCGACGACAGCCGCGGGAAATCGGCGTATGCCGTGTTCGCCGCCAGCACGAGGATCGCCATGGTCGAGGCCTGCACCAGATAGTACGGCCATCCCCGTCCGCCGAACGTCGCCCGCGCGATTTGAGAGACGACGGTCTCCGAGTCGTTCGGAACGATGCCGTAGGCGTGGGCGAGCAGCGTGATCCCGATGAACATCGTGATCGACATCACCGCCATCGCGACCAGTGTCTGAGCGGCGTTCCGGCTTTCGGGCCGACGAAACGCAGGCACTCCGTTCGACACTGCCTCGACGCCGGTCAGCGCCGTGCAGCCGTTGGAGAAGGCGGTCAGCAGCACGAACAGCGGCAGCATGGTCGTGCCGGGCGGCAGGGCGTGCTCGCTCTGCGCGATCGGATGCAGTGTGCCCGAGACGTAGCGCCATGCGCCGACCGCAACCATTGCGAGAATGCTGACGATGAAGATGTAGGTCGGACCGGCAAAGAGTCGCCCCGATTCGCGGATCCCTCGCAGGTTGCCGAACATGAGGATCGCGACGAAGGCCAGACAGAGCACGACCGGATCGATGTGCCACCGCGGAAGCGCGGAAGTGATGGCCGCGACGCCAGCAGCGATACTGACCGACACGGTCAGGACATAGTCGATCAGCAGTGACGCGGCCGCGATCAGCGACGGCGTTCGACCGAGGTTCTCCTTGGCGACGATGTAGGCGCCGCCGCCGTTGGGATAGGCGTGAATCGTTTGGCGGTACGAGAACACAACGATCGCGAGCATGGCGGCGATCACCGCGCCGATCGGCGTGACGAGGCTCATCGCCGCCACGCCACCAATCGTGAGCACGCGCAGAATCTCCTCGGTGGCGTACGCCACTGACGAGAGCGGGTCGGAGGAGAGTACTGCCAGCCCGGTGACGCGGGAGAACCGCTCGTGATGTGCGAGCGACGAGGGAATAGGCGCGCCGACGATCAGGCGCTTGACTTGACCGAGAAAGGACTCTTCAGCCACGGAGCACTCCAATTGCCGACGGGGTTAGCTGACGGGCTCGAGGTTGGAGTCCTCTACCTTCCGCCGTCGCCTCGCGCATCCCCGCTGCCTCTGGCGGACAAGCCGCCTTCGTGCGCAGTCGTGCTCGGCTCCGGCAAAACGATTCGCCCCGGTGAGCAGCATGCTCACGTGGGTCCCCCGTATCGCGCATACACGTAGGGCCCGTCCTTTCGAACGGGCCCTGCGCGACGCGAACTTGGCGTCCCCCTAATTATGCGTGGAGGAGCGCACAGGAGCGCGCCCCTACCGGCCGTACTTATGGACTTTTTATGACTTTCTTAACAGCTACGAGATGGCGGAGCGGTTTGAATGCCTCACGTGTTGTGTCGCGCGGCCACATCGATCCCGTCACATCGGCGCGAAAGGCGGCGTTCGAGCCTGAGCTCAGCGATCGACGCCAAGACCGGCGGCGCCGCGAACAGGGCGACGAGAGCCCATCGAACAGACGCAGACTCGCCGGTGATCCCGATGGCGATTGCGATCGCCCCCAGTGTCAGGAGCCCGAAACGCTTGAGGAGGAGCCGCCGGAACCTGCGCGCGCGATCGAGTGCCAGATAGTCGCCGAGAATCTGACTGAGCTGTTCTCGCGACACCGCCGATGAGCGAATTGCTGTGACGCCCCGCATGATCCCCTCAATCTTTCTAAAGCGCGCCGGCGTAAGAAAGCCGTAAGGAGTCGGTAAGAAGATCACAGCGACCGCGGTCCGGCGTGCATCAGGTGTCAGAATTGAGGATGAGTAACGATGTTGCGTGGAGTACGTTCGCGAGACGTGACGGTGCTGGCTGCCGGCCTGGTCGCGATCGCCGCGGTCACCGCACTGCTGCGAGCCGTTCCCGACGTTAGCGCCACGACCGCCGCGCTCGGCCTGTTGTTGATCGTGCTCGGCACGGCAACAGCCGCGCGTCTTCGCATCGCCATCATCGCGTCGGTCGTCGCGATGCTGACGCTGAACTTCTTCTTTCTGCCACCGGTCGGCACGTTCACGATTGCGGATCCGCAGAATTGGGTGGCGCTCTTCGTGTTTCTCATCGTCGCCGTGATCGCCAGTAACCTCTCGGCCGCCGCGCAGGATCGGACGTCCGAGGCGATCGCACGCCGCAACGAAGTGACGCGCCTGTTCGACCTCACACGCGACGTGCTGCTGACGACGGAAACCACCGGAGCTATCGACGCGATGGCCCGCTATGTCGCACGGCGCTTCGATCTTGCCAAGGTCGCGATCTGCCTGCCAGTCGAGTACGGATGGCAGGTCCACCAGGGCAGCGGCGAAGATATCGACATCGACGACAACACCTTGAACACTGCGCTGGCGAAGGCGCGTGGCACCGTGGAATACGATGCCCGGCAGCGCGCATACGGCGGCCACGTCCAGGTGGGCGCGCAGAACGAGATTTCCATCGTTCCGCTGCGTCACGGTACGAAGGCGGTCGGACTTCTCGCAGCGGTGTCACCCGATCTCGATATCGGCACGCTCGATGGGGTGGCAGGTGTGGTCGCGATTGCCATCGAGCGCGCCCAGTTCCTTGCCGAACGTGAGGCCGCCGAACTCGTCCAGCAGAAGGCGGATCTGGCGGCCACCCTCCTCGCCTCACTCAGTCACGATCTGCGTACGCCGCTCACCGCGATCAGG
>DATFRP010000168.1:0-10104 GCA_035263125.1 Vicinamibacterales bacterium
TACCGGCACTGCGGACGACGTCCGATCGCCGACTTCTCGGCTGGCGTCACGTCGTCGCTCGTCAGCCGTCGACAGCTCGCTCTCGAATTGCGATTCGGCGCTGGAGACCAGCTCGCGCGGCACCACCCGGTATGAGATCGCGAAGTGTGTCGACGGCGACGGCTCTGTCGTGGGCGTCCCCGCGACAGCGTCGGCATCGGTCAGCCCCATGACGTCCTGCAAATACTCGCGAACGGCCATGATGGCGAGCGCCCCTTCGGCCAACACGAACATCGAGACGTAAGACAGCGCGAGCATCACCGCGCCGGCCGAGCTGCGCGGCAGCTTCGGAAACGTCGGCGAGGTCCGTCCACTCTCGAACACCCACAGATAGATCGCCGCGGCGCCGATCGACGCGAGGATGAGGCACGCGAGCAGCACATTGATCGAGATTCGATGACGTCGTGCGGCGGTGTTGGAACTCACTGTGGAAGCGACGAACATCGCACGGCCCAATCCGTGGCGCAGACTGAAGACGTACGCGAATCCAAGCAGACAGAAGAACGTGCCGAACGCGGGCAACATCAGCCGCTGTGACTCGTAGATCGGCACCAGTGCGAACCGGGCAGCGATGATCGGGAGCGCGGCGACGACGATGCACCAGGCAACCAGAACATTGAAGAAAGGAGCCCGAGTGATCCTCGGAGGGGAATCGGGGGTGACGCGGGGGACCATGACACGCCTCCGTTGAGTGGTGTGTCGTCCCGTACGGAAACGAGACGATGTCGAATTGTGCTCGCCCCATCGTCGCTGGTCAAACTCAACCGATACAGCGTTGCGCCATGCGCTCGGCCGACGCATGCCTGCCGCTCACCAAGAACTTTCCGTGGCGCCCGCCCGTATATATCGCAGTACGCTATAGTATGCCGATACACGAGGTATCGATGGCTCCACGCACCCGCGTTGACGCTTTTCTGCCGCTCACCACGCCGATGCTGCATACGCTCGTCGCACTGGCCGACGGCGACAAGCACGGCTACGCCGTTCTCAAAGAGATCGCCCGCCGCACCGACGGCGCCGTCCGCCTCAGTGCCGGCACTCTGTACGCGCTCATCCGCCGTGCCGAAGCCGACGGCCTGATCGTCGAAACGGATGAGCGACCGGATATCTCACTCGACGATGAACGGCGCCGGTATTACCGGCTGACGCCGCTCGGCCGCAAGGTGGCCGCCGCGGAGATCGATCGCCTCCAGGCGATCGTCGAGATGGCGCGCGAGAAGAAGCTCGTGCCGCGGCCGAGGTCGGTGTGAGCCCCGCTCGCCGGTGGTCGTTCGCGGATCGGATCTTCCGCGCGCTCGTGCGGCTCTTCCCATTCGACTTCAGGGCCGATCACGGACGCGACCTGGAGCAGACGCTGCGCGCGCAGCACAGGGACGCGCGGCGCCAGGGGAGTCTGCGCGCGATTGTCACGCTGTGGCTCGACATCGCGCGCGACGTGGTCACGACCGCCCTGCGCGAGCACGTGGCGATCCTGAAGCAGGACGTTGGCTACGCGCTTCGCGCGCTCCGCCGCGCGCCGGTGTTTGCCGCGTCCGCGGTGCTCACGCTCGCGATCGGCATGAGTGCAATGACCGGGATGATCGCCGTGTTGAACGCCGTCATGTTCAGACCGCTGCCGGTCGATCGTCCCGAACAGATCATCTCGATCAGCAACCGCACCGGCGAAGGATTCCGTGTGTCCTTTCTGGACCTTCAGGATTATCGCGCCCGCACGAAGGTGCTGGCCGATGCGGTCGGATACGCGCCGCGGATCGCCGCCCTGACCGCGGATGGCCGGTCCGAGCGGATCATGGCGTTGATGGTGACCGACAACTACTTCGCGATGCTCGGGGTGCGGCCGGCGGCTGGACGGCTGATTCAGCCGAATGAAGGCCGCGCGGCCGGCGATGCGCCGGTGCTGGTCCTCGACTACCAGTACTGGCGAACGCGATTCGCGGGCGATCCATCGGTCGTTGGCAGGACGGTACGAATCGGCGCGCAGCCGTTCACCGTGATCGGTGTCACGGAGCCGGTGTTCCGCGGCACCGAGTCGCTGATGCGAATGTCGGCGTACGTCCCGGCGTGGATGAACGAGGCATTCAGCGACACACCGGCCTCGTCTGCGCCTTCGATCTTCGTGGATCGCGCGGTGCGACCATTCACGGTGCTCGCGCGCCTGAAGCCCGGCGTGTCGCTGGCGCAGGCACGCGCCGACCTCGACGTCGCCGCGGCGGCGCTCGCCCGCGCGTATCCGCTGACGCATAAAGACCTCGCCCTGCGTGTCGTGCCCGAAACGCACACACGCCCCACACCGGTGTTGGGATCGTTCCTTCGCACGGCATCCACGGCCCTGGCTGGTCTCGCCGTCGTCGTGCTGATGATCACCAGCGCCAACGTCGCGAACCTGCTGATGGCGCGTGCCGCGAGCCGAGGCCGCGAAGTGGCGCTGCGTGCGGCCCTCGGCGCGCGCCGCGGCCGCATCATGCGTCAATTTCTCACCGAGGGCGTGACGCTCGCCTTGCTCGGCGGGCTCGTCGCGCTGCCAGTCGTCGTCGTCGCCATGCGCGGGCTGCAGGAGATCTTCACGGGCGTATCGGCGATCATCGACATCAGCCCCGACTTCAGCATCGATGGTGGTGTCGTGGCGATCGCGTTCCTGATGTCGATCGGTGCCGGCGTCGTGGCCGGACTCGCGCCGGCTCTCCTCGCTGGTCGCTCGGATCCTGGCGGCTCGCTCAAGACCGGCGGGCGCGGTGCGGCGGGCGGAAGCGGCAGCTTGACGCGGAGCGGTCTCGTCGTGGCGCAGGTTGCGCTGTCGTTGACCCTGCTGGTCAGCGGCGGTCTGTTCGTCCGGAGCCTTCATCATGCTCGGGCGGTCGATCTCGGTTTCAATCCGGACGGGTTGTTCGTCGCCTCGGTCTCCCCGGGAATTCACGGCTACGATACGGCCCAGCGCCTCGCCTTCTATGAACGCATCGCCACCAGCGTCGCAGCGCTGCCGGGAATCGATCACGTGGGATGGACGTCGTTGCTCCCGATGTCGGTGATCACTCAGAACGCTTCGGTCGTACCTGACGTGCGACCGGCGGATCCGGATTGGCAGCCGCCGTCTGCATTCAGATTCGATGTCAGCCCGATGTATTTCACCGCCGTGGGCGTGCCCATCCTCGAGGGCCGTACCTTCAGCGAACGCGATGATGCCAACGGAACGCCGGTCGTGATCGTGAACGAAACGTTGGCTCGTCTGTTCTGGCCGAATCAGAGCCCGCTCGGACGCCACCTCACCGCCTACGGCACCGCGCGCGAGGTCGTCGGAGTGGTCGGGAACGGAAAGTACTTGAACGTGGGCGAGTCACCGCAGCCGGCAATCTTCAATCCGCTGGCGCAGACCGCGCCGTCACTGGCGACCGTGATCGTCCGCACGTCGCGATCGCCAGTGGAGCTGGCATCGACGATACGGCAAACCATCACGCGGGTCGATCCGGGTGTCACCCTGTTCGACGTGCGCTCGATGACGACACACCTCGACAACGGCTCGGGGTTCTTCCCGATTCGCTTGGGCGCGTTCATGACAACCCTCTTCGGCGGGTTGGGAATGCTGCTCGCGTCGATCGGGCTCTACGGGATGATCGCGTATCACGTCAGCCAGCGGACGCAGGAGATCGGCCTGCGCATGGCGCTCGGCGCACGGGCGGCGGACATCATTCGCGGTGTGCTGGCGCAGGGAGGCCGCTTCGCGATCGTTGGCATCGCGATCGGTCTGGTGCTCGCGGCCGTTATTGCGCGACTGCTCAAAGGACTCCTCCTCGGCGTCAGTCCCTTCGATCCGCTCACGTATGGAGCGGTCGCCGGTCTCCTCGTCGCGATCTGCCTGCTCGCGTCGTTTGTACCGGCGCGACGAGCAACCAGCGTCGATCCGCTCATTGCGCTGCGCGCGGAGTGATCCGGTACGAGCGAGCACGCCGATCACACTTTCCGATCCGGGCGTTTCACATTTGAAAAAGGACCGCGCAGGTCACCGCGTTCTCTCCGATCGAGGCCGTGATCGTGTTGCCGGACCCATGGACCGGAAATTGCCGACAGTCCCAGGAGAGGATCACTCATGAAGCCTTTCATCTGGACGATGTTTCTCGCCACCTTCGTGCTGACCACCGCCTCCCTCGTGTCGGCTCAGACGCACGTCTCGATCGGAATCCAGATTGGTCCGCCGCCACGCGCGGTCTACGTGGCTCCGCCGCCACCGCCCCCAGGACCCGACATTGTGTGGGTCGAGGGGTATTGGTACCCGGTCTCACGACGCTACGTGTGGCATGACGGGTACTGGACCCGCCCGCCGTATCGCGGGGCGCGATGGGTGGCATCACGTTATGACGGGCGCGCGTTCTTCGAAGGCTATTGGGACGGACCTCGCGGCCGGGTCGAACATGACCATCGATGGGATCGCGATCGCGATCGTGATCACGATCGTGGTCACGACTACGACAGCCACCCCGGCAAAGGTCGTGGCCGAGGCCGTTAGAGTGTCGTGCCGGCGAACGTGTAGCACCACGCCTCGCCGTCGAGGACGATCGTTCCATCGCTTCGTCGAATCTGCACGCGCAGCTGCGTGACCGGCTTCGAAGGATGGATCGACACGACCTCTGCTTCGGCGGTGATGGTGTCGTCGATGTAGACCGGCGCGGTGAACTTCCAGTTCTGGCTCAGAAACACTGTGCCAGGTCCCGGCATGTCCATCGCGACGAGCGCATGGAGCAACCCGGTCGTGAGTCCACCCTGCACGACCAGCCGCCCGAATGTCGTGCCTGCGGCGAACGCCGCATCGAAGTGGAGCGGATTGCGGTCGCCTGAAATCTCGGCGAACCTACGTACGTGCTCCGCCGTGAGCGTCAGGCTACGTGAGGCACGCTGGCCGACCCTGATTGACATGCGATGGCTCCAACGCGGCCAGCGCCCGCACTTCCCTCGACATCTCGGAGCTGAACGTCCGGTGCAACGCCTGCAACGCGTCATCGCTCCAGGCGAACGAGGCAATTGCGTCGGTGACTTCGAACAGCCGCAGCGACAGATCGTGCCGCGTCGTCTCGTAATCGGCAAGCGCATCGGCTGTCCCGCGCGTGATCGCTCGTGCCAGCAACTCGGCATCTCGCAGCGCGTCCGTGATGCCGTGAGCCGTCGCCGGATCCTTGAAGTACCCCGCGTCGCCGACGAGCGCCCAGCCGGGGCCGACACTGCGCTTGATGAAACCAGGGTGTCCGCCAAATCCTCGGATTGGCTCGACCCGCCGTGCGCCATCGAGCCGTGCGTCGAACTCGGCTGACGCGCGACGAATCAGCCGTCGGTACGCGGATGTTGCGTCACCGTCAATCTCGTCCCGAAAGTGTTCGGATGCGACCGAGGCAAACACGCACGTGGCCCCGTCATTCGTGGGAATGGCCCCGATGCTCACGTCTGGTTGGAACCGCCAGTAGTAACCGTCAACCGGCAGGTCCTCCCAGTAGCTGTACAGGACGGCTGCTGCGTGCCGGCCTTCGACAATGCGCGGTGCGCCAATGCGCTCGGCGATCGTCGAATGCAGTCCGTCCGCGCCAATGACGATGTCGGCTTCGATGCGTTGACGTGTGCCGCCAGCCAGGGCGGTGATTCCGCGTACGCGTCCGTTGTCATCGACGATCACGTCGTCGACGCGAATGCCGTATCGCACATCAGTCCCGCTGGCGGCAGCGGCATCGACCAGTGTTCGATCGAGCAGCGCTCGTCGTGGCGCGTACAACGCCGCGACACCGTATTTCGGTTCGATCGGCACGGTGATGTCGTGGGCGGTGTAGCTGAACGTCGTGGAGAAGACTGGCGGTGTGTCCGCAGCCATGATGCAGGGCAGGATCCCCCACCGATGCAGTTGCAGAACCGCGCCTCGCATGAGGGCGTGCGTCGACAGCGTGTCGGTGCCATACACGCCCCTGTCGACCAGCACCACACGCGCGCCTGCTCGTGCCAGCAACATGGCAGTCGCTGAGCCAGCACAGCGCGCTCCAACGATGACCGCATCGGCTCTCATCGGAATGCCTCCTCACGCGACGCGCACACGCGCCGTCGTTCTGGCGATCTCGTGCGCGATCACGCATGCGTCGTGTCCGACGCCGTCGATGAAACTGGAGTTTCGCCGGCGCTGAAAATTCAGGCCGAGCACGTAGAGGCCGGACGCGGGCGTGATTCCGCCGGTGTGCATGATCTCGCCACGAGCATCGAGAACCGGCACGTGCAGCCATGGATACGCTCGCCGGTATCCGGTTGCCCAGATGACCGTCTCGATGCCTTCGCGCTCGAGATCGAGATCGTCAGGGGCGCCGGCGGCTAGCGGCCAGGTCGGCGTGAAAGGCTCGCGCGGCTCGGCCCCGATGCCGGTCGTGGCGATGAACCGATCGATGCGGGTGAGGATCTCAGCCAGCTTGATGTCCGCGGCGGCAGTTGTTGCGGCGAGATCGTTGCCAAGCATCACGCGGTGGCCGTTGATGTCGCGGATCCTGCCGACCAGCCGAACGCCGCGTTGGTGCAGCACTGACAGGTCGAGCGACGCGTGATCAGGTCTGCCGACCAATTGCAGTGAGGGTTTACGGCGCGAACGCTCGACGTCCTGAACCGCGTCGACGTGTTGGCTCAGCACACCGATCTGATCCAGCCACCACAGAATGTCGCGTCCACGATAGCGCCGAGGCAAACGTGTGTGACGTCCGATCGCCAGCGTCACCTGACGTCCTGAGCGCTGAATCTCGTCGGCGAGTTGCACACCGGTAGAAGACGCGCCGACAACGAGCACGCCGCCGGCCGGCAATTGTTCGGGGCGACGGTAATCGGGAGCCGCGATCTGCAGGACCGACGAGGCGAGCCCTCGGCTCGCCAGAGGAACGGCAGGCAGATCGCAGTATCCCGTCGCGATGACCACTGACGAAGCCGACCACTCGCCGCGGCTGGTGACGACGTGGAAGCCATTCGACGAAGGCTCCACGCGTTCGACTGCCGTCTCGGTCAGGACCGGCGCTTCGGACGAAGCGGCGTAGCGTTCGAGGAACGCGATCAGCTGCGGCACTGACATGAAGCCGTTCGGGTCGCTGCCCTCGTACTGGAATTGCGGAAGGCGGGTCATCCAGTTCGGCGTCAGCAGGTGCAGCGAATCCCAGCTCTGGCTGCGCCACCGCTGCGCGAGCTTCCCCCGCTCGAGCACGAGGTGCTCGATGCCGAGGTCGAACAGGCAGCGACTCATGGCGAGCCCTGCCTGTCCGGCGCCGATGATGATCGTCGTGGTGCGTGGCACGGCCCGCTCTCAACGAGTGTTGACGGTCACTTCAACCGGCACGCCGTTGGTGAGCACATCGAACACGGCCGAGCGTGCGCGCGACTGCTCGACGATCTGACGCAGCTTCTCAGGCGGCGCGTCACCCGCGATCGTGAAGCTGATTCGGATGCGTTCGTAGCCATTGCGGACGGAGTCCGACAGTCCAAGGATGCCCCGAAGATCGATATCGCCTTCCACCAGTGATTCGACCGACGTCAGCGTCACACCACGCGCTGCGGCGATATTGGCGACGCCGGCGGTGATGCAACCGGCCAGCCCGTGCAGCAGGAGTTCGACGGGCGTGGCCCCGCGATCCTGACCGACGAGCACCTTGGGATGATCCATCTCGTAGCGGAACTGGTTCTGATGCGTGTGTTCGCCTCCAGCGCCGGTGAACGACTCCACACGCGACTCGCTGTACGTTCCGTCCACCCAGCGGCTGCTGGCGCGAAACTGGAAGTTCGCGAGTGCCGGGGTGTCCTTGACGACGTTGATGGTGGCGAGCAAGGTCGGCGTGTCTACGCCATTTCGCGGCTCTTTCGGCGCCCTGGTTGTTGCGGCAACGGTTGACATCTCGGGTCTCCTTTTCGACGCCTTGCGGCGGCTCATCATTCGAAATCGGCGTGCTCGAGTCGCCGTCGGCTTACGCTGCCGGGCCGAGCACATCGACGGAATGTCAGGAGGGGCAACGGCGATGCCGCATCGCGGGCGGACTTTAAACCAATGGTTTCAACGGGATGGGCAGGTGAGGTGGTGTCGACGACCCTGCCGGCTGCCCAATTTTCGACAGCTTCGCCAGACTCCGCTCGCCAGAGGCGAGCTTCGTCTAGGCCACGCCCGAGGGCGTGGGCCAAAACGCCCCGCGTTGAACCCGCTGCGAAAGCGTGGCCTCGAACTCTCGAGGTATCGCTACTTCCTGAAGAGGAACGTCAGCAGAAACAGTCCCACCTTGAAGTTGAGGAGTTTCAACCCGTTTCGTGCCTCCTGCGGCGTGAGCCTCGCGCTGATCGGCATCGTCCCGAACACTTTGCCCTTCAGCACGAGACGGTTGCCATCGCGCTCGATGGAGTGGATCTGCATCAGTTCAGAGTTGTCCTGACCGTAGATCTTCATCATGACCGGGTGGTCTTGTCGAAATCGAGTTTCAGATCGTCGAACATGCGCAACGCTGTTGCACGTCCCGCGCCGAACACTCCACCACCCGGATGCTGAAACGGACCGACGAGATAGAGCCGCTCGGCGCCCGGCACGACGTTCTGACCGAGATCGGGAGTGGGCCGGTGCGAACCGGACTGATACATGTACGGTGCGATGCCGTGCAGATCGCCCTTCTGGAAACTGACCGATGCGCGCTCGAGATCGAGCGGGCTGTCGACGACGAAATCGATGATGTTGGCGGGCGTGAGGTTGTCGATGAAGCGTGACATCCGCTTGAAGAGCGTCTGCGCGAACGCCGGCTTGGCCTGATCCCAGTATTGCGGGCCTCCATCGGGATGTGAGTAGGGAACGTAGTCCCACGCATGGAACGTCGCTTTGCCAGGAGGGCAGCGCGTTGCGTCGAACGTCGATGGCGACACCAGCCCGATGAGCGACGTCTCGGGGATGCGTCCGTAGCGCAGCGAATCGAAGAACCGCCGCAGCGTGTCGAGATTGTCGGGCATCAGCTCCGTGAAATACGCCTGATTGACGTGCGCACCAGCCTTGAAGCGCAGCGGCTCGTTGAGCGCCGCATGGATCGTCAGGCAGGAGTTGGCCGAGACCTCGGTGCGCGCTGCGCGTCCGACGATGCCCCGATCAAGGCCTGGCACCATGCGGTCGAGCAGATGCGGGTGAATCGAACCGACGACCGCGTCTTTGGCCAAGTACTCCGTGCCATCCACGGTGCGCACACCGGTGGCGCGGCCGCCTTTCAACAGCACGGTCTCCACCGACACGCTGTTGATCACGCGGCCGCCATGCGCTTCGATGCAACGGATCAATGCCGCCGTCAGGCTGCCGCTGCCGCCCACGGCGATTCCGATTCCGTACTGCTCCATGAATCCGAGAAACACGAAGATGCCGAGCCCCTGGCCCTTCTCCTCGGGACCGGTCAGGTTCTCCGACACCATGCGCATGAGGAAGAGCCGCACCCGCTCGTGCTCGAAGTTCTCGAGGATCACGTCGTACGGGCTCTTGTGCATGATGGCGAACAGCTGCCGGCCTTCGTCGCTCTGATCGAGCATCGCCAGGCTCGCCCCCAGCGGCACCGGAGGCGTGTACAACGACGCCGACACCAGCGGGAGGTACTGCATCGCGATGTCGGCGAAGCGAAGGAACGCGTCGGCGTCCTTCTTCGAAAATGCCCCGATGCTCTCGTACGTCTTCTTCCGATCCCGGTACAACCCGATCGTCGAGCCGTCCTCGAAGACGCAGATGAATGGCATCTCCGGATAGATGTACGAGAGCCCGTAACGCGAGCGCAGCTTGAGCTCGTCGTTCTTGATCAGCGGATTGGCCTGAATGAAGATGTGACCCGTACTGAACCGGTCGTGCGCGAAGCCAGGCCCCGTCAGCTCGGCGGTGACGACCCCGCCTCCCGACCACGGATTGCGCTCGAGCACGAGCACGTTTTTTCCCGCCGCTGCGAGATAGGCCGCAGTCACCAGGCCGTTGTGTCCCGCCCCGATCACGACGATGTCGTGTGTCTTGGTCATATGGATTTTTCGGGGGTCAGTCTACCCTTGAGGTCCAGGCCAGCGTCTTGCTAGGATCCATCC
>DATFRP010000169.1:0-29698 GCA_035263125.1 Vicinamibacterales bacterium
GTGCCAGCGAGAGCCGGACGCTGGAGCTCGAGGGATCCAGCAAGACCGCCTTCTTCGCGATATCCAGCGCGTCGGCAGGCTGTGCCCCCAGTGCAATCACGTCGGCAAGAAATGCGTGCGATTCAGCATACGATTCGTTCAGGGCCACCGAACGTCGCAACAATCGCTCGATTCGGTCTCGCGTATCTTTGTCCGGACCAGGGCGCCAGGTCAGTACCGCAAGCCGATAGTGTGTGTAGAAGCTGTCCGACTTCAGCGCCGCAGCTTTGGTGAAGGCCGCTCGGGCGTCATCGCGTTTACCCTCACGATCGAGCAGCATTGCTTCGACGTCGTAGCTTCCCGGCGCCTCGGGTGCAGTCGTTCGCACGTCGGCAATCAGCGCGCGGGCATCGGCGACGCGATTCATCGCTCCATGCAGCGCCGCACGGACGATGGCAGCATCGGCGGCGGTGAGCGTCCGTGTCGGGAAATTCTTCGACGCGGCGTTCGTCTCGACCTTCAATCGCGCGTAGTTGGTAATCGGTTTCCTCTGATACAGGAGGTACTCCTGCTCGAGCGCGTCGACGGTGCCAAAGACCTCCTGAATGGCATCCGCTGACGACTTGCCATTCAGCAGCAGCGCCGCAAGCTGATTCACCTTCTCCGCACCATCCGCAGGTCTTCCAAACAACATGTAGTGCATGACACCCCAGCACTGGGCGTCGAACCTGCTGCGCGAGACGCCGTTCGTGTAATAGGGTGAGCGGGCATCGAGCGCGATCAGTTCCGAGAGACGCAACCTTCCTTCCTGCAGCGCCGCCACGTGCCAGGGGATCGGACGTCCAAACTGGATCTCGCTGTCACGAACGATCGAGTTGCTGAGGACCTCGGCCAGGCCGCCGCGAAACCAGAGCGGGAGCTGTCGTTCGAACGCGTTATCGAGCGTGAGCGCGCTGTACGACCAATACGACGCGTAGTAGGGGTTGACGCCCTGCGTATCGTCCGCCTTGACGTCGCTGCGCATTGTGATGAAGTGCCGGTCTGGTGTCGTGCTGAAGACGCTCACCGGACGCGACTCCCGGTCGCCTTTCTCCCAATACTGCGGCAGCAGCACCTTCATGCTGGCTTCGTCCTTGGCGGCGATCACCATCACCGGACGATCGAGCTGAACGCGGGCCCAGGGCCAGCCCGCTTGAATCGCAGCCCGAATCTGCTCGAACTGCCAGGCCACGTTCCGCGCGGTCCTGTCGCCGGCATTCGAGACCACTGTGAAGTGAGGGCTCTTGACTTCTATCCAGCGATCGTCAGCCGCCATCACGACCGCCGACACACACACCGTGAGGACAACGGTCAGGAATCCAGCGCGCATCTCGAGCACTCCTGTTGACTCAAGATAACGCCGGCTGAGCCGTTCTTGAACAGCAGTTTGTCGCTATGCCCGCATGCTCGGACGCAGACCCGGACGGCCGCCATCGTCCCGGCGGGACGGGTCAGGGGCAGTGATCGGGTCCTCGGGTTCGTTGTTGTCGCGGGCCTGGCGGTCCTTCATGTAGAGGAGAATCGCGGCCACGACGCCGACGAGGGCAACGAACAACGGAAAGAATTCGAAGAACAGCACGGGCGCACCATCAGGGTACTACGGACGGGAGAGAGCATCACAGTGATGCCACGAAGGACTGATCACGAAAGCTCTTCTCCGTGCCTGACTTTGTGTTCTTTGTGATCTTTGTGGCCCCTGACTTTTCCGTTCCTCCTCCGTGATCTTCGTGATCTCCGTGGCCGAACTCTCCGCGTCCTTCGTGATCTCCGTGGCCACAACTCTTCGTGTCCTCGTGATCTCCGTGGCCACAACTCTTCGTGTCCTTCGTGATCTCCGTGGCCCAGGTCGCATATCGGCGTTCAAGGTCCCAAAGGACGGGGTGATACGATGAGCGACGGCAACGGTTCATCGGGGACCAGCCCTATTGGTCCGGCTTGAGTCCCGAAACCCAACAGGAGTAATGCCTTCCTCCCAGCCTCGTCCCGATGCCTCGCTGATGACGGCGATGATCTGCTCTGGGGCCGTGAGCGCGCAGTTCATCGCGGGCAAGGCGACGCGCGACGCGCTGTATCTCGCCAACCTCGACGTGACCACGCTTCCAACGATCGTCGTGGCGACAGCCGTCTTCTCCATCCTCCTCGTGTTTGCCGGCTCGCGCGGTTTGAGCAAGGTGTCTCCGGCGACGTTCGTCCCCGCGGCGTTTGCTATCAGCTCGGCGTTGCTGCTCGCGTTGTGGGGGCTGACGTTTGCGATGCCGGCGCTGGCCGCCCAGGCGGTGTATCTCCAGATCTCCGGCCTCGGCCCGATGCTCGGTTCCGGCTTCTGGCTGATCGCGACGGAACGCTTCGATCCACATACCGCCCGTCAACACTTCGCGCGCATCGCCGGTGTGGGAACCCTTAGCGGTCTCGCAGGCGCTTTGGTCGCGGAGCGCGTCGCTGCGCTGTTCGGTGTTGCCTCGATGCTCCCGATCCTCGCGGGGCTGAATCTCGTGTGCGCCGTTCTGACGCGGCGTCTGGCCTCGTTCACTGAAGCGAGCGAGCGCAAGACGACGATGCACGAAGCGCCAGAGCTCTCGGCGGCATCACCGCAGTCGGGTTTGCGTGTGCTCGCGTCCACGCCATACCTTCGCAACCTGGCCGCGCTCGTGCTGCTCGGCACGATCGCCGCGGCGCTCGTCGACTACATCTTCAAGGTCCAGGCGGTCGATGTGCTCGGACGCGGCGACACGCTGTTGCGGTTCTTCGCGATTTATTACGCGGGCGTCAGCCTGCTCGCGTTCGTCGTGCAGACCACGGCGAGCACGCTGGCGCTCGAGAAACTCGGGCTCGCGATTACGACGAGCACGCCGTCACTGGCGCTGGCCGTCGGTGGGCTTGGCGGCCTGCTCTTCCCCGGCCTCGAAGGGGCGCTCGTTGCCCGCGCTGGCGAGTCCACGTTCCGCAGCTCCCTCTTCCGCACCGGCTACGAGATCTTCTACACGCCGATCCCGGCAGACGAGAAGCGAGCGGCAAAGTCGATCATCGACGTGGGCTTCGATCGCCTCGGCGACGCCGTCGGCGGCGGGCTCATACGGCTGCTCATCCTGTTACCGTTGGCCAGGCAATACGGCGCGATCATGTTGGCCGCGATCGCCTGCTCGGTCGTTGCGGTGTGGGTGGCGCGCCGCTTGAGCGACGGCTACATCCACACGCTCGAGCGCAGCCTGATCAACCGCGCGGTCGAGCTCGACCTCGCCGATGTCGAAGACATCACGACGCGGACGGTCGTGCTCAAGACCCTCGCCACACCGTTCGTCGGCGGGCTGACCTACGACCGCACCACCGCGACCACCACGATGGGACTGCCGGTGTCCGATCCGGAGGTGCAGGAGATTCTCGCGCTCAAGTCGCGCGATCGCGACCGCATCCTGAAGGTGCTGCGCGATGACGAAGGGCTGCCGGGCACGCTGATTCCGCACGTGATTCCGCTGCTCGCGTGGGATCCGGTCGCGGAAGACGCGGTGCGTGCGCTGCGCAAGGTCGCCGAAGAGCGTGTCGGCGAGCTCGTCGACGCACTGCTCGATCCGAATCAGCCGTTTGCCGTCCGGCGGAGGCTGGCGCGGGCGTTCTCCGTCTGCGTGTCGCAGCGCGCCGTCGATGGTCTGTTGCTCGGACTCGAGGATCTGCGCTTCGAGGTTCGCTTCCAGTGCGGCCGCTCGCTCGCGTCGATCTTCGAGAAGAACCCTCGCGTCCGCATCGATCGCGAGCGCGTCTTCGACGTCGTCCGTCGCGAAGTCGCGGTCAGTCGTCCGGTGTGGCAGAGCCACCGTCTGCTCGATACCGTCGACTCCGAGGATCGAACCTTTGTCGACGAATTTCTGAAGGATCGCGCCGGGCAGAGCCTCGCGCACGTCTTCACGCTGTTGACGCTCGTCCTGCCCACGGCCCCGCTGCAGATTGCGTATCGCGGCCTGCACACCGATGATCCAAAGCTGCGCGGCACGGCGCTGGAGTATCTCGAAGGCGTGCTGCCCCAGGACATCAGTCAGCGTCTGGCGCCGTTCATCGGCGCCGCGACGCAGGCCTCGCGCGACGGACGGGCGCGCGAGGAGATCCTCGCCGACCTGCTGCGCTCGAACGAATCGATCATGCTGAACCTGGAGGAGCTGCGTCGCCGCGTCGACGCCGGAACGTAGGCACTCCCTGGCAAGACCCCTGGGACATTCAATGGGCCATCAGAAAATCATCGCCCGGCCAGCCGCACCGCTTGCCCGCACGACTGACGTCGGCCGCACGACCATCCGCCTGCCGACCGAGATGCTGTCGGAGCAGGTCCGCCGCCTCGTCGTGTTCAGCACCGTCGGCGTGGTGCTCTGGACGTTCGCGCTCGCGGTGGAGGCGATCATCCTGCCCGCGTTGTGGCCCGGCTGGCAACGGAACTGGCGCGCCATCAGCATCGAGCTGTTCGGATCGACCGGCTCGGCGGCGATGTGCTACCACATGCGACGGCCGAGCACCGACGCCGAACAGAAGAACAGCGTCGGCCCTGCGATGATGTTGTTCCATGCGGTCGGGATCGCCGTCTTCAATGCGTGGGCCTATCCTCCGATCGGCAACGAGATGATGCGCGTCTCGTGGATCGCTCTTCTCATTCTGATCTATTCGATGATCGCGCCGACCAGCCCGCCGCGCATGCTCGCTGCCTCGCTGGTCGCGGCAACGCTCGATCCGCTGGCCTACTGGACGGCGTATCTGTTCGGGGGCCGCGCCTACGATCCGGTCTACCTGTTCGTGATCCTGTGGCCGACCTACGCGTGCGCGTTCATCGCGATCGTACCCGCACGCGTCCAGCAGCGTCTTGGACGCAAGCTGCACGAAGCGCAGGATCTGGGCAGCTATCACCTCGTCGAGCGTCTCGGCTCGGGTGGCATGGGTGAAGTCTGGCGCGCCGAGCATCGGCTGCTTGCGCGCAACGCGGCCATCAAGCTGGTGCGCCCCGAGGTGCTCGGTGCGAAGACCGACTCGGACGCGCAGACGATCCTGCGCCGATTCGAGCGCGAGGCGCAGGCGACGGCCGCGTTGAGCTCGCCGCATACGATTGAGGTCTTCGACTTCGGCATCACGAGCGAAGGTACGTTCTACTACGTGATGGAGCTCCTCAAAGGACGCGATCTCGAGACGCTCGTGCGGGAGTTCGGTCCGCTTCCGGCCAGTCGCACGATTCATCTGCTGCGCCAGGTCTGTCACTCGCTCGCCGACGCACATGCGCGCGGTCTCGTGCATCGCGACGTCAAACCGGCCAACATCTACGTGTGTCGCATGGGCCTGGACTACGACTTCGCCAAGGTGCTCGATTTCGGTCTGGTGAAGATCAAGGAGCGGGCGCGCGACGGTGACTCGCTTGCGACGCTCGAGCAGACCACCACGGGGACGCCCGCCTATATGGCGCCCGAGACGATTCTCGCCGAGGGTGAGGTCGACCGGCGGGCCGACGTCTACGCGCTCGGCTGCGTGGCGTACTTCCTGCTCACCGGCGAACTGGTGTTCCAGGCGGATACGTCGATGAAGATGCTGATGCAGCATCTTCAGGCGACGCCGACGCCGCCGTCGCAGCGCACCGAGCTCCCGGTGCCAAAAGAGCTCGACGATCTGATCATGGCGTGCCTGCAGAAAGACCCGAAGCGACGGCCGCAAAGTGCCGGCGAACTGTTTCGCATGGCCTGCAACTGCCGCGGACGCGACGAATGGACGCAGGACCAGGCCGAACAGTGGTGGAAGGCGCACCTGCCGGAGCTGACCGGCCCGCTGGCGGTGAGCGTCCCGCGAACCCCGACAACGGGGGCCGTCCCGGTGTAGCATCGCCCGCGTGGCGATCCTCTCCCCCCTGACTCCAGCTGCTCGGAGGAAAAGCATTCCCGAGCGCGCCCTGTCCATCTTCACAGACGTGCGGCCGGGCGAAGGCACGAGCGCACTGCTGCTGGCCGCAAACGGGTTCTATCTGCTGGCCTTCTATCAGGTACTGAAAATCGTGCGCGAAGCGCTCATCTTGAGTGAGTCGGGCGCGGTCGTCGCCAGCTACGCGTCGGCAGGCATGGCGCTGGTGCTGTTCTTCTTCGTCCCCGCTTACAGCGCATTCGCCGCCCGCGTGAACCGCGTCCGGTTGATCTCCGGCGTCACGCTCTTCTTCGCGTCGCACCTGTTGATCTTCTGGGCGCTCGGCTCGGCTGGCGTCCACATCGGCGTCGCGTTCTACATCTGGATCGGCGTGTTCAACATGGTGGCGGTCGCCCAGTTCTGGTCGTTTGCCAACGACGTCTACAGCAGTGAACGGGGCAAACGGCTCTTTCCACTGGTGGGTGTGGGCGCGACCCTCGGCGCGCTGATCGGCGCGGGACTCGCGACGGCGCTCTTTGGCGGCATCGGTCCGTATCGGCTGATGCTGATCGCGGCGGCGGGGCTGCTGGTGCCGGTGGCGCTGACGATCGTCGTACACCGACGCGAGAAAGGCTACCAGCAGGCGAAGGAAGTCGAAGGGCTTGCCCTGAACGACGGCGAACGACCGCTCGCCAAGAGCGATGGCTTCAGGCTTGTGCTCGGTAGCCGCTATCTGCTGATGATCGCGATGATGGTGCTGGTGTTCAACCTCGTGAACACGCTTGGCGGGTTCATGATGAACACGCTCATCACGCAGACTGCAAAAAATGCCGCGGCAGCAGCAGGTGCAGGGTTCGACGAGCGCGCGATGATCGCGACGCTGTCGGGAACTGTGCAGACGTCGGCCAATCTCGTCGCCTTCTTCCTGCAGGCCTTCGTCGTCTCACGCATCTTCAAGCATGCGGGCGTACGTGGTGCGTTGTTCGTCCTCCCGGCCATCGCCGCGCTCGGGTATACAGCGGTTGCGCTGCTGCCGATGCTCGCTGTCGTGCAATGGATCAAAATCTTCGAGAACGGAACTGATTATTCGATCCAGAACACCACACGCCACGCGCTCTTCCTGCCGACCAGCCGCGAGGTGAAGTACAACGCCAAGCAGGCCATCGACACGTTCTTCGTCCGCACGGGCGATCTGCTGCAGGCGCTCATCGTGTTCGTGGGCGTCCAGCTCGCGCTTTCGATTCGCGGCTTTGCGCTCGTCAATGTCGTGCTTGTCGCGGTTTGGCTCGCTCTTGCATTGGGCATCGCTCGAGAACATCGAAAGATGCCGGGCGCTGAAACAGCCGAACGCGCAGCCTGACCCCGGCCTGGTACAATTCATATCTCGCCCGCCGATACCAAAGTCAGAGGTCGACATCGGCCGGATGGACGGAGGCGGCGTCCAAAGGGAAAAGACCGAGTAAACGGTCTGCAACATTCCGCTTCGCACCACTGCTAAGGGACAGAACCTACACCTGGGAGATACCGACATGACTCGTCGCGCCACCCCCCTGCTGGCTTCGATATCGCTGTCTTGTGCGTTGCTGGTCGCTCCTTCGGTCGTAGGTGCTCAAACCCTTTCCCCGCAGCAGGTTAATCAAGGACAACTCGATCGCGTCCCCCCGGACTTCACGCCGGATCCCGGCAAGGCGGTCACTGCGGATGCGTCCAGATCCGCCGACTTCGTTCCGAGTCTCGGGCAATTGTTTGCAAAGACATTCACTGAGGATTTCAGGCGTCTGCCCTCTCTCGATTCAGCAGTGATCCTCGGCATGGGAGGGCTGGGCTCGATGCTCGGCCACTCCTCTGATGTGCGGATCTCGGGCATGGTTCCCGGATCGACCAGCCCAGCCTTCAACGTCGGAAACGCGTACGGGTCGACCTATGCGCAACTGGGCGGGGCTTTTGCCGCCTATTCGATCGGACGCGCGACCGGGAACACCAAGCTGGCCGCTATCGGCGCGGACCTCGTGAGCGCCCAGATCATGACCGAGACGATGGTGCAGGGAATCAAATTCGCCGTTGGCCGCACACGACCTGACGGCACGTCGTACTCGTTTCCCTCAGGACATACCGCAGCGTCCTTCGCGACCGCAGCAGTACTCCAGCGGCATCTCGGATGGAAGGTTGGAATTCCCGCCTTCGCCGCCGCAGCGTTTGTGGGCTCATCGCGAATCGAGAGCCAGCGTCACTATCTGAGCGACGTGGCCTTCGGCGCGGCACTCGGAATGGTCGCCGGTCGCACAGTCACCATCGGTCGCGGCAACGCACGTTTCGCCGTCTCACCAGCAGCAGCACCGGGTGGTGGGGGTGTGAACTTCACCTGGGTCGGGAAGAAATAGTCACATCCAATTTCCGCACCCGCCACATCCACGATACGGACGACGTGTAGCGTCGGCCCATGACTCGGCCGATTCGTTTGCTGATCCTCTGCGCGCTCACGGCCACTGCCTGTCGCGCGCAGCCTCCGAGCGATCCGGTAACATTGGACGGATCGAGCACTGTTTATCCGCTCGCCGACGCAGTCGCTCGCGAATTCACGAAGGCCAATCGCCGGATGCCCGTGACGGTCACGTTCTCGGGCACGACCGTGGGCATGATGAAGTTCTGTCACGGTCTCCTCGATATCGCCACGGCCTCACGCCCGATCACGGTTGACGAGCAGAAGGCGTGCGAAACCGCTGGCGTATCGTTCGTCGAACTGCCGGTCGGTCACGACGCGATCACCGTCATCGTCAACGCCAAGAACACGTGGGCATCGTCGATCACTGTTCCCGAGCTGCGCACACTTTGGGAACCACAGGCTGAAAAGCGCGTCACGAAGTGGAGCGATATTCGAAAGGACTGGCCGGCACGCGACATCAAGCTGTTCGGGCCGGGCAAGGAGTCGGGTACCTTCGATTACTTCACCGAAGTCATCAACGGCGGGGTCGATGCGAGCCGAAGCGACTACACGCCGAGCGGCGACGATCACGTCATCGTCGACGGCGTCGCTGGCGACGAGCTCGCGCTCGGCTACGTCGGCTATGGATACTTCGAGCGCAACAGACAACGGCTCAAAGCAGTTGCCGTCGACGATCTCGACGACCATGTAGGGCAGGGTCCGATCGAGCCATCCCCGAGCAGCGTCGGCCGCGGGCTCTATCGACCGCTATCGCGGCCGCTCTTCATCTATCTGAACGTGACTCGCGCCAGGCGGCCCGAAGTCGTCGCATTCGCCCGCTACTTCGTACGCAACGCCGGGCAGTTCTCGTCGCAGGCGGGAACCATGCCGCTCGCGGGTGCTGCATATCAGTTGGCCGAACAGCGCCTGACCCGCATGACACCAGGGACGATGTTCAAGGTGCCGCGCGCGGCGGAACTCGGCGTCGAAGATCTGCTCACACGATAGCCACGCAAACCCAACTCCTATCCCCACCGTCACTCCTGGAGCCTGTAACGGTGATGTAACGGATTGGTTAAATCTGCTACGATCCCTCGATTTATCGAGGTGACATGGCGCGTTTCAGTCTGATCCCACGCGAAGAGCGGTTCTTCCAAGATTTCGTAGGCCTATCGGAGGAGATCCGGACCGGCGCCAAGATCCTCAGGCAGATGCTCAGCGACGATCCACCCGATCTGAGCAAAGCAGACGCCATCAAGGACATCGAGCACTCCTGCGACGGGCGGACACGCACCATCATCGAGCGCCTGAATCGGACCTTCGTGACCCCGCTCGATCGCGAGGACATCCATGCGCTCGCGGGCTCCCTGGACGATGTGATGGATGCGATCGATGCGGCCGCGGCGGTGTCGCGGCTCTACAAAATTACGTGCGTCAGACCCGGTGCGAGGCGACTCGCGGAGATCATCTGCGACTCGACCGATCGAATCACCGAGGCGCTGGTGGCGCTCGAAGACCGCCGAGGAGTCCTCGAACTGGCCGCGCGCGTGGATCAGCTCGAACGCGAGGCCGATCGCGTGCATCAGGACGCGATCGTCGCGCTCTTCGATGAGGAGCGCGACCCGATCACTGTGATCAAGTGGAAGGAGATCTTCGACTTCCTGGAAGCTGCCACGGATCGATGCGAAGACGTGGGCAACCTTCTCGAAGGCGTCGTGGTCAAGCACGGGTGACCGCGGCTCGTTTCTGAAGGTCCCCCACTCCATGGATTCCTCGCTCATCGCTGTACTCGCGCTCATCGCCGTCGCGCTCCTCTTCGACTACATCAACGGCTTTCACGACGCCGCCAACTCGATCGCGACGGTGGTCTCGACGCGTGTGCTCTCGCCAGGCAAAGCGGTCATCTGGGCCGCCTTCTTCAATTTTGCAGCGGCGTTTCTGTTCGGCACGGGCGTCGCCCAGACCGTCGGTTCGGGCATGGTCGACCTGAGCGTCGTCACCTTCTCCGTCATCTTCGCCGGCCTGACGGGCGCCATCGTGTGGGACCTGATTACATGGTTCTACGGGCTGCCGACGAGCTCCTCGCACGCGCTCTTCGGTGGATACGCCGGAGCCGCAATCGCCAAGGCGGGCCTCGTCGCGATCATCGCCTCGGGATGGACGCGCACGCTCATCTTCATTGTCGTCGCGCCGTTCATCGGTCTCGTGGTCGGACTCGCGCTGATGGCAGCGAGTCACTGGGTGTTCCGGCGCAGCACCCCACGGCGCGTCGATGCGTTCTTTCGCCGGATGCAGCTGCTGTCGGCCGCCGGGTTCAGCCTGATGCACGGCGCCAATGACGCGCAGAAGACGATGGGCATCATCGCCGGCGCATTGTTTACCGGGGGATTCCTGCAACGCGACCTGGCCGGCAAGCTGCCGATTCCTTTCTGGGTCGAGATGCTCGCATACACGGCGATTGGACTCGGCACCCTGTCGGGAGGCTGGCGCATCATCCACACGATGGGATCGAAGATCACGAAGCTGCAGCCGATGGGCGGCTTCGCTGCCGAGACCGGCGCCGCACTGGCCATCTACACGGCGACCGCTCTGGGCACCGGCATCAGCACGACCCACACGATCACAGGCGCCATCGTCGGCGTCGGATCGACTCGCCGCCTCTCTGCGGTTCGATGGGGTATCGCCGGGCAAATCGTGTGGGCCTGGCTGTTGACCATCCCCGCCGCCGGGCTCATCGGGGCTATCGCGTACGTCCTTATCCGGCTCGTATCGGGGGTGCGCTAGGCCACGAAGAACACGGAGAGATTGGCCACGGAGATCACGAAGGACGCGGAGAATTCTGGGCCACGGAGATCACGAAGATCACGGAGGAGGAACGGAAAAGTCAGGGCCACAAAGGTCACAAAGAACACAAAGGCAGGCACGCCACGAAGGACACGGGGAAACAGGGAAACGGGACAGGACGTCGTCGTGATCACGATCGAGAATTCCCGTTGCCCCCGATTCCACCGTTATCCCCGTGTGACCATCCCGTTCCCCCGTCTCCCCCGTTGCCTACTCTCAACATCGCTCGCCGACGTTCATGGTACGGGGTGAGCGGCACTCATGAGCGACTCCGTGGTCTTCGTGGCCCAAATCCTCCGTGTCTCTCCGTGTCCTTGGTGGCTCGAACAGATAAAATGCTCATGAGGACCGCCTGCTCGACATGAGCCCCGAATCGGCCACCCGTATCGTCGTTGCCGAGGACGATCGGGATATCGCCGATCTGATCGCGCATTATCTGCACAAAGCCGGGTGGACCGCGCACGTGTCGCCGACGGGCGACGAGGCGCTGGCGCACATTCGTCGGCAGCCGGTCGACCTCGTCATCCTCGACGTGATGCTGCCGGGGCTGAGCGGACTCGAGGTGTGCCGCGCGCTGCGAGCCGATCAGACGACCTCGTCGCTACCGATCATCATGGTCACGGCACGAGCGGAAGAAACCGACCGCATCATCGGTCTCGAGATCGGAGCCGACGACTACATCTCGAAGCCATTCAGCCCCAACGAGCTCGTCGCGCGTGTCCGCGCGTTGATGCGTCGCTCCAAGCGGACGGACGGATCTCGCCCGACGCTGGCCTTTGGAACGCTCGTGATGGACCTGGCCCGCCACACCGTCGTCGATGCCGGCCGGGAGGTGAAGCTGACGGCCAAGGAGTTCATGCTGCTGCAGTATCTCCTCGAGCATCGAGGGCGTGTGCTCTCGCGTGACCTGCTGCTCGGCGACGTCTGGGGTTACACATACACGGGCGGGACGAGAACCGTCGATGTGCACGTCCGCCGACTGCGTGAGAAACTGCCGGTCCTGGTCACGGCGCTCGTCACGGTGAAACAATTTGGCTACAAGTTAGTGGAAGAATCTTAGTCGCGCACCACTCCAGTAGTGGTTCACCACTCGATGCGAACCACCTTCCGCACCCAGGTCTTCGTCGCGTCGTTTGCGGCGGCCGCCGCCTCGCTCCTCGTACTCGCCGTGCTGGTCGCGTGGCGGATCGAAAGCCGGCAGCAGGCCGCCATCGAGCGCCATCTCACCGACGAGGCGCGTCTGATCGCATCGCTCCTCGAGTCCAACACCGATCGCGATGTCGCAGGTCTCGATCGAGAAGCAGACCGCCTCGGACAGCTCATCGCAAGCCGGATCACGCTCATCGCCGCTGACGGACGCGTGGTCGGCGATTCGACGCAGACCGAGCAGGAGCTGGCTACGCTGGAGAACCACGCCACCCGACCCGAGATTCTGGCCGCCCGAGAGGGCGCGGTGGGCACGAGCCGGCGGCACAGCACGACTGTCAGCACCGACATGCTGTACGTCGCGACCCGCGCCTCGCATCCGGTCGTTCGTTACGTGCGCGTGGCGCTGCCGTTGAGCGATGTCGGGGCCCAGCTCGCCGTCATCCGGAATTCGGCGCTGGCGGCCCTGCTGGCATCGGTGCCGCTGGCGCTCCTCGTCTCCTGGCTGTTGTCGGCGCCGCTCGCCCGCCGCGTCCAGGCGATTGCGAACGTTGCGCATCGGTACTCGAGCGGCGACCTCGCCCGCTCGACCTACGACTACGGCGCGGACGAACTCGGGCTGGTGGCCCGTGTGATGGACGACTCGGTCCACGAGCTCGGGCGGCGGCTCGGAGAACTCTCACGTGATCGGGCGCGCATGGAGGCGATTCTCACCGGCATGGTTGAGGGTGTGCTCGTCGTGGACATCCACGGACGGCTGCAACTGGTGAATCGCGCCGCGCAGGCGATGCTCCGTGTCGAGCCGGCCTCCACCGGACGTCTGTATCTGGAGGCCATTCGCCACCCCGACATCACCGCCCTGATCACGGCTGCGCTGCGGGGCGAGGAATCCGGCACCGAGGAGCTGGCGCTCGGCCGCGACCCGGGTCGCACGTTCATCGCACGCGCGGCACCCGTTCAAGCGCAGGGCGGAGGCGGCGCGGTGCTCGTGCTCCATGACATCACGGATCTGCGCCGCGCCGATCAGATCCGACGCGACTTCGTCGCCAACGTCTCGCACGAACTGCGAACGCCGCTGACCGCGATTCGTGGCTACGTCGAAGCGCTGCTCGACGACCCCGCCGACGCAGCCGAGACCCGCCGCTTTCTGGAGATCATCGCGCGTCATTCGACGCGGATGGAACGCCTCGTTCAGGATCTGCTGCGACTCGCGCGCCTCGACGCGAGACAGGAAGTGCTGGACGTGACGCGGTGCGATGTCGAGCAGCTGTTCGGCGGTGTGATCGCCGATCTCTCACCCGCGATCGAAGCCAAAGGCCAGCATGTGACGATCACGGTGGCGCCCGATGCGCGCCATGTCGACGGCGATCCCGCAAAGCTGCACGACATCGTGCGGAACCTCGTGGAAAACGCGGTCAACTACTCGCCAGAGCGTGCCGATCTGCGCGTGAGCTCCGGGCTCGACGGCGGCACGTTCCTCATCACGGTGGCTGACTCAGGTCCAGGCATCCCTGAAGAAGATCTCGCGCGGGTGTTCGAACGCTTCTACCGTGTGGACAAGTCCCGCTCGCGCCCAGGTGGAACCGGGCTCGGACTCGCGATCGTCAGGCATCTCGTCGAGTTGCATGGTGGAGAGGCGCGAGCCGAGAACGCCCCCGGAGGCGGCGCTGTTTTTACGATTAGGCTGCCAATCTCGGTCGGCAAATCGGCTTACTGGACTGCGGAAGATCTGCAGCACGGCTGAGCCGACTTAGTCAGCGAGGGAACACAGCAGCCGGTGATGGTTTCGAGACGAGCGAGATCCTTCTGCACGATGGGTTGATGCTGGAGAGCGTGCGTAACAGCCTGCTCAATCGTCGCGAGCACCGGATCTGACAGATCTGCCAACTTATAGTGCATCCAGGTGCCTGCGCGCCTTGCGGAGACAAGGCGAGCGCGGCGCAGATACGCAAGATGGCGCGACGCCTTTGGCTGCGAAATCTTCAGGGCGTCATGGATGTGGCAGACGCACACCTCGCCCGTCAGCAGTAGCCCGAGGATCCGCAGGCGCGTCGCATCCGCGAGCGCCTTGAACACGGTTTCCATTTCCCCCAGAGACGACCCCTTCATATATTCGCCTTGACAAATATAGCACGGGATCTGTAGCCTTCAGAATATTCGCGTGCACGTATACAACGCGTATACAAGGGGACGGGACGATGGCGACTGTGGATGTCCGGACTGCTGTGCAAACCAGGTACGGTGAGATTGCCCGATCGGTCACCAAGGACGGCTGCTGCGCGCCTTCGGGTTGCGGATGCGGAGATCCCATTTCTACCGATCTCTATTCGACCGCTGAAACCGCGGACCTTCCGCAGGAAGCGGTCGCGGTGTCGCTCGGTTGCGGGAATCCGAACGCGATGATCGACCTTCAACCCGGGCAAACGGTGCTTGACCTCGGCTCCGGTGGTGGCATCGACGTCCTGTTATCGGCGAAGCGTGTTGGGCCAACGGGCAGGGTCTATGGCGTCGACATGACGGACGACATGCTGGCGCTCGCGCGGGAGAACCAGCGCAAAGCGGCTGCGACCAATGTCGAATTCCTCAAGGGCTCGATGGAATCCCTTCCGCTGCCCGATGAATCCGTCGACGTCATCATCTCGAACTGCGTCATCAATCTGTCAGCAGACAAGGATGCTGTCCTTCGCGAGGCGTTCCGGGTGCTGAAACCGGGTGGACGCTTTGCGGTCTCGGACGTGGTCGTCCTTGGGGACGTGCCAGCGGAAGTGCGCCGCAGCATGGAACTGTGGGTCGGTTGCATCGCTGGCGCGCTCAATGGCGACGAGTACGTCGGCAAGCTCACCAGGGCAGGATTCGCCGACGCCGCCGTCGAACCGTGGCGCGTCTATCGGTTGGAAGATGCGCGTGCGTTCCTGTCCGAGGCGGGACTTGATGTCGAGCGCCTCGCCGGCGAGGTGGATGGGAAAATCGCGAGCGCGTTCATTCGCGCGACGAAGCCCGCGCAGGAAGCGTGTTGTGGACCGCAGTGTTGTTCGTAGACTACGGAGAGTGTATGACCACGCCATACAACGTCCTGTTTCTCTGCACCGGCAACTCAGCGCGCAGTATCCTCGCGGAGAGCCTGATCAACCACTGGGGACGGGGTCGATTCGTCGGCTTCAGCGCTGGAAGTCACCCCAAAGGTAAGGTGCATCCGCTCGCGCTCGAAGTGTTGCGCCAATACCACATGTCCACAGAGGGACTGCGCAGCAAGGGTTGGGAGGAGTTCACACGTCCTGGGGCCCCGCCCCTCAATTTCGTGTTCACAGTCTGCGATCGTGCGGCGCAGGAAGTCTGTCCGGTCTGGCCGGGCCAACCGATGACGGCACATTGGGGCATCGAAGATCCAGCGGCCGTCGAGGGTTCCGACGAAGAGAAACTGCGTGCCTTCAGACGAGCGTTTCGTGAGCTCGACGCACGGATCAAGATCTTCACCAGCCTGCGCATCGATTTGCTCGATCGTCTCGCGCTGCAGAAACAGCTCGACGCGATCGGCCGGGATTCCCCCGAGTTCGAGCAGGCGCCAGTCATGACACGGACCGATTGAATGCGCGGTGACGCGTCGCTCGCACAGCGCCTCGCAGCCGAAGCGGTTGGGACCGCCTTCCTGCTGGCGGCTGTCGTGGGGTCGGGGATCATGGGCGAACGCCTCGCTGGCGGCAACGTTGCAATTGCACTATTGGCGAATACGGTTGCGACCGGCGCAGCGCTCGTGGCGCTTATCCTCACCTTCGGACCAGTTTCGGGGGCGCACTTCAACCCCGCGGTTTCAATCGCCGACGCATCGCAATGCGGCATCCGCTGGTTCGATGCGGGTGCGTATGTGATCGTGCAATGCGTGGGCGCGATTGCCGGGGTCGCCCTCGCAGATGCGATGTTCGGCGAGCCGCTCTTCGCCTGGTCCACGCACGTCCGAAGCGGATGGTCTCAGCTGCTCAGTGAGGCGACGGCGACGTTCGGGCTTCTTGCCGTGATTTGGGGATGCGCCCGGCGGCGATCAAACGCGGTGGCGTTCGCTGTCGGCGCGTACATCACGGCCGCGTACTGGTTTACCGCTTCGACATCATTCGCCAATCCGGCCGTGACCCTCGCGCGCTCAATGACGAATACCTTCGCCGGGATCCGCCCGGCTGATGTCGGAGGATTCGTTGCGGCGCAGATCGTCGGCGCGACGCTCGCCACAGCCCTTTTCCGCTGGCTGGTGCCTGCGCTACCTGACGTCGCGGAGCATGCGCTGGTCCCGCACAGGCGAGCGTGACGATGCGTCTGGCACTCTTCAGCGATATCCACGGCAACCTGCCGGCCCTCGACGCAGTGTTGACCGACATTCAGCGACAAACAGTCGACGCCGTGTACTGTCTCGGCGACCTCGTCGGATACGGAGCGTCCCCCAACGAAGTCGCCGAACGGATTCGACGCGGGAATATACCGACTGTCATGGGCAATTACGACGACGCCGTAGGGTACGATCGCGACGACTGCGGCTGTGCGTATCGGGAGGAAGACGACCGAGAGCGGGGTCAAAGGTCGCTTGAGTGGACGCGGTCGCACACGACCGACGCAAACAAGACCTTTCTGCGTTCGTTGCATCGAGAAATCCGGTTCGACGCTGACGGCAAGCGCGTCCTCCTTGTTCACGGGAGCCCGCGCAAGTTGAACGAATACCTGTTCGAGGATCGGCCACTCGCGAGTTTTCAGCGCCTGGCCGCTTCGTCGAACGCGGACGTCATCGTGTTCGGGCATACTCACAAGCCCTACGCGAAGGTCGTGGATGACGTGCTGTTCCTGAATGTCGGGTCCGTGGGCAGGCCAAAGGATGGAGACTGGCGGGCTTGTTACGCGACGCTAGACGTGCCCACGGCTCACGCAGCGTTTGTTCGTGTCTCGTACGATGTGGAATGCGCGATGGCGGCAATCCGTGAGACGGACTTGCCGCAGCAGTTCGCCGTCGACCTTCGCTCTAGTTGATCAGTTCAGACCAACCCGAAACTTGGTCGATCTGGGAGTAAGACGGCCGATGGAAGCCTCAATCGGCTCCCATCGGCCGTCGCTGGTCTAGAAGCTCAAACGCAGCGCGAACTGCACCTGTCGCGGTGTCCCGAGACCGACCGTTCGTCCGACGGTGCTCGTCAGACGACCGAACGTGCCTGCCGCTGCCGAGGTGTACGGCTGGCCAGGCTGCACACGATTGGCTTCGGTCAGCGCCGCCGTTGGAATTGCCTGCGGCAGCGTGCCCACCGGGTTGGCGAAGTTCACGGTATTGAAGATATTGAAGATCTCCGTCCGGAACTCGAGATTCGAGGTGCCCCCCATCGGGAACCGCTTCGTCAGGACCATATCGACCTGCTTGAAGCCCGGCCCGTGAATCGAATTGCGCTCCAGGTTGCCGTAGGTCCCCGGCTTCGGCGTCGCGAACGCTGCTGGATTCAGGAACAGGAGACCGCCACTATTGGTGAAGGGGTCGACGCCTGGAATCAGATCCGGCCGGCGCACGTTGCGCGAGTTGCCACCGCCCGGCGTGTTGATCGTTGCGATCCGATCGGCCGCCGGATTGGCGAAGACATTGCCACCTCCGTCGACATAGACGATATCGGGACGCACGACGCGCACATCGACCGGGAGACCGCTGCGCGCGTTCAAGATGCCGCCGATCTGCCAGCCACCCAACACCTGCTTCGCCAGCCCGCTCGGATTACCGCCGCGCCCGTACGGGATCTCATAGAGCGCGCTGATGTTGAACGTGTGCCGCACGTCGAAGTTGTTGTAGCCGTTGTCGTAGTCGAAGTCGGCGAGATTCCGCGCGATGTTGCCTGCGGTCAGCGCTTCGTTCGAGCCGGCCGTGTTGCCCGTACTCTTCGACAGCGTGTACTGCGTGTTGAGTGACAACCCGCGAACGGAACGTCGCGACAGCGAGAGCTGCATCGCGTCGTAGGCATCGTGGCCGCCGCTGGTCTTGTAGTCGACTTCCGCGAACGGTCTCTGCACCGACACTGAACCATCCGCGTTCGTCGTCACGATATCGAACTCGCGGATGACCGTGGCAGCTGCCGCACCGTTCGAGATCACTCGCGTGATCTGGTTGGTGACGCTGCGCAGGAACAGGTTGCGTCCCTGGCTGCCGACATACGCGGCGGTTGCAGAGAGGTTGGCGCCGAGATCGCGCTGCAGCGACGCCGTGTACTGATACACGCGCTCGGGAATCGAATAGTCGTTGGCGAAGGCGCGCGGCTGGTATTGCCGGTTGTTCGGGTTGTTGATGAAGTTCGCGCGCAACAGATCCAGGTTCAGCGGAAACGCCAGCGTTCCGGTGCTCAGCGTCGAGCTGATGCGGTCGCTCTCGACCGGCTGGATCTGATCCTCGGTCTGGCCCGGGCCGACCATGATGCCGAAGCCGCCCCTGATCGCCGTCCGTGGCGTCGGCGCGTAACTCATCGACACGCGCGGCTGGAAGTTGTTCTTCTTCGACTCGTACAGCGGCGTCGTGTTCGGATCGATCACCCCGGTGTCGATATTGAACTTGACAATCAGATCGTTGGTTTCACGCAACGGCGTGTAGTAGTCATAGCGCACGCCATAATTCAGGGTGAACTTCGGCGATGCGTGCCATTCGTCCTGCGCGTAGGCCACGTAGTACGACTGCTGGGTGTGGCGCTCGCCGGTGGCGCCGTTGTTGAACACGCTGGGCTCGCTCTCGTCGCCGAGAAACTGCACGGAACTCGGTGTGTTGCTCAGGAACGCCGCGATGTTGGCGAATGTGTAGGTTGTGCCGCCGAGGCGATCCGTGCTCATGCGGATGTTGCGGAATTCGCCGCCGAACTTGGTGTAGTGATTGCCGGCGACGTAGCTCAATGAGTCGGCGAACGTGAGCGAGTACGGATCGTAAGGCTGGCCGCGTCCGTTCTGCGCGCTGTTGGCGCGAATGAGACCGCCGGGAACCGTGATCGCCGACGAGGCGCCCTGGCCTGCGATGCCGGTGTTGGCGACCGATCCGTTCAGGTTGATCAGCGTCGCGGAGAGGTCGACGCCACCTGCCGGCAGACTCGCCACGATGCTCGTCGGCGCCGCGTTGTAGCCGACCTTGAATTCGTTGATCGCGTTGTTCGAGAGCAGACCCTGCAGGTTGTACACGACGTTGGTCGGATTGGCCTTGACCTGCTGGGCGCGGCCCGAGACGCTTTCGGGCGCGGTGCTCGTGCCCTGATCATGGAACACGCGCACGTACGACGACCAGTTGGTGCTGGCCTTCAGGTCGAGACGCAGGCTGTAGGCGTCCTCGTTCACCTTCTGGGGATCCTGCAGCTGCGCGATGTCGAAGTCGGGACTGGTTGAGGCGCCCGGCAGGATAATCGCACCGGGTGCGAGGAAGTTCGGCTTGAGCGCGGCAATCGCCGGCACCGCCCTCGACCACGAGAGCTCACTCGGGACCGCTTCGACGACGTTGATGCCCGCCTTGAGGCGATAGCCTTCATAGCTGCCGAAGAAGAAGGCCTTGTTCCTGGCCAGCGGCCCACCAAACGAGGCGCCGAACTGATTCTGATTGAGCAGCGATTTCGGGAGCTTCTGGATCACGCTGCCATCGATATTCCGCGTCGAATCGAAGTAGTTCGGAGCGTCGAGGCCGTCGCGCCGGATGAAACCGAAGACCGCCCCCGACAGGCGGTTGCTGCCCGACTTGGTGATCACGCTCACCTGGCCGCCCGTGCCAGTGCCGTATTCAGCAGGATAGCTATTGGATTCGACGCGGAATTCCTGCACGTTCTCGAGGCTCGCCTGCAACTTGAACGGCGTCGCTACCTCGCCATTGAGGTTGCCCGGGGCCGAGTCGATCACCGCCGACCCATCGACGCCGTCGTACTTGATTGCGTTCTGCTCGACCGCGCGTCCGCTGAACCGGATATCCTGCCACGTGCCGGTGCCCGCGTTCTGCGAGCCGGGCGCCTGCAGCAGAAGCTGCGACATCTGGCGGCCGTTGACCGGCAGGCCCTGGACGTCACGCTCAGCGACGTTCACGCCGTTGCGCGCGGAACTGAGGTCGAGCACGGCGGCGTTCGCCTGCACCGTCACGGTCTCGGTCACGCCGGCCGGTTTCAGTTCGAGATCGATGCTGAATTCCTGCGCAGCAACCAGCTGCATGCCGGTGTATTCCAGCGGCGCGAACTGGCCGAACGTCACGCGAAGCGTGTAGGTAGACGGCTTCAAGTTGGACACGAGGTAACGGCCCTGCGCGTTGGAGACGACCGATCGTTCTTCTCCGGTCTTCTCATCCTTGACGACCACCGTGGCGCCAGGGACCGAGGCACCGGTCTGATCGAGCACCGTGCCTATAAACCTTGCGTCCGCTTGGGCAAATCCGTTCGCTGGCAGAACCAGTACGGCTGCCAAGAAGGCTACCGCCGGTATCAGCTTGAAAAGTTTCATTGGTGAGACGCTCCTCGCCGTACGCGTTGAGCCATTTCGAGCACTGGTACGGCCCGACCGAGACTAGAAGGGGCGTGTAACGATGGAGTGACAGGTTGGATCCGACGCCGTTAAAACAGTCTCGGCCCCGTGTCCGAGTGTCTTAACTGATGGACGCCGTTCACCTTAAACTGAACCGGTGAGACTCGTGTTGATCGGCGTCGGCGGCGCGGCGGGGGCGATCGCCCGCTATATCCTCGGCGGCGTCGTGCACCAGTGGATACCCGGGTTCTTCCCCTATGGGACGTTCGTCGTCAACATCCTCGGCTGTCTGGTCTTCGGCCTGATCGTCGGCCTCGCCGAATCCCGGTTCGTCGTCGGACCGGAGGCGCGTGCGTTTCTTCTCGTCGGCGTCCTGGGCGGGTTCACCACGTTTTCGAGTTTCACCTTCGAAACCTTCGAGCTCGTACGCAGCGGACAGGTGGTCGCCGCGGGTGTGAACGTAATCGGGCAGGTCGTGATTGGATTCCTTCTGTTCTGGGCAGGGTTCGCCGTGGGGCGGGTGTGAGCGTACGCCATGAAGATTCCCACTGAAGGCAAGCTGCTGCGGATATTTATCGGCGAAGCGGACCGCTGGCATGGCAAGCCGCTGTACCAGGCCATCGTCGAAGAGGCGCGCATGCGAGGGCTGGCCGGTGCGACGGTCCTGAAAGGCTTCGTCGGCTTCGGCGCACACAGCCGCCTTCACACATCGACGATTCTGCGTCTTTCGACCGACCTGCCGGTCGTCGTCGAGATCGTCGACGCCGCCGAGAAGATCGAGGCCTTCCTGCCGACGCTGGATGAAATGGTGCAGGAGGGGCTGGTCACACTCGAGCGCGCCGAAGTGATCCTCTATCGCGGCCCGGCCACGCCCCGCTCGTGAGGATTACCGCGAACCGCCCATTGACGCCTCGACTCTCGCGAGGCCCGATACCGTGGCGCGAGGCCCATTGGTTCCGACGAGCACGCCAGTGATCTCGTACGTTCCCATCGGTAGGTTGCGTAGTTCGAAAACGTTTACGGGCTGGGCATCCTTGCCATCGAGTTGCACTTCGCTGCTGCGATAGTAATCGTTCGACGCCGCCACGATCTGAAGAGTCCGGTTCGCGGCGTCACTCTCGACTATCAGTCGCACAGTGACCTGGGCGGGGGCCCGGCTGATGGCTGGCGAAACCTGTATCCGCAGGGGAGCGCTTCCCTTGATGCCGGTCGACATCAAGACTGCCGCGCCAAGAACGACCGCGATCCGAAGTGACGTGTTCATCGCAGTTGGCTCCATTCCGGCACCTGGCCAATCCGCTTATCGGGTGAAACGTTACACACAATTAACACAAAAGATTACTCCCGTTAACAGCGGTATGGATGTAAACAAATGCGTCCCGTGCTCACCTGGTGGGATCTCTCGTCTGATCGCGGTGAGATAGACTCGCAGCCATGCACCCGTGGCACGACACCTACGTCGACGACAGCCTGATCGCGACGGGATTCCCGGTGATCATCGAGATCCCGAAAGGCAGCAAGAACAAGTACGAACTCGACAAGGACACGGGGCTACTGAGACTCGATCGCGTGCTGTATAGCGCTGTGCACTACCCCGCTGACTACGGTTTTATTCCCCGTACGTATTGCGACGATGGCGACCCGCTCGACGCGCTGGTGCTCAGCCAGGAGCCGGTCTACCCGCTGACGATCGTCGAGGCTCGCGCCATCGGGGTCATGCAGATGCGCGATGAAAAAGGGATCGACGACAAGATCGTCGCCGTCAGCGTGCACGATCCCGCGTTTGCGGATCTCAACGACAAGGCACAGCTCCCGACTCATGTGCTGCGGGAGCTGCGGCGATTCTTCGAGGACTACAAGGCCCTCGAGCACAAGCAGGTCGTGGTCGAGGATCTCGGCGGCCCGGATGAAGCGATGACGATCATCCGCGACGCACTCGACCTCTATCGACGACTGCGTCGAGGTGAGGTGAAAAAGGCGTAATCACGGTCCGGCTGAAGCCGGACACTACATCAGCGCTGAAGCGGGCGATGACGTCACCGCGGCCGGCACTCGTAGCTCGACGGACTCTCGGTATCGCCCGTGCCTTTGTAACGCGCGATCTGCGGATACTGGCAGACCAGCCGCCTGCCGATCTCCTTGCCATCGGCGAAGTGCGTCACGATCAACTGATCGGGGACGACGCCCTTCTCCTTCCAGTCCTCAATCAAGGTGAGCGCGTCGAAGTTGAAGTTGTGTGCG
This sequence comes from Vicinamibacterales bacterium, assembly GCA_035263125.1. Lineage (GTDB taxonomy): Bacteria > Acidobacteriota > Vicinamibacteria > Vicinamibacterales > UBA2999 > Gp6-AA40. The sequence continues at coordinate 23,006 of DATFRP010000169.1, forward strand.
CCGGTCGTTCCGGGCCCGTGCCCCATGCCGGGCACCATGAAAAAGCGCAGGTGCTCTCGAGTGAGTCGCTCGCCCACCGTCGCCACCACCCGGTTGTAGTAATTGATCGCGACCTTCGGGGGCACGGCAGCATCGGCCCATCCCCCGACCACCAGCAGCTTGCCTCCGCGCGCGAAGTACTTGCGCAGGTCGGGATCGACGGCGTTCACCGGCTGAATGTCGGGGCGATCGGACGCCTCGACGTCACTCGCAAAATTGATCGGGCGGCTCTTGTAATCCCAGTTCGGATCGCGGAACACGTAGTACTTGAAGAACTCGACTGGGATGCCCAGCGGTTCGGCCCCTCCAGCCAGCTGCCCCCAACCAGGCTCGCTGCCTGGATAGAGCGGCGAGTAGATCTCGGCGCCGGTGCGCGCATGGCGCGGTCCCTGGTAGATCTTTTTTGCCGCGTCGACCTGCGGCGCAGTCAGACAGTTCGGTCCGACGACGTCCTTGCACTGCACCGATGCCGGATCGAACCGGCAGCCTTCGACATCGCCGATGATGCCGTCCTTCAAGCCGTCGTTGGCATCGCACGCGACCAGCGCGCCTTGCGCGAGCACTGAATACTTTTCCTGCGGGATGAAGCTCGCCTCGTCTTTGTGTGTGGCCTGCCAGATCCACATCTGGCCGAAGGTGTGACGCGTGAGGTACGACGACATGGCCACGACCGCGATCGCGTCGTAGTCCTCGGGGTACCGCTGCGCGACGCTGAACGCAGCGATGGTGCCGCCGCCTGCTTCGGCCATGTACGAGATCTTCGGCCCGCTGCCGTAGAAGGCCTTCATCACCGTCTTGGCCGCGACGGTCATCTCGTGCGCGGAGCGATAGCCGAAGTCCTTGATCTGCTCGGGGTGATCGATCGCGTAGCTCGAGTTGCCCTCGTGGCCCGTGTTGCTGCCCACAGTCGCATATCCGCGGCGTACACCGGTGGCGAGCGCGTTGGCATTTGCGCCAGTGCCGCCACCAAGACCGCCATTGCCGGTGCCGCGAAGCTTGCCGTTCCATCCCGTGGCCGGCATCCACACCTCGATCTTGATATTGGAATCGGCACTTGGCCGCATCGTTGCCGCGACCTGGCAGATCGCAGGGAGATCGGCGAACGGGTTGCCACGCGCTCCCGCGGCCGGACCACCGCCCCGCGCCGGTGGTGGCGGAAGCGCACCGGCAGCGACGAACTTCGCGCTCGTCACCATGCCACCCGCAAGCTTCATCGTCGCGAGCTTGTCGCACGATGCCTGGCTTCCTGTCGTCTGTGCGCTGGGCGACACGACGATCGTCCCAACGAGTCCGAGCGAGGCAGCAAGAGCGGCGAGAGTCTTCATGCCGCTGCATTCTATCGCCTGAGCCACGGAGAGGCCGGAGGAACGGATTAACAGGAGAAACGGAGGAACGGAGGACGAACTGAGGTTGGCTGCTGACTCGCCTGGTACACGGGCGGGGGCGCGCAGCCCCACCCGCTTGGTTTTGCTCGCTACCCCGAGTTCCGCTCCGTCCGTTCTCCGTTCCTCCGTTTCTCCTGTTAATCCGTTTCCTCCGCGCCCTCCGTTCGCTTCACGCGCGAGAGAAGAACTCATTTCGCGTCTGGATCAGAAAGCGCCGCTCGACGAGGGTTGACAGGACGGCGCTGCACAACGACGAATCGAAAGACCACAGTCGCGATGCCTGAGCGACGGTCAGCCTGAGCCCTGGCATCTCGAGGAACTCAGCCTCTGCGCGGCGCAACGCATCAGCGAAACGGGTTGCCGCACTGTCGTCGTCGATGTCGCTCGGTTCCATCGATCACTCCACTCGAAACGCTCATGCGACGAACGTAGCTGTGACAGGTGACCGCCAGATGACTGGTACGTGAAGTGTGGGTTAAACCCCGGAACTCGAAGCACGACTTTTACGGCGCTGTGATCGCGTCGTCGCGCACAGGACACATAACACCTGCATCGTGTGGTTCGTGAAGTCACTCATACTTGTGCTGGGGCTCGTCGCGGTCAGCGTGGTTGGAGGACTGGCCCAGGGATCGGCCGAGCTCACCTCCTCGTCGATCCGCTCGCGATTTTTTCAGCGGTCTGATGAATCGCTGACCGAGTTCCGCGCCTTCCGTCACCTGGAAGCCCGCAACCTTCGATTCAACGCCCAGGCCTGGATGGACGTCCGGACCGAACTTTCGACCGCAGGTGTCTTCACTTTCGGGGTGATCTCTGAGGGAGGATCTCCCTACATCAGGCGCAAGGTCCTGCGCCCGATTCTCGAGGGCGAGCGCGACCTCATCGCAAGCGGCGACGCCGCACGCTCGGCGCTCACCGCGGAGAACTACGAGCTCACCCGCGAAGACCCTGCCCCGCCCGGCCTGGTTCGTCTGACGATGAAGCCGCTGCGTCGGGATCGCATGCTGGTCGATGGTGCGGTCTTCGTTACCGACAACGACGCCGATCTCGTGCGGATCGAAGGGCGACTCGCGCGAAACCCGTCGTTCTGGACGACGCGGGTCGACATAGTTCGTCGATACGGTCGCATCGCGGGCGTACGTGTTCCACTCAGCGTCGACAGCACCGCGCACGTCCGGATCGCCGGGACGTCGACGATGTCGATGACCTACCGGTACGAGATGGTGAACGGCCTGGCCGTCTCCACAGACACACACGGTTCAAATGCGGAGGAACGGTGAATATTCAGTTTGTCGCGCTGAGCGCGATCGTGATCGTGAGTGCCGTTGCGCTATGGGTCGTGTTGCGTCGTGCGTACGGGTTGCTGATGACCGCCCGCGCCCGGGCGTGGACGCCGACGGTTTCCCGATGGCTCTCCCGCCGTGTCAGGGGGTTTGACCACGCGGGTGATGCGTTCTTCCGCGCCGATGGTGCGAGACCTGAGCTCGCGGAACGCCGGGCAGTGGCGCTCGATCGCCTTGCCGCAACCATCCACTCCCGCCATCGACGGTCCGAGGAATGGGGGCGATCGATTCGCGACGGCTTTTCCGACATCCGGTTCGCCGATGCGCATCGCGTGCCGTTCCCGTTTGCGCGCGTGATGCGTGAGCGCTTCGATCTGACAACGGTCGTCACCGGCTCGGATGGGCCGCGCCTCTGCGATCTCGATGGCGGGTGGAGCCTTGACGTGAGCGGCTCGTACGGTCTGAACGTCGCCGGCTTCGATCGCTACAAGTCATGGATCGAGCGCGGATGGGATCGCGTTCGGCGGCTGGGCCCCGTGCTCGGTCCGGTTCATCCGATCGTGGCCGACAACATCCGGATGCTCAAAGAGATCTCGGGGCTGGATGATGTCTCATTCCACATGAGCGGGACCGAGGCTGTGATGGCGGCCGTCCGGCTGACGCGCTTCAATACCCGCCGGCGCCTGATTGTCTGCTTTGCAGGCGCGTATCACGGCTGGTGGGATGGCGTCGTACCCGGCCTTGGCAGCGAGCGCCCGATCGACGACTGCCTCGTGCTGAAGGACCTGCACCCATCGTCGCTCGCCGTGATCGCGAGTCGTGCGAGTGAGATCGCCGCCGTCCTGGTCAACCCGGTTCAATCCTTTCATCCGAACACGCCACCGCCGAATGATGCCGTGCTGCTGACGAGCGAGGCGCGGCACGCACAGGCGTCGTCGGAGCCGTACGCAGACTGGCTCAGACAGCTCCGTCAAGTGTGTACGGCCGTCGATGTTCCGCTCGTGTTCGACGAGGTGTACTCGGGATTCCGCCTCGCGCCCGGAGGAGCGCAGGAGTATTTCGGTGTGCATGCGGACATGGTCGTATACGGCAAGACCGTGGCCGGGGGACTTCCGATCGGCGTTGTCTGCGGCCGACGCGATCTGATGCGCCGTTTCGACCCGGCCCGGCCCATGCGGCTGGCGTACGTCGTCGGAACGTTCTCGGCGCATCCCGCGGTGATGGGAGCGATGTTCGAGTTCCTGACGTGGGCAACGGCGCCGGACGTCGAGGCGCTGTACGAGGACATGAATGGGCAGTGCGCCGACTGGGCGGCGGCAACGAATCGACAGCTCGATGCGCAGATGCTGCCCGTCCGCGTGGCGCATCTGGGCACGATCTGGACAGTCCTCTTCTCAGAGCCCGGACGGTACAACTGGCTGCTGCAGTACTACCTGCGTGCGGAAGGGATCACCCTCAGCTGGGTAGGCACGGGTCGTTGTTTGTGCAGCATGGATTTTTCAGCACGCGATTACGCGACGTTGCAGAGCGCGCTGCTCAAAGCCGCGGAGCAGATGAAGCGCGATGGCTGGTGGCTCGATTCGGTGCACTATCCAGAAAGGAAGAAGCATATGCGAGTGCGCGTAGCGAGAGAGATGATTGGCAGCCTGGTTCCCGTAGGAGTGAAGGCCTTCAGCGATGAAGTGATGGCCCGGAAGAAGGACGATCACCACGCGTCTCACAACGACCTTGGCAACCAACTGCTCCATCTCGTGAGCTCGAGCGTATTTCTTTATTGCTACGCGATCCTGGCGTTCGATCTCACGAGCGCGATGTGTCTGGGGCTCGGGGCGCTCTTCCTGCGGCAGTTCGGCCACGCTGTGCTCGAACCGGATGCCCATGAGAAGGAGATGAGCCTGCTCGGCTACACCACGCGCAACAAGACGCTGATCGTGCTCGGATACGTGCTGATCCCATTCGGACATCTGTTCGAGGCGCACTCGTTCAGCTATCGCGTCTTCATCGAACGGCTGCCCGCGATCGCCGAGCACTGGTGGTACTGGACGCTCTTCGCGATCGCTGGCCGCGTCGCGTATCTGTTCTGGAAGTTCAGCTTCCGAACGTCGATGATCTGGTACGTCAAGCTGGTGACCGATCCGCTCACCGATGTGATCACGTACTTCCCGCGCCGGCAGCGCGCCTGAACCCGCCGATCACGGTTGTCGAGCAACCCGAGTGGACCCTTGGTTGCTGGGTGCTGCAGCCGCGCTCTTGAGCATCGAGCGCGTCGCCTACATCGTCATCTGGCGTAACCCTCACGCCTTTCGACGATGGGCGGCGCGCCCTCCGATTGTGCGGCTCGGCACTCCGATCGACACGCTCGCCTGGTTGTTCGGTCTGTTCAAGGTGCTGCAGGTTGCCGTGTTCGTCGGCTGGCTGCTCGCATCCGGTCACGGGAGTCTGCGCCCGCAGTCCACTGACATGCGCGTCCTGGTGGCCGGTGGCCTTCTCGTTTCAGTCGGTCAGTATCTGAACCTGCTGGTCTTCCGGCGCCTGGGCAAGGTCGGTGTGTTCTATGGCAATCGCTTCGGGCAACCGATTCCGTGGTGCCGCAGGTTTCCGTTCACCTGGTTCGATCACCCGCAGTACGTCGGTACGGTGATCGCGATCTGGGGGTTCTTTTTCTTGATGCGCTTCCCCGCCGCTGACTGGCTGGCGATCCCGATGCTGGAGACGATCTACTACGTCGCCGGTGCACACTTCGAGGGGGAAGCGTAGTACGGGGGTGCGATCCCGCTATCGCGTGTCGGTGCGATCCTCGCTGACGCGCGTCGGTGCGATTTTCATGACGCGTGTCCGTGCGATTCTCCATGACGCGTGTCGGTGCGCGACAGGCGTCCACGGACAACTGACCGGCTCTGGCGAGGGGAGCGGTACACGAGGCAACTGTTTCAACGACAACGGAATCACACGATCAGCAGAATCGGAACGCTGGCGACGAACCTGCCGAGGTTACGCGTCAACACGCTCTCACATCTGAACGAACCGAATCGTAAAGCCACGGCTCGCCCACCGGCGTCGACGACGATGCCGGCGACCTGATAGGACTATCGTGCCGCGCGACTTGCGGCCTCGACCAGCACGTGCGGCACGATGTCGGTATCCTGCGGGAGCGGAACATTCCGCCCCTGCGCCACGTTCGCGATGCCGAGCGCCATGAAGTCCAGAACGACCGCATTTTCCTGCAGGCCGCCGTACTCCGGCCGGAACGTGCCGAGCTTCCTGTCTTTCGCCCGTGCACGGAACTTGGAATCGGCCTGCACCGCAAGCTCGTGGTAGCGCGCAGTGTCTCCGTGCAGCACCGCCTCATACATCCCCACGTAGATCGCGACGTACTGAGACCAGCGGGTCTTCTTCGTGCGCTCATGTCTGGCGCGCAGCCGCTGAAAGTCCGCCGCGTCATCGAGAATCAGTGCGGCCCAGAACCGGGTCATGAGCGCATCGATCGGATCCTCGAGATCGCGCACCAACGGATCGCGCGTGAGCGACGCCACTTCCCGGGCTCGCGTGCGCATTCCCGCAAGCACACAGGCGAACAGCGGGATCTCGAATGCCGCGATATCCAGATCCGCGCTGATCAAGGGCGGAGCGCTGTTCCGGATCGCATCGAGGGCTTTGTCGAACTCTCTCGTCCACTCGGCCGCGAGCCGGAAATCCGCCAGCGCAGCGTCAGCGTCTCGCTGGAGCCGCTGCGCCATCATCCCTCGCAGCAAAATCGACCGATCGAGCACGTCGACGTTGTGTCCGACGCGGCGAAAGTCCTTACGCGCGTACACCTGTTCCAGAATGCCTGGAGCATCGGCGATAGCGTCTGCGATGCGTTTCTTCCGTCCTGCGATCAATGCCTCATCGATGACCATTTGGGACCCCGGCGGGGCGGTATCTGCGGTCGCTGCACTGGCTGGCACGTTGGAGAGATCGTATCTGCAGTCGCGGTCCATTGCGACATG
>DATFRP010000170.1:0-3280 GCA_035263125.1 Vicinamibacterales bacterium
ACCTCTCCGGTCTCCATCTGGAAAACCGCTTCTCGAGCTGTTCGGCGAGCCACGTCAGCGCGATGCCTGATAGCGCGATGATGGTGACGCCCAGAAACACAGTATCGGTCTGAAAGTTGTTGCCGCCGTAGCTGACCATGAAGCCGATGCCTTCGCTGCCGCCGAACATTTCTCCGACAACTACGCCGATGAGACCAAGCGACACGGCCTGCCGCACGCCGGTCAGGATGAACGGCACGGACCCGGGCACGACGACGGTCTTGAAAATCAACCAGTCGCTCGCACAGTAGGCACGTGCGGCTCTCAACAGATCGACGTCGATCGCCCTCACACCACCGATCGTATTGATCAGCACCGGAAACACGGCGTTGATGAAGACGACGAACATCTTCGACCGCCAGCCGAGACCGAACCAGATGACGATGAGCGGCACCAGCGCGACGCGAGGTGTGGAATAGAGCGCGGTCACAAACGGATCGACAAGGATTGCAAAGCGGCGATACCAGCCGATCAGGACCCCGAGCACCACGCCGACGCCGATCGCGAGAGCGACGCCGACCACGAAATTTCTCGCGCTATAGGCGAGATCCTGCTTCAAATTGCCTTGCGTCCACTCGGCGACGAATCGCGTCATCACCGCGGAAGGCCCGGTGAAGAACAGTGGCGAGATCAGATTGGCCGCCCATGCGGCCTGCCATGCCGCGAGCGCGACGAGCACCGCCGCACCACCGAGGATCAGCCGCTCGTTCCGCTGATAGAAGGTGCCGCGCATCAGCCCCTCGACTCGCGTTCGCTCGCTCGGGACAAGCCCGCTGCCATGCCGATTCGTTCGGGCATTTCCTCGACCATCTGCCAGATCGTTTCTTCGATCGCGAGGAACCTCGGATCGCGTTTGACGGCGAGCGCACGCGGGCGTTCGAACGGAATCTTCACGATGCCTTTGATGCGGCCCGGGCGCGCGCTCATCACCGCGACCCGATCCGCGAGGAACACCGCCTCGTTGATCTGGTGCGTGATGAAGAGCACCGTCTTCCGCGCCTCGCTCCAGATCTTCAGGAGCTCGGCTTGCATGTACTCACGGGTCTGGGCGTCGAGTGCCGCAAACGGCTCGTCCATCAGCATCACGACCGGGTCCGCCGCGAGCGCCCGGGCAAGGTTCACCCGCTGCTGCATCCCGCCGGAGAGCTCCGACGGGTAGTGGCGCTCGAAGCCCGAGAGCCCCACCATCTGGATGAAGCGCTCGGTCCGCGTGCGCATCACGTCGGCGTCGAAACGGCGCTGCATCTCCATGCCGTAGCGCACATTGCCCGTCACGGTCCGCCACGGCAGCAGGCTCGATTGCTGAAAGACGACCGCGCGGTCGACACCAGGGCCGGTGACCGTCTTGCCGTCGATGATCACCTCGCCGCTATCGTACCGGAGCAGTCCTGCGACGATGTTGAGCAGCGACGTCTTGCCGCAGCCGCTCGGCCCGACGATGGCCATGAACTCGCCGTCGGCTACCGACAGCGAGACGTCCGACAAGGCCGTCACCTGCCGCCGTTCCCGCTCGACGTCGTACAGCTTGGTGAGGCCGCGGATCTCCAGCTTGTGCATGCGGGACGCGTTATCTGAAGGCGATCGACGCCTTCCGCTGCTCCTCGGCCTTGACGCCCGGCCCGAAGAGCATCTCGAAGTAGCCCTCTTTGACCAGGCGCGCGACAGTGCCGTTGTCGATCACCTTCTTGAAGTCGTAGGTCTTGAGATCGGCAGCGATGCGCGGATCGTTCTGCTGCGAGATGATCGCCTTGACTGCGGGAGCCAGCACGTACGGCACGCGATCGAAGATGTTGCCCTTCTGATAGAGATCGTAGATGCGTGCGATGTCAGCCTCGGGCTGCTTGTCAAAGGCGATGTAGGTCTTCACGGCAAACGCCTTGTCGTCGTAAAAGCGCTTGATCGCTTCGGCGTGCGCCTTGATGACCTGCTCGGGCAGTTTCGGGTTCGCGGTGATCGCGCTCTTCGCAAACAGATACGTCGTCGCCGCATAGACCTCGCGTTCGGCGAGGTTCGCCAGGTTCTTGTAGCCCGCTTCTTCGAGGCGGAAGTAGTTGGGCGCGGTCAGCAGCGTGGCGTCGGCGCGATTGGTCTGCAGCGCCGCCGCACGGCCGCTCACATCGGTGCCGACCGGGATCCACTGCACGTCGCGGACACCGAGCCCGTAGGTGCCCAGCAGCGCGACCGTGTAGTTGTAGGGCGCGTCGCCGATCTGGCCGATCGCGATGCGCTTGCCTTTGAGCTGCTTCACGTCGGTGAGGTCTTTCTGCCCCATCAGCGCGAACAGCCCGCGGTTCGAGGAGCTGCCCAGGAGCGCCATCGACCCATCCTTCGAGCTCGCCACCATCCCCTGCTCGAGCGAGTGGTTCACCATGACCGCCTGACCGCTCGTGAGCATCGCGATGCCGGCGGGATGGACGCCGAACTGCAGATCGACGTCGAGGCCGTACTTCTGGTAGTAGCCGCCCTCCTTCGCGATGTAGAGGGGCCATGACGCACCGCTTCGCGTCGGGTAGTTGATCGTGATCTTCTGCAGCGACTGCGCGTGGGGCGCGCCGGCAACAGCGATGAACGCGCCGAGAATCGCGAGCAGCAAAAGACGGATCGTGCGCATGACGTGTCCTTCCAAGCCGGGTCTAAAGACCCGCCCTACACTGTGGCTTTCTCCGCGACTTTCAGATTGAACACTCGCTTCGCGTTGTCCTCGAAGATCATCTTCCTGTCGGCCGCGCTGAGCCAGTCGATCGCTTCGATCGTGAACCGTGTCTCATCGAGCCATCGCCCGGTGCGCGGATCCATCACCGTGCCGACGCCGGGACGCTCCGTACCGAACAGACACCGATCGACGCCCACGGTCTTGAACAGCAGCTCGAGCGCGTCCTTCGAGTAGAGGACCGTGTCGTAATAGAGATGGCGCATCTGCTCTGAGAAGCGCGGCGCGCCCTTGCGCCGCAGCGAACCCGCCTCGAAGCGCGCGAACTGATACGGGATCGCGCCTCCGCCGTGCGAGACGAGGATCTTCAGCGCTGGAAAGTCCTTGAACACGTCCGACGTCAACAGCGACACGACGGCGACGCTTTCCTCGTTGATGAAGTGCAGTGAATACGGCAGGCGCTCGGAGCGGCAGCCGGTCGAGTGGATGTGACCGGGGATGTCGAGCTCGACCATCTTCTCGTAGAGCGGGTACCAGAAGCGATCGCCGAGCGGTGGTGTTTCGACGCCACTGCACTCGCCGGGATCCGGA
>DATFRP010000171.1:0-6818 GCA_035263125.1 Vicinamibacterales bacterium
TGCGGATTCCGGTCACCTGGCTGAGCAATTTCGTCCCATGTTCAGCCATGAGGTCTTGCAGCCGAGCAGTCATGCGCTTCATCGCCGATTCCTCGAGGGAGCTGCTGTCATCCCATATGCACGATCGTTACCGTGCCGTGGAGGCAATTCAATCGAGGCTTTCCCTGGATTTCGACGGTGTCGTGACGTGCTTTCGTTCAGCGCCCGCGGTGCGATCATGCGACTGTCAACGCCTCCATGACTGAGAACCGATCGGGACGCTCGGGCTTCAAGGCGAATCGTCGACGAGCTCGTCGGACACGGTGACCGGGCACTCGCTGCTACGATTGCGCCCGCCGCGCGTCGGCTGACTGCGGTGTGAATGCCGCGAGCGCTCAAAGACCTCACATCTGATGGATGGCTCCTCTTCGCCACCCGATCGATCCGGCTGTTCGCGTACGGCGGACTGTCGATCGTGCTCGTGTTGTATCTGGTGAGCCTTGGGCTGACCGAATCACAAGTGGGCCTCCTGCTGACGGGCATACTCCTCGGCGACACGGTCATCTCGCTGTTCCTGACGACGCAAGCCGATCGGATCGGTCGGCGCCCGATGTTGATCATCGGCGCGGCGTTGATGGTTGCTTCCGGGCTGGTGTTCGGCTTCACGGCGCAGTTCTGGCTGCTGCTGATCGCGGGCACCATCGGTGTCATCAGCCCCAGCGGTCAGGAGGTCGGCCCGTTTGGACCGATTGAGCAAGCCGCGCTCTCGCAGGTCGTCGACGCGCGCGCGCGAACAGAAGTGTTCGCCTGGTACACGCTGGCAGGCTCGCTGGCAACTGCGTTCGGTGCGCTTGCTGCGGGAGCGTTGACACACGCGCTCCAGTCATCGCGGACTCCCACCGACAGCTATCGGGCTGTCGTCCTGGCATACGCGTGTGCTGGTCTCGTGCTCGGGCTCCTCTTTCAGCGCGTCTCGTCTGCCTCTGAATCTCGGGCAACGGCGACCACGCTCTCGGGGATCGGTCGATCGCGTCGCGTGGTGCTCAAGCTGTCAGCGCTCTTTGCGCTCGACTCGTTCGGCGGCGGGTTCGTGATCCAGAGTTTCGCGGCGTACTGGTTCTACCTGCGGTTTGGCGTCGATCCGCAAACGCTTGGCAGGTTGTTCTTTGCGGCGAATATCCTCGCCGGCATGTCAGCGCTGCTGGCGTCACGGCTCGCGAACCGGATCGGCCTCGTCAACACGATGGTCGTCACCCATCTGCCGTCCAACGTGCTGCTCATTCTAATTCCGCTGATGCCGACGCTGCCGCTTGCGACGCTCATGCTGCTCGTTCGTTTCAGCATCAGCCAGATGGACGTACCCACCAGGCAGTCGTACGTGATGGCGGTCGTGGATCCACACGAGCGGTCGGCCGCATCGGGCATCACGGGAGTCGCGCGCACGACCGGCGCGGCGCTCAGCCCACTGTTCGCAGGACTCCTTTTCGCGCAGCCGTCGTTGATCGCCGTCCCATTCTTCATTGCGGGTACCTTGAAGATCGTCTACGACCTGCTGCTCTTTCGCGCATTTCGGGCTCTCACACCGCCAGAAGAGGCGTCACGCAAAGCGTTCTAGCCACTTCCCTACCAGCCCCACCTGCCCTACCAGCCCCACCAGCCCTACTTCCTCTTCTCGGTCCACTTGTTGTTGTCGCAGAAGTGCTCCAGCAGTTCCGTGTCAGGCAGGAGATTGAACTTCACCGAGGCGGACCACGGCCTGGTGAACGCTTTCGGATCGTCGAAGGTGAACTCCGCAGCGAGATGGCCGAAGTCGATGCGACGGAAACGTTCCGTCGTCCGAAGCGCGTCGGTGTGCGGCGTGCCTCCCGCGTCGAGCCACGATTTGTCGTTGAAGCCGGCCGTCTGGACAACGAAGGTGTCACCATCCCATCGGCCGATCGAGTAGCCGAGCCACGCGGGCTGCGGGTCGATCGGCAGCTCGCGCCCGTCGGTGAAGATCTGCCGCCAGTTGTTGAACTCTTCGAAGAGGATGATCGTGAAGCCGGGGTTCTGGATGATCTTGAACGGCAGTTGACGGGTCAGCATCGCGTCGGGGATGCCATGCGGGAGGCAACTCTCGCTGGGCGCGCCAACGCCGAGCGCGCGGGTGCGCTCGTCATGCAGCGCCTTCGCCCACGGTTGAAAGGGTGCGCCGTCCGGCAAGTCGACGGCAATGTTGTAGACGTATTTCGAACGCACGCGCCCGTCGGTCGGCATCACGAGATCGCCGACCACTTCCCAGATGCCCGAGAGATCCGGCTTCCCATCCGCACCGCGAGGCGCTGCGGCCGTGAGATCCGGTCGTCCATCAGGGAGGCGCGGCGTGCCCTTCCCGGGGTAGTTGAGCCACTGGGCATCCACCGCGCCGCCGAGCACGAGACCGAGTGCAACGCAGAGCGCTATCGGCGATGCTTCCGCGCTGGCTGAACGCATCACCAGAGGATAGCAAGGGGCGTTGCCCCCTTCTAGCCGACTTCTCTAGACCGTGGTCCTCGTTCGTGCAAACGCCAACCGGTAGATGAAGAGCAACACGATGGCTCCCAGGGTCGCCATGAAGAACCCCGCAGGCTCACCAGGTTGATACCATCCCACCGCTCGGCCGATGAACCCGCCGACCACGGCGCCGAGAATACCAAGAATCATCGTCACGATGATGCCGCCAGGATCGCGACCTGGCATCAACAGCTTCGCAATCGCGCCGATGACAAGGCCGAAGAGCATCCAACCGAGGATCCCGAACATGTTGCGCCCTCCCTCTGAGGAGACGACTCGATCGTAGCGCCCGGTGGATCGGCGCGCGAATGAGCTTCGCACCTCGGCTGTACCTGGCCTCCGGTTTTCTCCCTAGTGCCTCCGTACCATGAGCCTGACTTCAGAGGACCAGTGTCCTAGATTCCCGTGATCTGTACGTTTGCGCCGTCGGGATCCTTCACGTGGAACCCAAACTCGAGATTCTCGCGCGGCGTCAGACCCATCTCTTTCAGATTCGCAGTCACCGCATCCCTGTTGAAGTTCTCGACGCCAATCGCGAAGTGATCGATGAGCCCCGGCGGCGGCTCGACCCGCAGCGACACGAGCACTTTCCCACCAACACCGAGCCTCGAGATCTTGTTCGGTTTGTCCTCGTTGACGACCGACAATCCGAACACGCGATTGTAGAAATCGATCGAGCGGGCCATGTCGCTCACGAGCACCGAGGTGTGATTGATGCTCCCCGCTTTGAGCGAGACGGCCGCCGCGGGAACGCTGGCACCGGCCATCGCCACCGCCGCGAGTGCCTGCACCAGTTCGCGCCGCGTGAGCCGGCCGCGTTCGAACGACGTCACGAGATCGGAAATCACGTGCTCCACGATGTCTCCTTTCGCCGACGCGCGGGCTGCTCCAGTCTGCGCGGACCGGCACGACCTGGGATATTGTCTTGCTCACTATGAAGCATTTCCTGTCGTTCACGACGCTTGCTTTTCTTTTTTCGATGACCGCCCTCTCGTCTGCCCAGGCTCCGCTCCCCGATCCCAAGAGCCCGCAATACCACACCACCGGCGAACAGGACCGCAGCTACACGTTTCCAGGCACCGGTGAGAGCATCGCGTATCACCTGTACGTGCCGCAGAAATGGAGCGCGACGACCAGGCTGCCCCTGGTGGTCGTCACCCACGGTGCCAACCAGCCCGCAACCGCACCCTTTCAACGACCGATGACCAATCCCACTCTGGCCAAAGCGGCTGAAGCGCGCGGTTTCATCGTGGCGGCGGTCACCGGTTACCACGCGAACGCAACCGGCGTCGGCGGGTGGAACGTGCCGTACAAGATGGTGCAGGTTCAGAATGCGGGCGGCGGTCGTCGTGGCGGCGGCGGCCGCGGTGCCGCGGCCGCACCACCCACGCCCGAGGACTTTCAGCGCGCGGAGATGGACGTGCTGTACGTCACCGATCTCGTGGCCAAGGAGTACAACGCGGATCCGAATCGCCTTTACCTGATGGGCAATTCATCGGGCGGGAGCGCGGTCTGGACCTATGCGACGAAATACCCCGATCGCTGGACTGCCATTGCTCCGAGCGCGGCGCCCCTCGAAGACGACATGTTCCCGTACGACAAACTGAAGAAGGTGCCTGTGCTCGTCATCCACGGCGATGCAGATACGACGATGGTCTTCAGCGCAAGCCAGTCGATGGTAGAGCACGCCAAGGCCAAGGGCGTGGACGCCACCTGGCTGCCCGTTGCCGGGGGCGCGCACACCGATGCATGGGCGCAGCCCGAGATCCTGAATCAGATCTTCGACTTCTTCGACGCGCACAAGACGAAGACAAAGTAGGGAGGGAACGAAGGGAACGGATTAACAGGAGGCACGGAGCAACGGAGAACGAACGGAGTTACGCCACGTCGATCGAATGTGCTGGCCTTCGGTGATTGTGGGTGTCGAGGTGACGTTCTCCACTCCGCCGCCGGCACGCAGTAGGCGCCGTTTGATCGTCCCGGCCGCCGGCTGCTATAGTTGAAGGAGCATAATACTTGCAACTCCAACTATCTATGTTTGAAACCATTGCCGCGCTCAGCACCATCGCCTTCATCGTGGTCTTCGTGCTCCTCTTCCGGATGGATCGCATCAGCCGCAACGAGGAGCGAGCCGATCGCTAGCACGCCCGAGGGTCGGGTACAGTCTCGTTCATGCCTCCGACGAGTCCCCGACCCTCCGGCGACCCTGCACTCGACTTCATCCGGGTGCTGTGGGCCGTCGACCACGAGCTCCACAGTGTCTCGAAACGGATGATCGGCCGTTTCGGCCTGACTGCCCCGCAGCGCCTCGCGCTTCGCTTCATCGGACGTCAACCTGATCTCGCCCTGGGTGCCCTGGCGGCGCTGCTCCACCTCGATCCGGGGACGGTCACCGGGATCGTGCAGCGCCTCGAGTCCGCCGGGCTGGTCGCGCGGGAGCGCAGCGAAGGCGATACTCGACGGGCCCAGCTTCGACTCACAAAGAAAGGGCTGGCGCTCAACCGGCGACGAGCAGGAACCGTCGAAGGGGCGGTGCGCCGCACGCTGTCAGCCGTGACTGCGTCGGAGGCAGAAGCCGCCTCACGAGTGCTTCGTCAGCTCGCCGAAGATCTGGCGCGTGAATGAGGCGCGACCGCCGCGTCATGTGGCCGCCCGACGCGAGGCCCGGAACTGCGCCATCTGCTCGTAGATCTCACGTCGCGCGCGATTCATGCCGCCGAGCGGACGATGGTCGGCCAGGCAGTGCCACGGGCTGAAGGCGATCTCTTCGCACATGATTCCTCGAGTCGGCGCATCGATATCCTGACGCGGGATGACGATGCGCGCGACCCGCACGTAGCGCGACTGGCGCTCGGACCACTCCACTGTCGCGTCTTCGATCGGCATCGTTCGGCTGTCGGTCTGAACTTGAATCAGGAACTCGAACACCGCCTCGCCCTCGCGCAAACGTGCTCGCAGCGCATCGTGCAGGTAGGTATCGGTCAACGGATTCGGCAGCGCGCTCGCACGTGTTGACGACGGGCGGATGACGTACTTGACGGCGCGACCTTCTCCAAGGAGATACGGCGTCGTGCTCCAGTAGGGGATGTCGAGATGACTGGTGTGGTTGCGCCGCGAGGCGAGTGCCACCCGTGCTGCAGTCGGATGCGAGAGAAAGTAGAAGACGCGACGCGCACCGCCGGCCTCGGCCGCGCGCAGAAGAT
Organism: Vicinamibacterales bacterium; assembly: GCA_035263125.1. Classification (GTDB taxonomy): domain Bacteria; phylum Acidobacteriota; class Vicinamibacteria; order Vicinamibacterales; family UBA2999; genus Gp6-AA40. The sequence continues at coordinate 5,715 of DATFRP010000171.1, forward strand.
CGAGAAACTCGCGCGTTCCCGGAACCATCATGACGGGGTGACTGTTCAGCAGGAAGTCCTGCCTCGTCACGCCGGTCGTCAGGTTCTCACCGTCGACATCGTGAAGCGTGATCGACAGGCCGCGAACGTCCTTCTCTCGATCGGACGACGAGCTCGCGTTCGCGAAACGAATCCAGGCGCGATAGCTTCGGGGTCGTGCGAACACGCCCACCTTGAAGTCGGCTGCCAGGCCATCGTCGACGACGAACTCGGCGTCGACGCAGCCCGAGGCTCTGCCCTGGTTGAAGCGGCCGATGGTGCCGGTTGGATAGCGGCGGGCGCTGGCGGCTTTCAGGAATGCGACGAACTCGGTCGTGACGGCGCGTTCGTCAGGCGCGATAATCTCATGAGCGAGATCGCCTGCAGGCATTGTCGAGCGGCATCATATACCTCATGGACTCCGTGTTTGTCGTGACCTGTCCCTATTGCGGAGAAACCGTCGAGGTGTATCTCGAACGCGACGTGCGGGGCACATTGATTCAGGACTGCGAGGTGTGCTGCAACCCGTGGCAACTCCGCGTGTCCGTTGAGGATGAGGACGGCGAACGGTACGTCGACATCAGCCGGGCTGATGGTTCCGAGTAGGGGAGCCCGCCACACAGATGAGACGGCGTGAAGTTTACAATTAATATTTGCAATCCCCTCCTATGAGTCGGGTAGCTGGCTTACTATCCTCCTGAACAGATCCCAAATGGCAGTCCGTAGTGAAACACTTGAAACCCCGGTCAGCTCCCAGAGCTGGTTTCCACTGGTCGGCAGATTCCTCTCGACGGTGGCGTCCCTCGTTTCGCAGGTCTGGAAGCGGCGATCGCCGTCGCTCGTCATGAGCGACGAGTGGTTGTACGACCTCCAGCGCCGCGACCGCTCCTGACTCCCAAGCAGCCGGGAGTTCATAGCGCCGCCTGAGCGGCTGCGTTCCTTGGAAGCAAGCAGAGATAGCTACGGCTCGTGCGCGATCGATGACTAGTGCGCGCGCGCAGGCTGCACAGGCACCGGCAGAACTGCGCCGACCTCCACGACGTTGGCGTGCCTGCCGATCTCCAGATACTGCTCGGGCGTGCTCGT
>DATFRP010000172.1:0-34657 GCA_035263125.1 Vicinamibacterales bacterium
GCCCGCTCGATCAGATCACACGCGCGAACGTCGCCAACCTGCGTCTCGCCTGGATCTGGGCGATGAATGATCAGGATGGCGCCAATCAACCGATGCCGCTCGTGCACAACGGCATCATCTATCTCGTCGGAACGGGCGGGACGGTCGAAGCCCTGAACGGCAAGACCGGCGATCTCATCTGGCAGGCGGAAGTCGGTCCGGGCGAGGCGGTCAGCATCGGATCGATGCGCAACCTCGCAATCTACGAAGATCGACTGCTGATCGCGACCACCGATGCACGACTCGTGGCGCTCGACGCCGTCACCGGACGGCAGTTGTGGGAGACGACGATCGCGAATCGAAGCAAGGGGTTCGCAAACTCCGGTGGTCCGATCGTCATCCACGGGAAAGCGATCAACGGTCTTGGCGGATGCGATCGCTACGGTCCTGACCGCTGCTTCATCAGCGCCTACGATGTCGGCACCGGCAACCTCGCGTGGAGGTTCAACACGATTGCCCAGACCGGTGAACCGGGCGGCGACACGTGGGGCGAGCTGCCCGACAACTTCCGCAAAGGCGGCGAGACGTGGATCGCCGGCAGCTACGATCCCGAGCTGAACCTGACGTACTGGGGCACCGCACAGGCGAAGCCGTGGATGCACGCGAGCCGCGGGACGACCGCGCGGGACGCAGGTCTCTATACGAGCTCCACGCTCGCGCTTAATCCGGACGAGGGAAAGCTGGTGTGGCACTATCAGCACGCGCCCGGCGAATCGCTCGATCTCGACGAGGTCTTCGAGCGCGTGCTCGTCGATGTCGACAATCAGAAGACGTTGTTCACGATCGGCAAGGCCGGCATCCTCTGGAAGCTCGATCGCCGTACCGGTGCTTATCTCGGCCATCACGAAACGGTCTTCCAGAACATCTTCGATTCGATCGATCCCAAGACCGGTGTGCCGACATATCGGCCAGATATCATCGAGCAGCGCGTCGAACAGTGGGTGCAATCGTGCCCGAGCACCGAAGGCGGACACAACTGGCAGGCGATGAGCTATCACCAGCCGACCGGCGTGCTGATCATCCCGCTCAGCCAATCGTGCATGGAGATGTCGGGACGCAGGATCGATCGTCAGGAGGGTGGCGGCGGTGCGGGCGCCGATCGGCGATTCTTCGAGATGCCAGGGTCGGATGGGAACGTAGGGAAGCTCGCGGCCTACAACGTGTCGACGATGAAGGAAGAGTGGAACTATCAGCAGCGCGCGCCGTTTCTCACCTCTGTGCTCTCGACCGGCGGCGGGCTCGCGTTTGTCGGCGATCTCGATCGACGCTTCCGCGCGTTCGATGTGAGGACCGGAGCAATCGTGTGGGAGACGAGGCTCGGCACATCGGTGCAGGGATTCCCGGTTTCGTTCTCAGTCGATGGCAAGCAGTACGTCGCCGTCACGACCGGCCTCGGCGGTGGCAGCCCACGCAACGTGCCGCGGACGATCGCGCCTGAGATCAAGCCGCCGGACTCTGGAGCCGCGCTCTACGTGTTCGAGGTTCCCGACCCGCACTGAACCCTGGCCGCTGCGCTGAGGAGCGACGCATGTCTACGGTCTTCGGAAAGCTGAATCTCAAGGACCACGACGAGATTCTGGTCGTCAACGCCCCTGCGAGCTTCGAGCCCGAGCTGGCGTCGCTCAAAGGTGTGACCGTCCACCGCAGTCTCGCCGACGCCGCATCCGTCACGTTCTCGCTGGCATTCGTCACCACGCAGAAAGAGCTCGACGCCATCGCCAAGGGTGTCGCGAAGAAGGCGCAGGGCGACGCGATCGTGTGGTTTGCCTATCCGAAGGGATCGTCGAAGCGCTATACCTGCGAGTTCAACCGCGACTCGGGGTGGGCCGTGCTCGGCAAGGCGGGCTTCGAGCCGGTGCGCATGATCGCGATCGACGAAGACTGGTCAGCCAAGCGCTATCGCCGCGTCGGTTTCATCAAGACGATGACCCGCGATCATCGTTTCGCGATGACGAAGGAAGGCAAGAAAAAAGCGCGTCGTTTCAGCGGTCTTTCGGATTGACCGTCATGAACGTGTACGCGGCCAGCGCGGCGCCGGCAAAATTGCCGACGAGGAAGATCCACATGTTGGCCGCCTCCGACAGCCCCATCATCGTAATCCCGACTGCGACCGCAGGATTGAAGGCGCTCCCCGGAATCGATCCATTCGCAAACGCACCGACCATCACCGTGAAGCCGATCGCAAGGCCGTAGTACGAATTGCCGATCGTCGCTTTTGCAGTGGCGACGTTGAGCACCACCCATGCGAGCGCGAACGTGAAGATGAATTCCGACAACAGCGCCCGTCCCGGCGCCACCGTCCCCGCGGTCACCTGAGCCGACGGACCATTGAGCACGCCGACGATGAAGGCGGCCACGATCGCGCCGACGACCTGCGCCAGCATGTAACCGGGCACATCGGACCGCGCGAAGCGCCCGCGCAGATACACGGCCAGCGTCACCGCGGGATTGTAGTGGGCCCCCGACACGTGGCCACCGGCGTAGACCATGACCATCAGCGCCGATCCGATCGCGATTGGCGCCAGAGCCCCGGCTCCAGGACCGATGACGGTCACCCCGACGGTGAGCACCAGAAAGAAGGTGCCGATGAATTCGACGATGTATTTGCCCATGCGCGGATCCTAGCCTTTCACATAGGAAAACTTTTCAGCGACCTTGCCGTCGCGAACGCGAAAGACATCGACGCCTCGCACATGACCGGTGACGCCCTCGCGTACCCACTCGTATCGCCAGCGGACCACGCAGCGATCGTCGGCCTCGAAGATCTCCTCGGTCTCGAACCGTGCCCGAGGCGAGCGCTGAAAGAAGTCGATCCAGAACGAGCGAACCCCCGCCTGTCCCTCGACCCGCGATCCGTCAGGCGCTGGACGGGTGTTCTCGAACACGCAGTCGTCGGTCATGTGGGCCATGATGGCGTCAACGTCGTGTCTGTTGAATGCCTCGTTGAACCGCTCGACCACTAGGCGGGCTGACATGTGCTGAGCTCCATCAGGAACAGGAATCAGGATTCAGGATCGAGAATCAGAACCTGGACAGTCTAGCGAACTCGAGGTTGGGGAGTGCCATTCCCGACCACCCCCCTGTTGCGTGCAAGTTCAGTTGGAGCTACCGGTTACACTAAAGATCATCCCCGAATGTGACGACACAAGAGGGAGGAGTGCACCCCTTCAACGGCTGAGTCAGGAAAAAACATGCAATTTCGCGGCGGTAGCCGACTACTCGTGTTCCTGGTCACAGTGTCCCTGTTCCCCCTGCCTGTGGCCTCTCAGGACAAGCCGGTCGCCACATTCAAGTCGGGGGTCGACCTCGTTTCGGTCAGTGCCGTGGTCCGCGACAGTAAAGGTCGCGTGGTCCGCTCGCTCACGCAGAAGGACTTCGTGGTGATCGATGGTGGACGCCAGCGAAAGATCGTCGAACTCCACTCTGATGAAAACGCCCCCGCGAGCGTTGCCCTGCTGGTTGATGGCAGCGGCAGCATGGCCGTGGGCGCCGCACTCGACTCCTCGCGTCACATCTGCAACTGGGTGCTCACGACGCTCGACGAGAAAAAAGACGATGCCGCGCTTCTCAGCTTCGATACGCGACTGCTGAAGCTCCGCGATTTCACGCGACGATTCGAAAACATCCGGAGCGGCCTGGGCGAGCTCGAGGCGTTCGGGCAGACGTCTCTGTACGACGCGATCGCCGGCACGTCGTCGATGGTGTCCCAGCGCGCGCGCAATCGACGCGCGGTGATCGTGCTCACCGACGGCGCGGATACGAGCAGCTCGTATACACCGGGTGAAGTGGCGTGGATTGCCAGCACGATCGACGTGCCGGTCTATGTGTTCGCGGTGTCGCAGACGATCACGCCGGAAGCCGACGCGAGGGAGAGGAACCTGCCCGTTCCTCCCAACCCCCTCGCAGACCTGGCGCGAGCGACCGGAGGCGACTACTTCATCGCGGGCAGCCCGACTCTGGCGGTCACCGGCATCCTCAGGCTGGTCGAGGAACTTCGACATCAGTATCTGATCGCGTTCGAGCCTTCCAGCGTAACCGGCATGCGTACCCTCGAGATCAAGACGCGCAGGAACAATCTCCGCGTAACCTCGCGCCGCTGGTACAATTCCGGAGCGGCGTCTACCGGCGATCTCGACATTCAGAATTCGAGACTCAAGAGACAAACGACCGGCACGCTGCGCTAGCTCGCCGCGCGCCCGCTGTTCCCGCTCCCGGCCCGGAGCTCAGTTGTCCTTCTGGCACGGCTGCAACTATCCGTGGTCGACCGATGGCCAGACCGTCTTCTACGGCATGGACTTCGGCGCCAACATCTGGGGATCACACCTCGGAGTGTCGACCAGGCGGCCGCAGATTGAACGCGACTTCGCGCAGATGGCCGCGCTCGGCTTCACGGTCGCCCGCTGGTTCGTCTTCGGCGATGGCCGATCGGGGATCGCCTACGACGACCGCGGCCTGCCAACCGGTCCCGACGCTCACGTGTTCACCGACCTCGATGCCGCGCTCACGATCGCGGGACAGGTCGGTATCCGCCTGAACCTCGTACTCCTCGATCATCAATGGATGTTCGCCGGCATCCCCGATGTCATCGCCGATCCGTCGACTGGCGCGCTCCTGAAGACCCGACTGCCGCAGGGCCGCGCCCGCGTGCTGCGCACGGGAGCGGGCCGCGAGGCCTTGATGAGCAGCGTCATCGAGCCGCTCGTTGCCCGGTTCGGCGATCGTGGCGCGCGCGCGGATCTCGCCCCGCATGTATTCGCCTTCGAGTTCATGAACGAGCCCGACTTCGTGGTTGAGGAATGGGAGCGGGATCTGAGTCCGCGGGTCGTGCGTCCGCTGCAGTTCGAGTCGCTCGCGGAACTGGTCTCGTCGTTGAGCGCGCTGGTGCACGCACACACAAAGGCGCTGACCACGATGAGCTGCGCGCGTCTCGAGAACCTGTGGGCGTGGGACGACCCGGCGCTCGATCTCGATTGCGTCCAGCTGCACTCGTACCCCGATACGCGTCATCCGCAGCGCGATCGCGATGTCTTCGGCACACCCGCCGCGTCGCTCGATATGACGCGGCCTGTCATTCTCGGCGAGTTCCCGTGCGATGGGCCGCGCCGGCATCCGGCTGACTGCTCGCCGCCGCCGTGGACGCTCGACGACTACCTCGAGTTCGCGTTGCGAGACGGCTACGCAGGCGCGTGGCCGTGGAGCTTCAGCGGCACCGATGCCTACGGACGTGTCCCCGAAGAGCCGCTTCGCGCGTTCGCGAAACGACATCCTGAGCTCGTGAATCCGCTTGCGCGAGGGGACGGAGGGAACGGAGGGGACGGAGGGAACGGATTAACAGGAGAAACGGAGTAACGGAGATCGGAGGAGATAGTGTGACAAAGTGGCGGCACGCGACCGATCGACGCGATGCTATTGTTGACGCGCCGCAGTCGGGGACCATGCCGTCATTCCGTTCATGCCCGGAGTGCTTCACGCTCGCCACGGCACTTCAAGGCGCGTGGCACGCCGACAATCAGGCCCTGCGCATCAAGTTGCGCGACGTCGCAGCCAACTCGGGCCGCGACTTTCAGCAATTCGGATTCCAGTGGGTGATGTCAGTGACCGAAATGCCGGACGAGGAAATGAGGGTCTTGCTGGAGTCGCACTATCCGACGGTTGCTGAAGCAAAGCGCCGATGTGAGGAGCACGAGAAGGCCACCGGTCACTCGCTGCGCGGGTGGTATATGCGTTCGAGCTACTTCGGTAACCAGCCCGAATAAGGATGCCGCCTGTGCCGGGCGTGCGGCCGTCGCATGACCGATCTTCCGAAAACCACTTACGGATCGATCCGCACGAGAGACTGGTGGTCATGCTGATGATTCAGGTGCTGCCCAACGCCACGACTGGTCGGCCTTGACAATATCTACTATCAGATAGTAGATCATCCATGTCGGTAGTAGGAGAGACATGGCCCGTCCCGACCTGACCCGCCTCGAATTGAAGATCCTCGAAGTGTTCTGGGAGCGCGGCGACGCCTCGATCCGCGAGGTACAGCAGGCCTTTCCCGAGCCGCGGCCCGCGTACACCACGATCCAGACGACCGTCTATCGCATGGAGACGAGGGGCGTCCTGCGTCGCGTGCGAAAGGTCAGCAACGCCCACATCTTCGAGCCCGCGATTGAACGCGACCTCGCTCGACACCGCCTGCTCGACGACATCCTCAGCTTCTTCGGCGGCAAGGCGCAGCCGATGATGGCGCAATTGGCCGAGTCGGGCCGGTTGACCATGGATGACGTGCGCGAGCTGGAGAAGACCATCAAGCGCATCGAGCAGCAGAAGAAAGCGGAGCGGAAAAGGCGATGACCGGCTACCGTTCCCGCGTCATGGTCATCGGGCTCGCTGGTTCCTTCATCGCGCATCTGTGTGTGTTCGCCGTGCTCGCGAGCGTCGACTGGTCGATTTCGACGTGGCTTCCGAGGGCGGTGACCAACGATACCGTGACGGACGCTCAGGGACGGGGCTTCGACGCGGACCTCGCAACCGGACGATCCCAGAGCCGCGCGGCCGGCGGAGGGACCGGGGTGGTCCCTCGGTCAGCGGCGATCCCGTTCGGGCCCGGGCCGTCGTTTTCGATCGCCGCCGAAACGGTCACGCGAGACGTCGTGATGCCGGTCGCTCGCCGCGCCACATGGTCTGCGCCACGTCTCGCTGCGCATCTATGGGAAGCGACCGTGATCGCTGCACTCGTCGGTCTGTTTGCGTTGCTGCTGCGACGGAGCGGAGCCCACCTGCGGTACTGGTTGTGGCTGGCCGCATCGATGAAGTTCTTCGTCCCGTTGTCGGCGATGGCGGCGCTCGGCAGCGCGATCGCGATGCTGATGCCGGCGACGGTGATGACCACCGGAACACTCGCGACCCGATCGCTCGAGTTCATCCAGCGACCGTACGCAGTCGTCACCTGGGCTCCGCCGATCGTTCCACCGGTTGCGGCGTCCACGCTCGACTGGATCGTGTTTGGCGCGATTTCGACCTGGCTGCTCGGCGCGGTCGCGCTCTCGACGATGCGCTACGGGATGTGGCGGCGCGTGCGAGCTGTGCTGCGTGTGAGCACGCCGCTGGCGTTGCCGGTCGATCTGCCGTCAGGTGTGCGGCTCAGATCGGCTCCAGGCGTGCTGGAGCCCGGCGTCATCGGGTGGCGCCGGCCGGTGCTGCTGCTGCCCGCTGGAATCGAGTCGCGTCTGACCCTGGCCGAACTGCAGGCGGTCGTCGCACACGAGGTGTGCCACATTCGACGAGGCGACAATCTCACCGCGGCGCTGCACATGCTGACCGAGATCGTGTTTTGGTTTCATCCAGTGGTGTGGTGGATCGGCGGCCGTCTCATCAGCGAGCGTGAGCGAGCGTGTGACGAGGCTGTGGTCGCTGGCGGCAACGAGCCCGGGACATACGCCCAGGCGATCGTGAACGTGTGCGCGATGTATGCGGCGTCTCCGGTCGCGTGCGTCGCCGGCGTCACGAGCGCGGACCTGCGGAAACGAATCGAAGCCATCGTGCACGACGAGCGCCCGCTGCCGCTCGTTGGATGGAGGAAGGCGACAGTCGCTCTGACCGTCGCCGCAGCGCTCGTGTTGCCCATCGCCTACGGGGCGTTGCATGCCTCACCACGAGGGAAGGAACGGATATCCCGCGAGACCAGCGATGCGCTGTCGGCGGAACCGACCGCGTTCGAGGCCGCATCGATCAAGGTGAATACGTCGGGATCGCCGCAGGCACACGACCGCATCCAGGGCGGACGGTACACCGCGACCAACATGCCGCTGCTCGTGCTGATCCGTCTCGCCTACGAGCCGTCGCCTCGAAGTCGAGGCCTGGAGCCGTTCGAGGTGACAGGCGGCCCGAGTTGGCTCATGTCGGATCGGTTCGACGTCAACGCCACCGCCGGACGTGACGTGTCCCTGACTGAAATGCGGTCGATGTTGCGCCGGTTGCTTGCCGAGCGATTTCAGCTGCAGGCGCACTTCGAGAAGCGGCAGGGATACGTCTATCGAATGTCGCTCGCTCGGCCTGGCCGCCTGGGTCCGCAGTTACGCCACGCCGAGGCCGACTGCACGGCTGTTCCTCACGATCCGTTTCGCGGAGTCACGCCGGGTGAGAAGCAGCCGTGTGGATTCTTCGGTCCGTCACCGACGGCCCCAATCGGCTCCGATCGCGCGTATCAGGCGATGCGCGGCATGACCATGGCGGACTTCGCGATGGCGATCTATCCGTACTTGGGTCGGCGTGTAATTGACGAGACCGGGCTGGATGGCTTCTTTGACGCGGACCTCGAGTTCACGGCCGAGATCGTCATGCCGCCGCCGCCGTCCGGGCCGAATCCGTTCGACGGACGAACGCTGCCGTCGATCTTCTCGGTCCTGCCGCAGCAGCTCGGTCTCAAGATGGAGTCTGCGCGAGCTCCGGTCGAGATTCTCGTGATCGATCGCGCGGCTCACCCGACAGAGAACTGATGACTCAGCAAGCATGAGAGTCCATCGACCGTGATCACGGACGGCGCGTTGGCTGCGACAGTACGAAAGCGGCTTTATCGATTGCGCAGTCCTTCGGTGGGCTCGATCTAATCCTTGCTGAATGCTTCCTATCGTCTGGGAAGTGCGATCGCCCGCCTCGTGCCCCATCAACGCACTTTTCGGCGGAACCCCTCGATGGCCAGCCGGCAGATTCGTTCGCAAAGCTCTGGAAAGCCGATGCCGACGGCCGCCGCGGACTGCGGCAGCAGGCTCGTGCGCGTCATGCCCGGCACAGTGTTCACCTCGAGGCACCAGGGCGCGCCGAACTGGTCGAGGCGGAAATCGACGCGGCTGTACGGACCCGCCTTCACCGCTCGATGTGCTCGCAGGCCGAGCTCCTGCACGAGCGTCGTCGTCGATGGTGGCAGGTCGGCTGGAAAGATCTCCTCCGCGCCGCCGTCCTGGTACTTGCTCGCGTAATCGAAGATCTCGGCAAGTCTGGGACGAATTTCGCCAACCGCCAGCGCGCGATCGTCCAGGATGCCCACTGTCAGCTCGCGTCCGGCGATGAACGCTTCGAGCACAATCTCGTCGTCGAACGCGAGTGCCTGGTCAACGGCGGCGCCAATCTGTCCGGCATCGTTCACGACCGTGAGACCAACGGTTGATCCCTGCTTGCTCGGCTTCACCACGAGGGGAAGGCCGAGCGCCCGGACGGCATCCTCCGGCACGGGCGGCGCCATGCGCCAGGCCGGCGTCGGCACGCCCGCGGCAAGGAAGAGACGCTTCGCCACGTCCTTGTCCATTGCGAAGGCACTGCCCATGTGACCCGTGCCGGTGTACGGCACGCCGACCAGATCGAGCACAGCCTGGAGCGTGCCGTCTTCGCCGCTGCCGCCGTGCAGGGCGATGAAGATGACGTCGACATCGGCCCAGCTCGCGGCGCCGGCGAGCAGTGCCGGCGTCGCCGATCGCGCGGCCGAGAGCGTAGAGGACGCCGGCGGCTCCGGCGCAATGCCGCTGGACAGAAGTCTCGTGCGCTCAACGGGCCCGAGCACACCCTGCGCCGTGTCGATCGCAACGACCGTGTGCCCGAGCCCATCGAGCGCCCGGATCACCTCCACCCCGCTCGCGATCGACACATCACGTTCTTCACTCGCGCCGCCAAACAATACCGCGATTCGCATTTGCTATTGGTTATCGGACATTTCCGATTGGCGGATTGATCTCCGTTACTCCGTTTCTCCTGTTAATCCGTTGCCTCCGTCCTCTCCGTTTCCTGTGATGCTGTAACATCTGCGCTTCAAAGCCAGTGGAGACTTCGAGATGAAGATGCGAGTGTTGCTTGTGACAGTGATGGCCGTCGCCATGATCGGTGTGTGCCTGCGCGCGCAGTTCGGAAACGCACCAGCGAAGCTCGAGACGATCAAGATCAAGGACGATCTGTTCGTCATCCACAACGACTTCGTGCCCGGCAACACCACGGCGCTGGTGACGAACGAGGGCGTCGTGCTCGTGGACGACAAGTTCGAGATCGACTACGACGGCATCATGGCCCAACTCAAGAAGATCACGAACCAGCCGGTCAAGTACGTGATCAACACGCACTATCACGCCGATCACAGTGGTGGAAACCCGAAGCTGCAGGCGCTCGGCGCTCAGGTCGTTACTTCCGAGAACGCGCGGGCGAAGATGGCAGACGTCAAGCAGCCGGGCATGGCCAACATCACCCTGCAGGACAGCCTGCGTCTCTACGTCGGCGGCAAACGGGTGGAAGTGCGCTACTACGGCCGCTCGCACACCGATGGAGACGTCGTCGTGCTCTTCCCCGATCACCGCGTGCTCTCGGCCGGCGACATGTTCACGTTCGGCGATGCGACGCCCGAGCTGATCGACTATGCCGGCGGCGGAAGCGCGAAGGACTGGACGAAGACGCTCGACGGCGCGCTGCAGCTCGATTTCGATTCAGTCGTGCCTGGCCACGGCACCGTGACGACGAAGCAGGAGATGCGGAAGTTCAGGGACAGCACGCTGACGCTTCGCAACCGCGTGCACGACATGCTGGCGCAGAACAAGAGCCGCGCCGAGATCGAGAAGATGCTGCGAAGCGATTTCCACTTTGCGGATCTACACGTGATGGTGAGTCTCGATGGGATGCTCGCAGAGTTGAGGTAACGGAGGGACGAAGGAAACGGAGGGGACGGAGGTAACGGATTAACAGGAGAAACGGAGGAACGGAGATCGGACGGAGGACGTCAGGTCACCCACGATCAAATGGTTGGTAATGCGGATCGTGGGTGTCGACGTGGCGTAACTCCGTTCGTCCTCCGTTTCTCCGTTTCTCCTGTTCGTCCGTTTTCTCCGTCATCTCCGTTCCCGCGCCTCTGGCGGATTCCGTGTCGGGTCCGTCGGCGTGGCGTCAGGTGTTGATGGGGTGACATCGGCGCTGCCACACATCGGAGGTGGAACCGAGCGCATCGTGTACTTCTTGTCCCGAGGCGCTGGTTTCACCGACTTGGGATCGAGTGCCGGCGAAGCGGGTATCACGGTCATTCCGCAGACGACCTTCGGCGTCGAGCCCTGGAGCCTTGATCGCGCCTCCTCGCGCAACGTGCGCAGCGCCTCCTCGCGTTGTCGGTCGTTCGGCGTGAGCTGCGGTGACGGAGGCTGCTTTCGCTGATCGGGTCCAGGAACCGGGGGGACGATCTGAGGTGCCGGGAACAGGTGATCCTGTTTGGGCTGAGGGAATACTTGAGCGGTGCCGGTCGAGACGATTCCGAGAACGGCAGCAATCGCCAAGGGCCCTAGGGCTACGCAGGTTCGAGCCCGCATATGACCTCCCCGGCGGCGTACCCAGCCGCCTGCTACGCGTTAAGACGCACGGACCGCTGATTCAGTTGTGCGGCACGACCACTTTATTTGGAGGCCGCACCCTTCTCGTCCGCGCGCGAACCCGACAGCGTGTTCCGCATCGCGTAGTTGCCCTCATGACAGGCGTACTCGTACATCCCGTAGTCGCTCTCGCGCCGCAGCGGGAACGAGACCTTCCACGGAGCGGTCCACGTCTTCGGATCGTTGATGGTGACCTCGTACTGCAGGATGTTCGCGCTCATCGGCGTGAAACGCTCCTCGAGCACCAGGGCATCGCTCGGGATCAGCATCATGCCGTTCCCCTGCATGCCGGTTTTCCCATTGAGGTTCGTCGTCCGCACGACAAGTGTGTTGCCCTCGAAGTGCCCGCGCGAGACGCCCATATAGGATTTCATCGTGCCCGGCAGCGAGTCGCGACTGTCGTCCCTCGACTGCGCTCGGGACGACCCTGAGCTTGTCGAAGGGTCGAGCGGGATGATGCGCGTCTCGTGAATCATCTCGTTGCGGAACGCGACCAGTCCGGGTGCCTGGATGATCTGGTTGCCGTTGTTGTACACAACCGGCATCATCGACCCGACCACGCCACGCGAGATGCATCGATCGTAGGGACCGAGCTCGTCGGCACTCTTGAATCCGGTCTGACGCGCGTAGGTGCCGCCCGCATTCTTCTGGCGCGCGGTGCCTTCCGGCGTCATCGGCGGCATCTTGCCGTTGGCCGGCTCGACGATCAGCGACGACTGCCGTGACGGCAGACCGCGCTCGAGCCAGTGCGGCGGCGGCGACGTCACGCCGCCGACGTCGCCGAGCGCGACGATCTCGTCGGGAGGCTTGGTCAGATCGAACTCGAGCACGTCGAGTCTGGCCTGTTTCTCGGCCTGCGTCTCGCGCGCCTTGAACTCCTGTTCGGTGAGAAACAGACGGTTGCCAAACTGATCGGGCCGCTCGAACGGCACACCAACCATGTCAGTGCCCGGCCAGATTCCCTGCAGATCCGGATCACCCCACGGCGTCCGCGGCGGCGTGTATGAGGAACGGCCTCCCTGATCGGAAGGCGATTGCGCACCCAGCGAAACTGCAGCGAGTGCCACCATGACCGCAAGTCCCGCATGTGCGATGCTGCGACGAAACATGAAGTCCATCATAATCGCGAACGCTCCTTGATGAGGCACCACGTGGTCATGCAGCGCTGCTGCTGCACGTTGGTGGTCTTGATCGGGTCGGCGAGGCGCCCGCCCAGCCGGGCCGCGCGACTGAGGAGCATCGCTTCGTCGACGATGAAGCGGTCGGATCCATCGGGCAGTCGGACGATCCGCCCCGCCGGGCCGACGCTGCGCTCGAGCCCGATGTTGGACGCCAGCCGCGCGAAGAACAGCCCGTCCGGGGCGAGCACGCGCCACAGCTCGTCGACCATGAGGTCGAAGTGGTGCTCGTTGTCCGCAAAATGCAGCACGGCGCTGCAGATGACCGCCTGCATGCTGCCGCTGGCGTACGGCAGTCGCGCCACGTCGGCCACGACGAAGTGATCGGCGGACAGGTCCGGCGCAAGCCTCGCGGCCACATGCCGCATGCGACGGATGGCCGACGGTTCGCTGTCGACGCCGTAACACGTGAACCCGTGCTGGAGGAAGTAGATCAGATTGCGGCCGTCGCCGCATCCCGCGTCGAGCACATGCCTGCGCGCATCGAACCGGCCACGGAGAATCTGATCGAACAGGTAGATGTCGATATCCCCGAAGTGCGCGCGGAGCTCGAGGCCGGGAGGTTCGTCAGTCACTCGATTGAGCCACGGAGGGCGTGGAGTTATAGGCCACGGAGATCACAGAGTCTTGGGCCACGGAGATCACGGAGAGGCTTGGCCACGGAGATCACGGAGAACACGGAGTGCTGGGCCACAAAGAACACGAAGATCACAAAGGGTCTTCTCTGCTTTGTGTCCTTTGTGATCTTTGTGGCCATCTCTGTGTTCTCCGTGATCTCGAAAGAAAATGTGCTCCGCCAATGCCACCGGAAACGAAGACCGCTGAGGAAACGGAGACAAGCATCTACACGGAGGCAACGGGGGAAACGGAGAAGAACAATTCATACTCCGTTTGCTCCGTTACCTCCGTGTGCTCATCCTCCGTGTGTTCATCCTCCGTTTATGTCCACAATCGTCCGTGTCTCACAGTAACGAAGGCGGGAAGTAGCCGTGGCTAATAACGTCCGTGATCTCGGTGGCGATGTCACCCTGCCGCTCCCATCGCCGGAGACGACCAATCCGCCGCGGGCCGTCGGAAGTACAGCCACGCGATGTAGTCGACGAGTGGCGGCACTCCGCCGACTTCTCGCAGACGCGCGTTGACCTGACCGCGGTGGTAGGTCGAGTGGCTCGTCACCTGAACGATCGTTTCCGCCAGCGTCGGCGGCTCGAACTTCATCCCCAACCGCTTTTCCTCTTCGGCGACGAAAGGCATCGTGATCGGCCGCGTCAGGGCGGCCTCGTCGAGCGACTCCAGAAAGCCGCGGAGATCCGGATAGTACGAGACCGCACGCTGCTGAAGATCGACGAGCTGGTCGAATGTCGAGAACGCCTGTAGCGGCGCGATCGGATCACCGCGCCATACGACCAGAAAAAAACGCTGCACCATGTGAAGGTGCACGAGCAGATTGCGCAGCCGCTGGTCGGTAACTGCCCCATCATGTGCGAGCACCGCGCGCCATACCATGGCGTCGGCCCATTCCATGTGCCGCGCGAGATCGGTGAGCGCATCGATCGGAAACGAAACCGGATTCGTCGACGTATTTTTCATCCCGCACGCATCACGATCACGGGATCCACACGACCGGCACGCCGCGCAGGCAGATAGGCCGCCAACAGAGCTGCAACCGTCACGGTCATTGCCGCTGCCATCAACATAGTCGGATCGTGTGCCTCCACGCGAAAGAGCTGCTGTTCGACGAGGTGCCTCACGCCTCGCGTCGTCAGAGTGCCGGCCGTTACGCCCGCGATCACCGGAACAAGCACGCCTCTCATCGAAAGAGTCACGAGCGAGGACGGCGCTGCGCCGATCGCGAGGCGGACCCCCATCTCGTGCGTGCGGCCGGCCACGAGCAAGGCCACCACACCGAAGATACCGATCGCCGTCAACAGCAGCGCGAGCGCGGCAAACGCGCCGAGTATCAGCGTCTGAAAGCGCGGGTTCTGGTATTCCGGTCTCGCGGAGATGTCGTCGGCCCACCACGAGGCCTCGACCGGCCTTACCGTTGCGAGCCCGAGCGCATCGATCGCGTGTTTCAGTTGATTCAACGACTGCGATCCAGTCGTCCTCATCCGCACGACCATCGTCATTCGGCGTGCCTGTTGATCGGGGATCACATAGGCAAGCGGCTCCGGCTGCGCCTGCGCCTCCGAGTGGCGCACGTCACCGGCAATACCGACGACGATGAATTCGCCACCGCGTCCGTCGCCGACGACCTCGCCAATGCCCGAGCGCTCTGGGAACAGCTTCCGCTCGAGCGATTCGCTGATGACGGCAGCATGAGGACTTGATCGCACGTCGGCCCGTGTCAGGAGTCGACCACGGACCAGACGAATGCCTGTCGTTTCGAAATAGCCAGGCAGGACGTGCACGATGCCGCCGATCCGTTCTCCACCTGGCTGACGCACGGACTCGTCCGCGAGTCCCCCGCCGAGCGGAAAGGCACCGACCGCACCGACTGACGTCACGTCGGCAATTCCAGACAGACCATCCATCGCGCGCTGGTAGAAGTCCCGCAGTTCGGTCCCTTTCATGCCTGTCGGGAGCACCGATACCAACGCCACGTGTGCTGGAGAGAACCCAAGAGGAACCGTCAAGACGGTAATGAGAGCGCGCGTCGTCACCGCGCCGCCGAAGACAAGGACGATCGCAATTGCCACCTGCATCGCGAGCAGCGCGCGTCCGCTCGCGGTGCCGGTGGATGCGACGCGAGCTCGAGACGAAGGCGAAAGCTGCACCGCGAGTCGCGCGACGCGCCAGACTGGCATCGCCGCGAATGTCAGCCCGCCAGCGAGGGCAAGCACGAACGAAAAGACGACCACGCGCACGTCGACGCCCACGTCGGCGTTTCCGTAGGCGATGCGGGGCACTTGTCGCAGCAGCACCTCGAACGTCAGCGACGTGACCACGACGGCGAGCCCGGCCGCGCTGAGACCAATGGCTACGGCCTCGAACACCGCGACCCGAAGGATCCGGAGCCTGCTGGCGCCGAGGGCAGCGCGCAGGGCGATTTCCTGCTCGCCTCGACGACAGCGGGCGAACACGAGATGGCCCAGGTTCGCGCAGCCGATGAGGAGCACCAGCATTGCTGCACCCAGCAGCAGCTCCGCGATCGGTCCACCGGTCGGATACAACACCGATCGAACATCGTCGAGAACCGGGGCCGACGTGGTTGTCGTGCCGACGTCCGTGCGGGCGGCGGTTGCGAGGCGCTCGATTTCGGCCTCCGCCTGTACCCTCGTCGCGCCCGGCGCGAGTCGTACGACGGAACGAAACGCTCCGTCCGATGACCGGCTCGCCGCGGGTTCGAGAAGCGTGAACACCTCGGGACGAGCAAAGCCCATGTTCGGTATGGTGAAACGCGGCGGCAGCACACCGATGACGTCGATGGTGGCGGAGCCGATGGTGACAGTGCGGCCGACGATCGATTCGTCACCGCCAAACCGCTGTTGCCATGACGCGTACGAGAGCAGAGCCGTGCGCCCCGGCACATCGCCGTCAGCGAAGATTCGTCCGCGCGCGACCGCAGGAGCGAGGACTCGAAGATACGAAGCCGACACTCCGAATGCTGTGGCTCGCGGCGGCTCGTACGAGATGACCTCCGCGAACGGCGACGCCGTGCCCACCTCGGTCAGCGTGCTGCTGCGAGCGATGGCCGACAGCGTGTCGTTCGATACCATCTCGAACCGATTGCCGGTCCTTCGATCGATCATTCGAATGACGAACACGCGGTCCGCGTCAAGATAGGGCAGCGGCCTGAAGAGCACTGCGTCCGCGAAGCTGAAGATCGCCGTATTGGCGCCCACTGCGAGACCGAGCGTCAACACCGACACTATGACGAAGCCTGGAGAACTTCGAAGCCTCCTCAGCGCGTATCTCAAGTCGTCACGCATCTCCGGCGGCCTCGATATGGAAACACGAACGTCAGTTCGGTCGGCCTGTCGAGGATGGTGCGGGTGTTGCCGGCGGCGCGGGTGTTGCGGCTGGCGCGGGTGTCGGTGGCGCCCCCTGCCTTCTCGGCATCTCTTCTTTGCTGAACCTCGGAAGCCGCTCGTCACGCATCGCGAGGTGATACACCATCGAGGCCATCACGATCGCCGACTGCTTCACGTCCTCTTCGACGATCCGCTCGTAGGTGTCGAGGTTGGTGTGCCACGTGTGCGTCTGATACTCGATCGGATCGAGCAGCGTGTTGATCCCGGGCAGGCCCGCCGCGTTGAACGACGTCGAGTCGGTTCCACCGGTGGCCCGCGTGCGGGTCGTCGTGGCGCCGAGCAGGCCGAGGTCCTTGAATGAGGAGGCTGCTTCACGCAGCACCGTGCCGGCCGCTGGCGGGCCGAACACGGTGAGACCGCGAACGCGGCCCGTGCCCGAGTCGACGTTGAAGTAGGCAGCGAACTTGTCGTAGTCGGCCTTCGGCTCCTCGAACGTGCCGAAGTGCTCCATCACGTACGCCTGCGACCCGAGCAGCCCCTGCTCTTCCCCACTCCAGAGCGCGACCCTGATCGTGCGTCGCGGCTGCAGACCGATCGTCTTGATGATGCGCGCCGCTTCCATCATGATCGCGCACCCGATCGCGTTGTCGGTCGCGCCGGTCGCCGAATGCCACGAGTCGAGATGCCCGCCGAGCATCACGACCTCCTGTGCCTTGTCGCCTCCGGGAATCTCCGCGACGACGTTGTAGTTGGTGCGCCCTTCGGGATAGGTGCGATTGACGATCTCGAACTCGAGTTCGACGGGGCGCTTGTCAGCGAGCAGACGCGAGATGCGGCCGTAGTCTTCGTTGCGCATCACTACAGTCGGCGGCGCCTTCGCAACGTCGTAGGTCTGGTTCTGGAAGGCGCGAATCTGCCCGTGATCGCGGCCGGCATCGTTGATCCGCACGAGCGCGCCATTCGCGACGAGGAACTGATTGAGCTGCTCCTGCACCTGGTTGTTGGTGAGCGGCCGTGGGGTCGAAGGGTCCGGTGCCGGCCCCTGCCCGCGCGGACCGACCGCCACGACGACAGGCGGCGTGTTCATCTGCGTCTGCACCTCGGCATCCTCACGACGCAGCGGGACGGCGTTGAACGTCACCGGCACGATCACATGCGGACCAACCAGCACGATCCTGCCCTTGACCGTCGCTTTGATGCCCTCGAGATATACCGTCAAATCGCCTTGGGTGATCGGCTGCGGCGGCAGGGTGATCTGCACGGCGGCCGCCCGCGCGACACCGTTGGTACCCGGCGTCCACGACAACGCTTCGACGACCAGCGCGTCCTTCACCGGCGACACGAGATGGGCGACGAGCCGCTCGTTCACCCACCCGGGATGGCCGAAGTCCCACGGCTCGAGATGCGCGTTCGTCATCCCCCACGTGCGCATCTGCTGCATCGCCCATTCGCCGGCAGCCTTGAGATTGGGTGAGCCGGTCAGGCGAGGCCCATACACGTCGGTCAGCATATGGAGCGTCGCGAGGATGTGCGAGTTGGCCGTGCCCTCCTGACGGATCTTCCAGAAGGCATTCTGATCGGGCCGCTCCTCGGCCGCGACGACCAGACCGGCGACCACAATGCCCAGCACGATGCCCGTGATTTTCGACATAGGACCTCGACAACGTTGTCGTTGAAACGGCAGTGGGTTGTCAAATGCGCTGTAATGCGGAAGGCGATCGCCAGCGGTCAGAACCAGCAGCAGATCGTCGCTGCGAAATTGACGAAGGATTTCAACGAGAAGACGCAGGAAGCAGTTCTGGGCCAGCCGTCAGGCATCAGGAACGAGGCCGAAGCCTTCCGGGCTGAATCCTAGACCAGGCCGGCATCCTGATTCCTGCCTCCTGATTCCTAGTTCAGATTCTTGTAGACCCGCTCCTCGAACCCCTGCAGCGTTCGTATGGCGGCCTCGTCGTAGAACGGCAGCATCTGCATCAGGATGACCGCGCCCACCTGCTTCTGCGGATCGATCCAGTAGAACGTGTTGTTGATGCCGGCCCAGCTCATACTGCCGGGGCTCCGCATCGACGGGTTGGGCGATTTCGGCGCCGCGATCTGAAAGCCGAGACCCCACGTGTCTTCGCCGGCTCCCAGCGGATAAGGCTTCGATCGCAGCGGATCGGCAGTCGGCTGGAGACGGACCCTGACCGTGCCGATCTGATTCTTCGACATCTCTGCGATCGTGCTTTCCTTGAGGATGCGCGTCCCGCCAAGGTGTCCTTTGTTCAGCACCATCTGCACGAAGCGGGCGTAGTCGCTCGCGGTCGAGTAGAGACCGCCATCGCCGCGAATCGTCGGCGGAATCACCTCGGGATTCGGGATCTCGGTGATCTTGCCGTCAGCCTTCTGATGCCGCGTCACGACACGGACTGTCTTCTCCTTTGGCACCGTGTAAGTCGTATCGCGCATGCCGAGCGGCCCAAGCACGCGCACCTCGAGATAGGCGTCGATCTTCTGCGCCGTGATCGTCTCGATGACCTCGCCCAGCACCCTCGTGCTGGCACCGTAGGTCCACTGCCTGCCGGGATCGTTCACGAGCGGCAGTTCCGAGTCGTTGGTCGCGCCGGTCTTCTTCTGAGCGACTGCGAGGCTGGGATCGGACCACGAGTAGCCGATGCCTGAGGTATGCGTCAGCAGCTGGCGGATCGTGATCCCGCGCGACGCCGCACGAGTCTCGTATGTGCCGGCCTTCGCATCCACCTTGCTGAAAACCTGCGGATTCTTCAGACGCGGCAGGTACTTCGACACGTCATCGTCGAGACCGAGCTTGCCCTCTTCGACGAGAGGCATCACGCCAACCGACGTCACGGCCTTGGTCATCGACGCGATGTTGAAGATCGCGTCCTTTGCCATCGGCACGTTCTTGGCGTCGTTCATCCTGCCGAACGCTTCGTGGTACAGCACCTTGTCCGGCGAGACGACGATGGCGACGACCCCCGGCACGTCGCCGCGGGCGATGACGTCGCTGAAGAACTGAGAGAGCGACGTCGCGCCGGCGTTCGTGAGCGTCGCCGGCGGCGCTGCCTTGAGAGTGACCAACAGAAGGAGGACGCCGACACAGGAGAGAGTGCGTCTCATAAGGGCTCCTGGAGGTTCATTTAATGCAGAATTCAGAATGCAGACAGGACGTTATGGGGAAACCCGAGGTAAACGGCCCCATGTCACCGCGATGATGCAAACCATATCGTGTCTGCATTCTGCATTCTGCATTCTGAATTACACCAGTTTGGTCTTTGACAGCGGCAACTCCCTCACGCGCTTCCCGGTCGCGGCGAAAATCGCATTGGCGAAGGCGGCCAGCACCGGCGGCAGCCCCGGCTCGCCGGCGCCGGTCGGCAGTGCATCGCTGTCGACGAAGTGCACGTTGACCTGGTAGGGCGCATCGCTCATGCGTGCCACCTGGAAGTCGTGGAAGTTGCTCTGCTTGATCCGACCGCCGGCTGCCGTGATCTCACCCGTCCGCGCCAGACCGACGGCCATCACCGCCGCGCCTTCGAGCTGCGACCTCACGCGATCGGGATTGACGATCACGCCCGCATCGACCACTTGCTCGATGCGCGGCACCTTCACCACGCCGCGGTTGTCGACTTCGACCTCGACGACCGAAGCCACATAGGTGTTGAAGCTGCGATGGGCGGCGATGCCGAGGCCCCAGCCGTTGCCCGCCTTCTTCTTGCCCCACCCGGACTGTTCGCCTGCGAGCTGCAGCACGCGCCTCAATCGCCGCGTGTCGATCGGGTACTTGTCGTACGGCGCGCCATAGTTCGAGTAGTCGACGCCCTGCCCTTTGAGATCGATCACCTTTCCTGGACCGAGCAGATCGAGCAGGTACTCGAGCGAGTCGCGCCCGGCCGCCTGCGCCATCTCGTCGGCGAAGCTGTGCGCCGCGAACGCGTGGAAGTTGTTGCTGACCGCACGGAACCAGCCAATGCGGACGTGCGCGTCGGCCGGTCCGTTTTCAGCCCGAATGTTCGCGACGTCATAGGGCAGATCCGTGAGCCCGAGATCCAGCTCGAAGCTGAGAGGCTCGCGCGCGCCTGGCGCAAACGTCGACGCGATCGGCGGAAACACCGATCGATGCAGCCACGCCGTCGGCCTGCCCTTCGCGTCGACCGAGGCCTTGTGATACACGGCTGCGGTCGTGTGGTAGTAGTCGAAGCGGATGTCGTCCTCGCGCGTCCAGATCACCTTGACCGGCTTGCCGAGTTTCTTCGAGAGCACCGCCGCTTCGGCCGCGTAGTCGGGCTTCGACTTGCGGCCAAAGCCGCCGCCGAGCAGCGTCACGTGGCAGACGACGTCTTTCTTGTCGATGCCCAGTACTGCCGATACCGCGTCCTGCACCGCCTGTGGATTCTGCGTCGGACACCAGATCGTCGCCTTACCGTCGCGGAACTCGGCGACCGCCGCGGGAGGCTCCATCGACGCATGCGCGGCCATCGCGGTGTGATACGTCGCTTCGATCACCTTGCCGCCCTTGGCGAACTCGGTGTCGACGTTGCCGAGATTGCGGAACACCTTGCCCGGCTTCTGCGCCGTGCTGAGCATCTGCTGCTTGAACGCGTCTGATTCGAACACGGCATGCGGGCCGTCGTTCCAATCGACCTTCAGCCGCTTGCGGCCCTGCAGCGCTGCCCATGTGCTGTTGGCGATCACCGCAACGCCGCCGAGCGGCTGGAACAGGTGCGGCGGCTTGAACGGATCGATCGCCACAGTCTGCTGCACGCCCTTCACGGCAAGCGCCTCTTTGTCATCGAGACTCTTGACCGTGCCACCAAGTACAGGAGGATGCTCGACCGAGGCGAAGACCATCCCATCGCGATAGACATCGAGACCGAATTGCGCCTTGCCGGTTACGATGTTGGACAGGTCGTAGATCGACGTGTCCTTGCCCACGAATGTCCACGCGGTCTTCGGCTTGAATTGCAGCTGCTCGGGCTTGGGCACCGGCAGCTTCGATGCGGCAGGAACGAGCGCGCCGTAGGCGAGTTTCCTTCCGCTGGCCTCATGAATCACTTCATGATTGCGAGCCACGCACGACGCCACCGGCACGTTCCACTGCGCCGCCGCGGCACTGATCAGCATCGATCGTGCAGACGCGCCCGCACGCCGGAACGCCTCGTAGAAATCGCGGACCGATCGCGATCCGTCGGTGTTCTGATCGCCGTAGCGCGCGTCGCCGATGCCCTGCTCGATCCGGCAGCGGCTCCAATCGGCATCGAGCTCGTCAGCGGCGACGAGCGGCAGCGACGTGCGGATGCCGGTCCCCATTTCGGAGCGATGCGTGACGATGAAGACCGTGCCGTCGGGCTCGATGCCGAGATAGACGCTCGGGTTGAGCGGCGCGGTGTCGGCTGTCGTCTTGAAGCCGCCGATTGGTGTCTGCGCCCACGCCGACTCAGGCAGCACGCGCGCCGCAAGCACGAACGCGCCGGTCGAGGCGAGGCCGCCGAGGAACCGACGCCGGCTGACGTTGACGATGGCGTTCATGCCCGCCTCCCGGTCGCCGCCGTCTTGATGGCCGCTCGAATGCGCTGATAGGTGCCGCAACGGCAGATGTTGCCCTGCATCGCGCGATCGATATCCTGATCGCTCGGATTCGGTGTACGCGTCAGCAGCGAGGCCGCCTGCATGATCTGGCCGCTCTGGCAATAGCCACACTGCGCGACGTTGTGCGTCGCCCATGCCTTCTGCAGTGGATGGTTGCCATCGGGACTCAAGCCCTCGATCGTGACGACCTTCTTGTTCTGCAACGTCTTCAGCGGCGTCTGACACGACCGCACGGCGGTCCCGTCAAGGTGCACCGTGCACGCGCCGCACAATCCCGCCCCGCACCCGAACCTGGTACCGGTCAAGCGCAAGTCGTCGCGCAGGTACCAGAGCAACGGCATGTCTTCGTCGCCGTCGAACGTGCGGGCCATTCCGTTTACCGTCAGTTTGACCATCTCGCTGGATCCCTCGTCGGACGCGAATTATCCCATGATCTCCGTCGTGGATCTGCTCGCCCGTGGAGACAGCGGAGGGAACGGGGAATTGATCACACGGAGGGAACGGTGGGAACGGAGAGTTATTTCCCGTTTTCCTAGGGTGGTTAGATCTGAAGACTCTGACCGACAACGTCTGCGCAACCTGTAGCCCGTCGCGATTGACTTGCCCCGACGGATCGAGCAGTCGCGCCTTCGCATATTGCTCGTATTCGCCTGAGTCGAGCCAAAGCCGATACAGCGCCTTCGCCGCTGAGAACCACCGGGCCACATGCTCGGTCTCTTCCATGCTCAACTTCAGCCGTTCTGGATCGACTTCGTTTCGGCACACGATGCAGTGCAATGGATTGTCGGTGAGCAGGTCCACGAGAATCAGGCCTTCGACAGTCGCACACTGGCACGACTCAATTTGCGTCCATGGCCGAAGCTTGCTGTAGGTATCCATGTCCATGTAGCCTAACCAAGCTAGCCTACTCCGTTATCCCCGTTTCCTCCGTGTGATCGAATCTCCGTTTCCTCCGTGTGATCAATCCCCGTTTCCTCCGTGTCACTGCTCCTCGTTTCACGCGTTGTAGATCACCCCACCCTGCCTACGATAGAGCTCCAGCACGGCAACCGCCTCGGCGCGACGGACGCCGCGCGTGATGGTGAGGCCGCGCGATTCGAGATACGCGTACGATTCAGGAAACACCGGGCCCTCATCGAAGTCGAGCGCGCTGGCATCGGCGCGGTCGGCACCGGTGACGATGCGCCTGACGCCACTCCAGAGGATCCCGCCGAGACACATCGCACACGGATCGCACGAAGACACGAGCTCGTGTTCAATCCCGGCTCCATGCAGGGTGTACGAGCCGATGCGCTGTTCCGCGAGCATGATGGCGAGCATCTCCGCATGCAGCGCGCTGTTGTGCAGACGGACGACGCTGTTCATGCCCACCGAGACGAGCGCGCCGCTTTCACGTTCGAAGATCGCGGCACCGAACGGACCTCCCGTGCCGCGCGCGACGTTCTGCCTCGAGAGCTCGATCGCGAGCCGCATCTTGTCGTCGTCGTTGCCGTAGGAGGCTCTCCAGTCGACAACATCATCGAGCCAGTCTGGGGTTCCGATGATGAGCGAAGACACGGGGCGCGATTCTGTCATAGCGGCGCTAACGGGGATGACGGAGCAAACGGGATCAGAACACGGTGGAAACGGCGAGAACGGGGGAAACGGGACAACATCATGATCCTGTTTTCTCCGTTGCCCCCGTTTCCTCGAAAGAAAATGTGCTCCGCCATTGCCACCGGAAACGGAGACCGCGGAGGAAGCGGAGACAAGCATCAACACGGAGGCAACGGGGGAAACGGAGAAGAACAATTCATACTCCGTTTGCTCCGTTACCTCCGTGTGATCATCCTCCGCTTATGTCCACAATCCTCCGTGTCTCACGGCAACGAAGGCGGGAAGTAGGTCCCCAATTTTCATTGTGCGGGGTGAGCTGCCCTCATGACGACTCCGTGTGATCCCGTTTCCTCCGCGTAATCCCGTTTTCGCCGTGATCGGTTCCCCCCGAAATCAGTATTGTCGAAAGGTCAGATTGAAGCGACCGGCCAGGCCGAGCGCCGGCGGAGCTGTCTCCGGGAAGATGCGAGACACACCGTGATAGCGCAGGCGGGCCGGGCCGCCGAAGACGAAGACATCGCCCGACTCGAGCAGCATCGACTCGACCGGTTCACGCCGCTTCACGCCGCCGAACAGGAACCGTGCGGTGTCGCCGATCGAGAACGAGACGACCGGCAGTCCGCTCGCCAGCGAATCGGCGCTCTCGTCCTTGTCCTGATGGAGGCCCATGCGCCCGTCGGACCCGTAGAAGTTGATCAGGCAGATGTCGGGATGGCACTCGAAGCCTGCCTGCCGCGCGGCGGTGGAGGCCAGCTCGACCCATTCGTCGGGCACACGCGCAACCGGCGCGTCATCGTAGTCCTCACGCGTTGCGACGTAGGTGTAGGTGCGTGGATTCCAGTGGCGCCCGAGGCACATCATCTTCACCCGCATCTTCCCGCCGCCGCGCACCGTCGGCACGTACCCGCCCGCCGGTCCATCGAGCAGCTCGCGGCACTGTTGCACAAGCCTGAGCTGCTCACCGATCGGCAGCCAGGCTTTGAGCCACACCGCGCCCGGCGCAATCACAACCGTCTCGTGCTCACGGGTAATAGACGAGAGGAGGTTACCCACTCGCCTATTATCGTCGGCGGCAGAGGGGGCAGGGAGCGCCGGGACGACGATCAACGCAGAGATCGCAGAGGGCTGCGGCGACCGGTGGCCCGCGCGTCGCGCGGGATGAATCGCCTCCGCGATCCCTGCTTCTCAGCGATCTCTGCGTTGATCGTCGCCTCCGCGCCCTCCGCCACCTCCCGCTCAACTGAGCGTGTAGTATTCCCGCCATGTTCATTGGCGCACTCGATCAGGGCACCACCAGCACCCGCTTCATGGTCTTCGACGCACAAGGCCGCGAAGTCTCTCGTCGTCAACTGGAACACGAGCAGATCCTGCCGAAGCCGGGATGGGTCGAGCACGACCCGATCGAGATTGCGGCGCGCGTCGACGAAGTGATCGCGGGCGCACTGCGCACGGCAGGCCTGACCGGTGGAGATCTCGCCGCGATCGGCATCACCAACCAGCGTGAGACGACGGTCGTCTGGGATCCGCGAACCGGCCGCCCCTGGTACAACGCCATCGTCTGGCAGGACACGCGCACCGCTCGCGATATACAGGCACTCGACGCGAAACGGGACGACCTGTGTCAACGGTCCGGACTCCCCCCTGCGACCTACTTCTCCGCATCGAAGCTGCGCTGGATCCTCGAGCATGTCGACGGCGTCCGCGCGGCCGCCGAACGCGGCCATGCATGCTTCGGTACGATCGACACGTGGCTGATCTGGAATCTCACCGGCGGTACGAACGGCGGTCTTCACGTCACCGACGTGACCAATGCGAGCCGCACGCAGTTGATGAACCTGCGCACGCTCGATTGGGATGAGACGCTGCTGGCGCTCTTCGACATCCCGCGTGCGATGCTGCCTCGCATTCATGCATCATCGGCCCGCACCGTGTTCGGCGCGACGCACGCCAACGGTCCGGTCGGCGCCGAGGTGCCGATCGCAGGCAATCTCGGCGATCAGCATGCCGCGCTCGTCGGCCAGGTCTGCTTCGCGCCCGGCGATGCCAAGAACACGTACGGCACCGGCAACTTCATGCTGCTCAACACCGGACGACAGATCGTCCCGTCGACGGCCGGACTGCTGACCACCATGGCGTACCGGGTCGACGGCTTCGACGCGATGTACGCGCTCGAAGGATCGGTCGCCGTCACCGGATCGGCGGTGCAGTGGCTGCGCGATCAGCTTCAGATCATCGAATCGGCACACGACATCGAAGCGCTGGCCGCGAGCGTTCCCGACAGCGGCGGCACGTACTTCGTGCCGGCGTTCTCGGGTCTCTTTGCCCCCTACTGGCGCAGCGACGCGCGCGGCGCCATCGTCGGCCTGTCGCGCTTCCACACGAAAGCTCATCTCGCACGAGCGACGCTCGAGGCGATCTGCTTCCAGACACGCGATGTGCTCGACGCGATGGTGAAGGATTCCGGCGTCCGGTTATCGATGCTGAAGGTCGACGGAGGCGCAACCGTCAACAACCTCCTCATGCAGATGCAGGCCGACATCCTCGGCGTGCGCGTCGTCCGCCCCGTCATCGCCGAGACGACGGCGCTCGGCGCGGCCTATGCCGCGGGTCTCGCCGTCGGCTTCTGGAAGGACGTCGAGTCGCTCCGCTCACAGTGGAAAGTCGATCGCGAGTGGGAGCCACAGTGGAGTGAGGATCAGCGCGCGACTACGCATCAGGGCTGGAAAAAGGCCGTCGAGCGAAGTCTGGATTGGATCGTGTAGTTCAAAGTTCAGGGTTCCAGTCCGCGCTCCCGTTCCGGTTCGCAGTTCAGAGTTCCCGGGTCACGCGTCGCGCGCTCCCAGGCGATCGATCGCGTAACCCGGTGAACTCCGAACTTCGGACCGGAAACGGGAACCCGGAACGGGAACTGTGAACGTTGAACCCTGAACTGCTGCGGTCACCGTCAGGCCGCGGTCATAGTACGACGCCGTCTCCAAATCAATGCGTCCACGACGTAGTGGTGAAAGTTGATGCCCATGTAGATGCCGACCGACACCGCGAGTCCGCCACCCAGCACCAGGACCGTGAACTGGTTGAGCGCGAAGTACACCGCTGTCGTGATGCCCAGGCATGCGGCAAAGATGGGAACCAGGTAGATCACGAGGTCCGAGGCCCAATCGCGGGCATCTGGCACCTGGCCCTGCGGCGTGGTGCGGAAGTACATGCGCGCGATGCCATAGCCCTGGCGCATGTAGTGGAACCACTGCAGGTAGAGAAATGTCGACGCAATCACCCACGCACCGGCGGTGATCGCCACGACGAGGGTGACAGCAGTGGTGATGAGCAGCAGGTCCAGGGCAAGGAAGCGATTGCGACGCCGGCTCTGACCGTCGAAGGGCAGCCGAGTGTATGTGGCGATCACGTGGTGATAGCCGAGGAGCCACAGGTCGGCGACGAGCAGCAATAGATACAACTGCGGATTCGCCGAGACGATCGCCGCCGCCGCGAGTCCAGCCAACAACGGCGCGACCAACAGCGTCGTGTCGAACTCTTCGCTGCGAATGTACGTGCGGGGCGACGCGGTCACCGGACGCGCCGTTCGTCGCAAGGAGACGTCTAGGTACAGGGCCATGGGCGCGACGCACGCCTGTGCAAGGTCCGTGCTTCGAACGGATGTGAATCAGCGCGCAGCGAAAGGCGGATTCACCCGAGGAGACCCACCAAATCTGCCAGCCGAATCACATTCCCGTCGGCTCGTATCGCCGCGGGGCTGAAGCCCGCGCGTTCACTCCCAGCGAAAGACCTTCGACGAAATAGCGGTGCAGACGAGAAACGTGATGACGAGCGCGGCGACGTCGAGCATGTGAGCCGACCAGGCCTCCCCTTTCCAGATGCCCGACAGCAGCGACACGGCATAGGTGAGCGGCAGCAGTTTCGCCAGCCACTGCATCAACGGAGGCAGCACTGCGATCGGAAAGAAGAGTCCCGACAACACGACCATCGGATACAGGATGAAGGTCGCGATCGGCTGCGCAAAGCGAGCGGTCGGCACCAGGCTCGCGATGACGAATCCCAGCGACAGGATGGCCCAGGTCGCAACGAGCGCCGCCACGCCGAACGACACGTACGGCACCGGCACGCCGGGCGGAAAATACCGGCGCCCGGCCAGGAACATCAGGAACATCGTGAGCGCGGTGAACAGCAGCTTCACGATCACGTGCGTGCTGAGAATGATCGGCGGCCGAAGCGGCGTCGCTCGCAGCCGCTTGAGGATGCCGCCCTCGCGGTAGATCGACACGATCGTGATCAGCGAACTGACCGCGCTCAGCGCCATGAGCACTGTCGTCAGCACCGGCAGGAACCCGCCACCGGGCCACCCCGATCGCGGTGGTCCGGTCACATTCGGGCCCACAAATCGAGCCAGGCCGAAAAAAATGATGAGCGGGATGAGGAGACTGCCAACGAGCCCGAGCGGCTCGCGCGCAAAGATCTTGATCTCGAGCCACGTGAGCTTAACCAACGATCGAATCGCGATCGTCATTCACGTTCTCGCGCCACGAAGAGGAACGGAGGATTGAAGGCCACAAAGATCACGAAGAACACAGAGATGTTGGCCACGGAGATCACAAAGATCACGGAGATTTCGGCACGGAGATTTCTCTCTTTGTGATCTTTGTGATCTTTGTGATCTTTGTGGCCAATTCCTCCGTGATCTCCGTGTTCTCCGTGGCCAATTCCCCCGTGATCTCCGTGGCCAATCCCTCCGTGATCTCCGTGATCTCCGTGGCCAATCCTTCGTGATCTTCGTGGCTCAGTCACGGATCGAATGCCCCGTCAACTTCAGAAACACATCCTCGAGGTTCGACTTCTCGCTTCGGAACTCCGTGACCCGGATCCGATGCTCCGAGATGCAATGAATGACATCGGTCACGAAATCCTCGCTTCTGCCTCGCAGCGTAAACCTGCTTCCGTGCTCCTCCACTGACTCGAGGCCGGCGACCGCGGCAAATCGAGCCCGCGCATCGGGATCGCCCGTGGCCAACACGACGGTCGTGTCGGGACAGTGCCGGCGCACCAGTCCCTCGGGCGTGCCGATGTCGATCACGCGCCCGCGCTCGATGATCGCGACGCGGTCGCAGAGACGCTCGGCTTCCTCCATCAAATGCGTGGTGAGCAGGACCGTTTTCCCACGCTCGCGGATGCCGCGCACCATGTCCCAGATCGCGCGTCGGGCTTGCGGATCGAGGCCGGTAGTCAATTCGTCCAGCAGCACGACCTCCGGATCGTGGATGAGCGCGAGCGCGATGAAGAGGCGCTGCTTCTGTCCGCCCGAGAGCGTCATGAACCAGGCATCCCGCTTGTCGGCGAGGCCGAGGCGCTCGAGCAGCGCGTCCCCGTTCACAGCGCGGGGATAGAGCGAGGCCCAGAGATCCACGGCCTCCCACACCTTGATGCGCTTCTGAAGTTGCGCCTGCTGCAACTGCACGCCGATGCGGTTCTGCAGCGCGCGGGCGTCGCCTACGGGGTCGAGCGCGAGCACGGTGATCGTTCCGCGATCGGGCGTCCGCAGCCCTTCGACGCACTCCATCGTCGTCGTCTTGCCGGCGCCGTTCGGGCCGATCAACCCGAAGATCTCCCCTTCGCAGACGTCGAAGGACACGTCGTCAACGGCAACTGTCGCCCCGTAGGCCTTGCGAATGCCGCGCACGTGGATCACTGCCGATGTCGCCACAGCTCAGATGCTATCTTGATCAGGATGCCCGCCTCGCTCTTCGACATCCGGAATCTCGCGAAGGTCTATCACATGGGCGAGGTGGAGGTGCATGCGCTCAGGCAGGTGAATCTGCGGCTGGACGAGGGACAGTTCGTCGTGCTGCTCGGTCCATCGGGGTCGGGCAAATCGACACTCCTGAACATCATCGGCGGCCTGGACGTGCCGACGAGCGGCGAGGTGCTCTATCGCGACACGTCGCTGACACACGCGGACGAATCGGCGCTCACCGCGTATCGTCGTCAGTACGTCGGCTTCGTCTTTCAGTTCTACAATCTGATCCCGAGCCTGACCGCGGTCGAGAACGTCGCGCTGGTGACGGAAATCTCCGAGTCGCCGATGGACCCGTCGGACGCCCTGCAACTCGTGAATCTGGGCGATCGTCAGGATCACTTCCCCGCACAGCTTTCCGGCGGCGAGCAGCAGCGTGTGGCGATCGCCCGCGCGATTGCCAAGAGGCCCGCCGTGCTTTTGTGCGACGAGCCGACTGGCGCGCTCGATATCTCGACCGGAGTCGTCGTCCTCGAAGCGCTCGAGCGCGTCAACGCCGAGATGGGAACCACGACCGTGGTGATCACCCACAACGCGGCGATTGCGTCGATGGCGGATCGGGTGATTCGCCTGGCTGACGGCCGGGTCGTCTCGGTGGAAGATCGAACAGAGAAGGTCGCACCGCGAGACCTCAACTGGTGACATGAAGCTCCATCCGCTCAACCGCAAGCTGTTCCGCGACCTGCTCGGGATGAAGGGGCAGGCGTTCGCGATCGCGATGGTGGTCGCGGCCGGTGTCGCCGTGTATGTGATGTACATGGCGACCTTCACGTCGCTGCAGCGGACCGAGCAGGCGTACTACCAGCAACAGCGGTTCGCCGACGTCTTTGCGTCGCTCAAGCGTGCTCCCAACCGCGTGGCGAGCGACCTCGCGGCGATTCCGGACGTGTCGGTGGTCGAAACACGCGTCGTCTCCACCGTCACACTGGATCTGAAGACCTTCAACGAGCCTGCGAGCGCGCGGCTCGTCTCGATCCCGGTGAACCGGCGGCCGCTCATCAACGATCTCTTCCTGCGCCGCGGACGCTGGATCGAACAGGGGCGGCCCGACGAGGTGATCGCGAGCGAGGGGTTCGTGCTCGCGAACAATCTGAATCCTGGCGATCAGATTCCCGCGGTCATCAACGGACGACTGCGGAGACTGACGATCGTCGGCGTCGCCTTGTCGCCCGAGTTCGTCTACACGATCCGCCCGGGCGAGATGGTCCCCGACGACCAGCGCTACGGCATCCTGTGGATGGACCAGGAGGCGCTCGCCGCGGCGTTCAACATGGATGGCGGTTTCAACGACGTCGTGCTCGCACTTTCCCCCGGCGTCGCGCCCGATGCGGTGATCGACCGCGTCGATCAGATCCTCGAGCCCTACGGCGGTCTCGGCGCCATCCCGCGCGCACTGCAGCTCTCGAACTGGACGGTGCAGAACGAGCTGAATCAGATGCGCACGTTCGGCGTGCTGCTGCCGGCGATCTTCCTGACCGTCGCCGCCTTCATCCTCAACGTCGCGCTGACGCGTGCGCTGGCTCTGCAACGCCCGCAGATCGCCGCGCTGAAGGCGCTCGGCTACACCAACCGATCGATCGCATGGCACTACCTGAAATGGGCGTTCGTCATCGGACTCGGCGGGGTGGTGATTGGCATCGCGGGAGGCGCGGCGATCGGCAATGCGATCATCGACATGTACAACAGGTTCTTCCGCTTTCCAGTGCTGTTGTTCGGCGTCCCCTTGAGCGTCGTGCTCGGCTCGACGACGCTGACGCTGATCGCGTCGGGCGCGGGCGCCTTCTCGGCGGTGCGACGCGCGGTGGCGGTGCCTCCCGCGGAAGCGATGCGGCCGGAAGCCCCGGCGCGTTATCGCCGCTCGCTGTTCGAGACGCCACTGCTGGCGCGCAATCTCGGGACGGCGGGACGCATGGTGATTCGCAATGTCGCGCGGCATCCGCTGCGCGCCGCCGCTTCGGTCTTCGGGATCGCCTTCGCCGTCGCGATTCTCATGATCGGCTTCGTCTTCAACGGCGCGATCGATCGTCTCATCCAGACGCAGTTCTGGGAAGCCGAGCGGCAGGATGTGACGATCAACTACGTCGAGGCGCACAGCAGCTCGGCCCAGCACGCGCTTGCGCGATTGCCCGGCGTGATGGCTGTCGAACCGCAGCGTTCGGTCGCGGCGCGCATCCGCTCGGGGCATCGCGATCGCTTTGTCGCAATCAGCGGCGTCTCACCCACGCAGCGTTTCAGGCGCGTCGTCGATCGAGCGGGACGTGCGATTCGCATGCCTCCGGCCGGCGTCGTGCTCTCGTTGACCCTGGCCAATGTGCTCGAAATCAAGCCCGGGGACATCGTCACGCTCGACGTGCTCGAGGGGCACCGCCCGGTACGCGAGGCCGAGGTGACCGGGATCGTCGACGACATCATGGGCCTCTCCGCCTATATGGACATCACCGCGCTGCACGGGATGATGCGCGAGGGCAACGTGGCCAACGGCGCGCTGCTGCTCGTCGACTCCGCCTACGAGGCGGAGCTCGCATCGACACTGAAACAGACGCCGGCAGTGGCCGGCGCCGCCTTCAAGCGGGCGGTGCTGCAAAGCTTCCGCGACGTGATGGCCGCGAACATGAGCCTGTCGATCTTCATCAACCTGTTGTTTGCCGGCATCATCGCCTTCGGTGTCGTCTACAACGCGGCGCGCGTCTCGCTGTCGGAACGAAGCCGCGAGCTCGCCAGCTTGCGCGTCCTAGGCTTTACGCGAGCGGAGATCTCGCTCATCCTTATGGGTGAGCTCGCGTTGCTGACGCTGGTCTCGCTCCCCGTTGGCGGCCTGTTCGGCTGGGGTCTGGCGGCGGCGATGGTGCACAGCATCGACAGCGAGGTCTACCGGTTTCCCCTGGTTGTGACCCGGCAGGCGGTCGCGATGGCCTTTCTCGGGATCATCGTCGCGGCGTTCGTTTCGGGCCTCATCGTACGGCGCAAGCTCGATCAGCTCGACCTGGTCGCCGTGCTGAAGATTCGCGAGTAGCAGCGTGATGCGCTTCCTCAAGAACAAGCGCCTGATCGCAGGCGTGATCGTCGTGGTGGGCATTATCGCCGCCGCCATGTGGCCCTCGTCGGTCGAAGTGGGTGCAACCCGGGTCACGCATGGTCCGATGCAGGTCACGATCGACGAAGACGGCGTCACGCGCATCCGCGACAAGTTCACTGTGTCCGCGCCGGTCGCCGGTCGCCTCGAGCGCATCGTGTTGGAACCGGGTGATCCCGTCACCGGCGGCAAGACTTTGCTCGCGCGTCTGACGACGGCAGAGTCGCCGCTGCTCGATCCCCGCACACGCGGCGAGCTGAATGCGTCTGTCGACGCGGCACGCGCGGCGGTCGGTCAATCGCAGGCCGAGCGTGCGCGTGCCAACGCCGAACTCGAACGGGCACGCACGACCCTGCAGCGGCAGCAGGAGCTCAAGAAGGCGGGCGCGATTGCAAGCGATGCGCTCGATGCAGCCGAGACGGCGATGCGGACGGCACAGGAAGCGGCGCGCGCCGCGGAGTTCACTGTCACGCGGACGCAGTACGAGCTGCAGGTGGCGCAGGCCCGTCTGAAGGCGCCGCCGGCGGCCGGCCGCGCCATCGAGATCGTGGCGCCGGTGAGCGGTGTGATCCTGAAACGGTTTCATGAGAGCGAAACCGTGGTGCCCGTCGGCGACCCGCTGATCGAGATCGGCGATCCCGCGAACATCGAGATCGTCGCCGACCTGCTCTCGACCGACGCCGTGCGCATTCCTCCCGGCGCCGAAGTACAGATCGACCAATGGGGCGGGAACCAGCCGCTCAAAGGCAAAGTGCGTCGGGTAGAGCCGGCCGGCTTCATGAAGGTGTCCGCGCTCGGCGTCGAAGAACAGCGCGTCAACGTGATTATCGATTTCGACGATCCCGCGAGTGCCGGCCGCCGCCTCGGTGACGCGTTCCGGGTCGAAGTCCGCATCGTGATCTGGAAGGACGACAACGTGGTCAAGGTGCCCGTGGGCGCGTTGTTCAGACGCGGCGAGGCGTGGGCGGCATTTGCCGTCAACTCGGATCGCGTGAAGCTGCAGACAGTGAAGCTGGGCCAGCGTAACGCCACCGAAGCGCAGGTGACCGGTGGCCTCTCGGACGGCGAGACGATCGTGCTTCACCCACCGGACACGCTGACCGATGGAGCTCGCGTGAGGTTACGAGCCGAGTAGTAGTAGTAGTACGTAGCGTCCGGCTTTAGCCGGACCCGGCTTCAGCCGGACCCGAGACGATGCCTGAAGATATCTGCATCCCCAACATCGGGCCGCGCGAGCGTCATCGACGCCTCATCGTCGGGGTCGCGATGTTCGCGGTCGCTGCGGTCGTGGCCACGATGCTGCTGGTGCTCGGCGCGCCGCGAGCATGGCGTCTGTTCATTCTCTTCCCGGCCTGGCTGGGCGCGATCGGGATATTCCAGGTCAAGGAGAAGACTTGAGTCGCACTCGCGTCGCGCGGTCTGCGCAACATGGACTCGGGGGATGAGCGGATCGTCGACGCGATCGAGCTGCAGCACGTGCGCGCGCAGTCACGAAAAGTGCACATGCAGTCAGCGCTCTTCGCAGTGGCAGTGACACTCCTCGTACTCTTGCTTCCTTAGAAACGGAGGAAAGACGGAGACACGGATTAACAGGAGGAACGGAGCAACGGAGAACGAACGGATTAAGACGACATCTGTGGCGAGCGACCCGTACCCTCCGTTCGTCCTCCGTTGCTCCGTTTCTCCATGTTAATTCGTGTCTCCGTCCGCTCCGCTTCTCGCCGAACCGCGCGAAGCATGTTCCATCGAATGAAGTGAATGCCCACGCTGAACGCGATCCAATAGAGCGCGAACCTGCGACGCGCACCGGCGTCGGTCGCCTGCGCGCGGGTTTCGGTTCGGAGTCGCGTCACTCGCGGCTCGATTGCGTCAGCCTCGATCGTCCAGACGACCTTTACGAGGTTGGGCTCTCCAAACTCGACGAAACGTGACGGCTCGATCGCGCGAAAGGTCAGGTTCTTCTGCCACGGCCGGGCCGCCGCACCCATGACAATCATGCGACCGGGTGCGTAGTCGAGGACGCCCCATCCCAG
>DATFRP010000173.1:0-76792 GCA_035263125.1 Vicinamibacterales bacterium
GGTGTTGGGTGATCATCGAGCCCTCCAGAATCAGATCGTGATAGAGCGCCGACGGAGCACGCGTATCAGCGTTGGACGGGGAGCCTCGGGGAACCGCCTTTTGGACGACGAGCGAGATCGATTAGTTCGACGACCGGCGTATCTCGAATGCCTCGAGGCCGACTCTAGGTGCAAGCACGTTTCGAGCCCCACGATCTCCGGCGAGACTTCTGCGTACGCGTTGCCGAGCCGCGACCGGCAGGACGCTTCGCGGCGGGCAGGAATTGGAGACACCCAAACGGATTGGACGGCTGAGAGCTCGAACTCAGAGAAATTCCGTTGTTCTCCCGCGGCAATCAGCGTTTGACAGCGGCGTGAATCGTCATGAACCCGCCGAGTACGGGGAGCGCACGCACCTGATCGAACCCCAGACGTTCCATCCGTTCTGCGACGCCTCGCGCGCCGGGATATTTGCGGATCGACTCGGGGATGTATCGGTAGGTGTCGGGATCGCCATGCAGCGCGAGCCCGAGCAGCGATCCCACGATCGTGAGGTAGGTCAGATACGCCGCGCGGACCAGCGCATTCGAGGGACGATTGAAGTCGAGCGAGAGGAAACGTCCTCCCGGCGCGAGCACCCGGTGGATTTCGCGCAGCGCCTGGTCGAGGTCGGGGACGTTGCGCAAACCGTACCCCACTGTCACGACTGTGAAGCGTCCGTTCGCGAGCGGGAGCGCCACCATGTCGCCGGTGACGAGTGCCGCACGCGCAGCGCCGCGGCGCTCCTGCGCGAGCTGCAGCATCCGGAACGTCACATCGACGCCGACTGCGACCCGTGCCGGCGGCGTCGACGCGAACAGAATGTCGCCGGTGCCGCATGCGAGATCGAGAACGCGATCGCTCTCGCGGAGATCGGCCAGACCGATGAGCCGCTGCTTCCAGCGCCGGTCCTGGCCGTACGAGAGAAAACCGGTGATGAAGTCGTAGCGATCGGCAATCGTCGCGAACAGCCGCCGCACGTAGCGGCGCTTACCGTCCGGCGTCGAGATCGCCGTACGCAGCGTCATCCTTCGACCTCGCTCAGGATGACCCTGAAGGAGATCATTGCGCGCGCAGGAGCAGAATCGGGATCTTCACGACGTGACGGACCTTGTTCACGGTCGTGCCACGCAGGAGATCGT
This sequence comes from Vicinamibacterales bacterium, assembly GCA_035263125.1. Lineage (GTDB taxonomy): Bacteria > Acidobacteriota > Vicinamibacteria > Vicinamibacterales > UBA2999 > Gp6-AA40. Next base: position 1,161 of record DATFRP010000173.1, read on the forward strand.
TGAAGAACCGGTGGCCGTGGGTCGACATCGCAATGAGGTCGACCTTGCGCTCTTCGGCGAGACGAATCAGCTCGTTCGCCGGATCGCCCATGGCCAGTTCGGTGGAGACGTCCAGCGATTCAGACGACAGTTGCAACGCGAGCCGATCGAGGTAGGCGCGATCGGCCTTCATCTCCTCGGACTCGCGCAGTTTCAGCTGATCGAAGTTGCGCGCCGCCCAGCCGTCGGCCACATGGACCAGCAACAGCCGCGCGCCCGTCAATCGTGCCAGCTCGCGCACGTGCGTGAGGATGGTTTGGTCGGCCGCCGAGTTTTCGACGGCGACCAGAATCGACCGGTACATGATTACCCGGTAAAGACTCGATACAGAAGATAGGCGTTCAAGACGGCAATGATAACCGCGACCGCCCACGCAAGCACTTGCATCCATCGGGGAGCCACGAGCTCACCCATCTTGTGGCGATCGCTGGTGAAGCGCACCAGTGGAAACACCGCAAACGACAGCTGAAGGCTGAGGACGACCTGACTCAATACGAGCAGCGCGCCGGTTCCGCGCTCACCGTAGAGGATCACGACGATGATCGCCGGAACGATTGCGATGAGGCGGGTGATGAGCCGTCGCAGCCAGGGGCGCAGCCGGATGTTGACGAAGCCTTCCATCACGATCTGCCCGGCCAGGGTGCCGGTCAGGGTGGCGTTCTGACCTGAACAGAGCAGTGCCACCGCGAACAGTACCCCGGCTGCCGTGGTGCCGAGCAGCGGCGAAAGGAGCTTGTAGGCGTCGCCAATGTCGGCGACGAACTCGTACTGTGTGCCGTGAAAGACGGCCGCAGCCACGATGAGAATCGCCGCGTTGATGAAGAGCGCCGACATCAGCGCCACAGACGAATCGATGGTCGCAAAGCGAATCGCTTCGGCCTTGCTCTTGAGCGTGTCGACGTACCGCCGCGTCTGCACGATCGACGAATGCAGATACAGGTTGTGCGGCATCACAGTCGCACCGAGGATGCTGATGGCGATGTACAACATCGCGGGATCGGTGAGGATCACGCTGCGCGGGATGAAGCCAGCGGCGATCTCGCCCATGTCCGGCTTCGCCCACCAGATCTGGATCGCGAAAGAGCCCGCAATCGCGACGATCAGCGCCACCACGAGCGCTTCGACGTAGCGGAAGCCCCGGTGCTGAAGGAACAGCACGATGAGAACGTCGAGCGCGGTCAGCGTGACGCCCCACACGAGCGGCAGACCGAAGAGCAGGTTCAGCGCAATCGCCGCCCCGATCACCTCAGCGAGATCGCACGCCGCAATCGCAATCTCGCACAGCACCCACAAGGCGATCGTCGTCGGGCGCGAGTAGCTGTCGCGGCACGCCTGCGCGAGATCGCGGCCGCTGCCGATTCCCAGCCTGACCGCCAGCGCCTGTAGCAGGATGGCCATCAGGTTCGAGATCAGGATGACGCTGAGCAGCGTGTAGCCGTAGCGCGCACCACCGGCGAGATCGGTCGCCCAGTTGCCGGGATCCATGTACCCGACGGCGACGAGATAGCCCGGCCCGGCAAAGGCGAACAGCTTTCGCCAGAAACCCGCATGTTCTGGTACAGCAATCGAGGCGTAAACCTCTCGCAGGCTCGGTGCGGACGGTTCACTTCGCCACCCCTGGCGGGGCGCCTGACCTACGCTGAGGTCTGGTTCCGAAGTCATTGGCCGATCAAGTAATTTTGATTCATCAAAAATTATGTACTTAAGATACCATAATCTGAATTCGGTAAATCAAACTTACAGATGCTGGCATCCAGTACCGTCGAAAACTATCTGAAGGCGATTTACGCCAACGCCGCCAGGCTCGACGCGGGCCAGCGACTCGTGCCGATGGGCCAGCTCGCCGCGGCAGTCGGCGTCGCCCCGGGCTCGGCGACGACAATGGTCAAGACGCTCGCCGAATCCGGGCTCGTCGAGTACGAGCCTTACGCGGGCGTGGCGTTGACGGCCGCCGGTCAGAAGCTTGCGGCGCTCGTCCTGCGCCGGCATCGCCTCATCGAGCTCTTCCTCGTGCGCGTCATGGGTTACGCGTGGGATGAAGTGCACGACGAAGCCGAACAGCTCGAACATGCCGTGTCGGATCGGTTGATCGATCGCATCGACGAGATGCTCGGCCGGCCGGAAACCGATCCGCACGGCGATCCGATTCCCAACGCCGAAGGGCTCGTGAAGCCCCAGGAGAGCGAGACGCTGCTTACCTGCCCGCTCGAACAGACGGTCACGGTGACGCGGGTCATCGATCAGGACCGCGACTTCCTGCGCTTCATCGAGCTGCACAATCTGAAACCGGGGGAGGCGATCGAAGTCGAAGCGCGCGACGCGGCGGCCGACAGCGTGCGCGTGCGCGGCAAGAACGATCAGCGCATCACGATCGGCACGCGTGCCGCGTCGAAACTCCTGGTGCAGGTGGCACACGGCATCCTGCTGCTTCTGCTCGCGCTGCCGGCCTGGGCGCAGACAGCGGAGCCTCGGGCACGGCAGACGCCGCGGACCAACCTCTCGGGGTACATGGACTTTCATTACAACAACCCCGAATTCAGCGACGCCACACTCGACTTCCATCGCTTCGTCCTCCTGTTCACTCACAGCTTTTCCGATCGCATCCGCTTCGTCGGCGAGCTCGAGCTCGAGCACGCCGTCGTCGAAGGACTCGAGGAAAAGGGCGAGCTCGAGCTGGAGCAGGCCTACGTCGACTTCCTCATGACGCGCGGCTTCAACGTGCGGGCGGGGATGATGCTGATGCCGATCGGCATCATCAACGAACGGCACGAGCCGCCGGTCTACTACGGCGTCGAACGTCCGTTCATCGACACGGTCATCATCCCCACGACGTGGTTCGAGGTCGGCGCCGGCATCCACGGCGAAGTCGGTCGCGGCTGGCGCTATCGCGCGTTTGTGGCCGCCCCGCTCGATGCGTCGCAATTCACCGCCGAAGAAGGCATTCGCGAGGGCCGTCAGAAAGGAGCCGAGGCCAACGTCGCGAGCGCGGCGGTCACCGGCCGTCTCGAGTATGTCGGCATTCGCGGCCTGACGCTCGGCGCAAGCGGCTGGTCAGGAGAGTCGGGGTTTCAGTTCCGTCCGCGATTCGATGTTCCGGTCTCGCTGGCCGAGGCTGATGCGCGCTTCTCGCGCCGCGGCCTCGAACTGCGCGGGCAGTTCGCGCAGATCTGGATCGACAACGCGGGCCTGCTGAACGACACGCTGGCGCTGACGAGCGGCGTCAACCCGAACGTCGCCTCCTCGCTTCGCGGCTTCTCGCTCGAAGGCGGGCATCGCGTGATTCAAAATGCCCCGTTCGGCGAGATCGGCGCATTCGTCCGCTACGAGAACTTCGACACGCAGTTCCGCATGCCGTCAGGCTTCGTTCCGCTCCAGCAATTCGATCGCGACGCATGGGTGGTCGGCGCCAACTACTGGCCCGACCCCGATGTCGCGATCAAAGTCGACTACTCGATCGTGCGCAGCCGGAGCTCGGTCGTCAACGTGCCGAATTCGTTCAACGTCGGGTTGGGATGGTGGTTCTGATGCGAGTCATGCTTGCCATTGTCGGATGCGTCATCGCGGGCATCGTGGTCGTGACCGCGCGCACGTCGCGCGACATCGCTGCGCAAGGCGAACAGCGTGCACAGGTCGTCGAAATCACTGCGGAGCGATTCAGCTTCACACCGTCGGAGATTCGCGTGAAGGCGGGCACCCGTCTCGAGATTCGTCTACGCAGCGAAGACACGGCTCACGGCTTCCGCATCATCGGAACCGACATCGATCTCGAGCTGGCCAAGCGCGGCCGCGGCGTCAAGACAGTGACGTTCGAGCCGGCTGCCGGCCGCTACACCTTCGAGTGCTCGCAGTTGTGCGGCGCAGGTCACGAATTCATGCGCGGCGTCATCATCGCGGAGTGAGGTTGTGAAATCTTCTCTGGTGTTGCTCGGCGGCGGACTGGTTGTGCTCGCGGGGACCTTGCTCGTGGCGCAGACGCGCACCTCGGCGCCGGGCGATCCGTTGCCGGGTGTGACGCCGATCGAGTTCGAAGAATTCCGGCTCGGGCTCGAGGATTTCCTGGAAGTCGAGAACGCGGCCGAAGGGCTCGGCCCCGCATTCAACGGAACCAGTTGCGCCGTCTGCCACAGCGTGCCGGGTGTTGGTGGCGCCAGCGCGATTTCGGAGATTCGTGCCGGGCGGCGCGGCCCCAGGGGCGAGTTCATCTCGCTCGATGAGAGCGGCGAGACGCTTTTCCATCTTTTCTCGGTGCCCAGCCACGCCTGTCAACCGGTGATTCCGCCCGACGCGACGATCATCGCGAGGCGCATGCCGATTCCGCTGTTCGGCGCCGGTCTGGTCGAAGCCATTCCCGACGAGACGCTGCTCGCCCTCGAAGATCCCGTCGACCGCAACCGTGACGGAATCAGCGGGCGCGCCGCGATCATCGTCGACCGCGCCACCGGAGAGCGGCGCGTGGGCCGATTCGGTTGGAAGGCGCAGCATGCCACCCTTCTGTCCTTCAGTGCCGACGCGTATCGCAATGAGATGGGGATCACGAACGATCTCTTCCGCGAAGAGGTCGCGTACGGCATCTCGAAGGACCGCATGCGGCTGTGCGATCCGATTCCCGAGCCCGAGGACGTGCGCGATCCGCGCACTGGACGGCGCGGAATCGACAACTTCGCGAGCTTCATGAAGTTCCTCGCGCCGCTCGGTCGCGGTGCGGTCGACGACACCACGCGGATCGGCGAGCAGGTCTTCGGGTCGATCGGGTGCGCCGCCTGTCACACACCGTCACTGACGACGGGCCCGAGCTCGAACCCGCTGTTTCATCGACAGCAGGTGCCGCTCTTCTCTGATTTGCTTCTCCACGACATCGGCACCGGCGACGGCATCGAGCAGGCATCTGGCGCACCGGACGAGATCCGCACGCCCGCGTTGTGGGGACTGCGATTCCGGCGGCCACTGCTCCATGACGGGGCGGCGGCCACCATCGAAGACGCCGTCCGACGTCATGGCGGCGAAGCGGATCTCGCGCGACGGGGGTTCGAGCAAATCAACGAGAGCGAACGCGCCGCGCTCGTGGCGTTCCTCAGGTCACTTTAACGGTCCGCCTGAAGGCGGACCCTACGTACCGGTGCCGTCTCGGACCCTCGTACCGGTACCGTCTGCGGTGAAGCGATCGATCGCAGCGGCCAGACCGGCGGCATCTTCGACCACCGATTCACCCGCACCGAGTGGCTCGCGCGGCAGGTTCCCGAACCCGAACGAGACGAGACAACATCCGACGCCTGCCCGTCGCGCAGTTTCGAGATCGATGGCGGAGTCTCCAATGAAAAGCGTCCGCTCGGGGGTCGCGTCGGCCGCGCGCATCATGGCGACGAGCGCAGAAGGATCTGGCTTGCGGGGATAGGGACTGTCGCCGCCGACGACCTCGTCGAACAGATCGCGCACACCCAGGCCATCGAGAATGCGCTCGCTGGCCCTGGTCGGCTTGTTCGTCAATAGTGTGACGCGCGCGTGGCGACGCGCACGGCGGACGACATCGGCTACTCCGTCATACAGACGCGTGTGATTCAGCAGACCGGTGTCGTAGATCTCCAGAAAACGCGCGAGCGCGCCCGATTGATCCCCGAGCCCTGCCGCATCGAGCGCGCGCCGGACGAGCAGGGCGGCGCCGTCGCCCACCATCCTGCCGATGGCGGCCTCGCTCAACGGCGCGCCGCCGTACTCGACGATCAGAGCGTTGGCCGAGTCAGCCAGATCACGACGTGAATCGATCAGCGTGCCATCGAGATCGAAAGCGATCAGGCGGTGTATGTGGCCCACGACGAGGGCGTCTCCCAGACGGTCACCCGCGACACGGGAAGACCCTGCTCGCGAGAAACGTCGAAGATCAGGCGCGCGATGCGCTCAACGGTGGGGTTGCTGTCCACGATGTAGATCGGCTCGCCGAGGCCTTGAAGCAGCTTCACCAGCGGATCGTCGTGCCGCAGGATCATCTTGTGATCGAGCTCGCGATCGACCCAGCTCTTGACGACGCGCTTGATGTCGCTGAAGTCGGCCACCATGTTCCGCTGGTCCAGGGTGTCCGTGCGAATTTCGATTTCCGCGACGGCATTGTGACCGTGAGGGTGCTTGCAGATGCCGTCGTAGTCGAGCAGCCGATGGCCGTAGCAGAAATCGATGCGCTTCGTGACGGAGTACATGGCCAATAATCTTAGCGAGTTGTCGAACCGCCCAGCCACTGCCGTTCTCTTTTCATCAGGACTTGACAGCGCCGTTCTCGCAGCGTCGGAAGTACAGAGGTCGGAGGTGCATCCGCTCTACGTGAGCACTGGGCTGGCATGGGAGCGCGAGGAGCTTGCTGCCGTCGATCGATTGCTGGCCGCACCGGTGTACGCGGGCGTCGCGCCGATTGCGCGGCTCACGTTCACGGTAACGGATCTCTATCCGCCGACGCATTGGGCGCTGCGCGGCATACCGCCCGCCTTCGACACGCCTGATGAGGACGTGTATCTGACCGGACGAAACATCATCCTGCTCAGCAAGGCTGGCGTGTACTGCGCGCAACGGAAGATCCCACGCATCGTGATCGGCCCGCTCGCCGGCAACCCGTTTCCCGACGCCACCCACGAGTTCTTCACGACGATGGCCCGCGCGCTTTCGCTGGGCCTCGCCCACGAGATCAGCGTTGACGCGCCGTTTATCACGAAGCACAAGAGCGAGGTCGTGCAGCTCGGAGTGAAGCTGGGCGTGCCGCTCGAGTTGACGCTCTCGTGCATGAACCCGCAGGGGGGACGGCATTGCGGCGCGTGCAGCAAATGCCGCGAACGGCGCGACGCGTTCCGCGAGGCTGGCGTCGCGGATCCGACGCGGTACGCCGTCGCTCCCGCGCGTTGACGGGGTCGGGAGTCATTTCCTCGGGCAACGTGGAAATGACTCCCGACCCCAAATGGCCAGCCGCCCATCAACGACGATTGATTGTGATCGATCCGTCGCCGCTGCGCACGCGCAACGAGCGGCCGCCGTTCCCGAGCCGCCCGCGTACGAACCCGCTGTCGTCGTCTCGCGCGTTCGTGGTGAGCCCGCTGAAGCCGTCTGCGTGTACGCGTCCGTCGTTCGAGTGCGCATCGAGCTCCGCGTCGATGTTCGACGGCAGATCCACGGTGATCGATCCATCGCCGGTCGTAATGCTGCAGTCGTTCTTCACCACGCTGCCGTTGTCGGCGCTCACCCGCACCGATCCGTCACCGCTGCGCACATCGAGCAGCTCGAATCGGCCAACGACGCTGATCGAACCGTCGCCAGATTCGGCCTGCACTCGGCCCGCCGCATTGTCGATGTCGATCGATCCGTCTCCGGTGTGCGCCTTCACGCCGCCCTCGACCCGTCGCATGCGAATGCTGCCGTCGCCGGTGTTGATGTCGATCGTCCCCGCGAGATCATCTGCCTCGATCGATCCATCGCCCGAGCGCGCTTCGAGCATCAGACGCCGTGGGGCTGTGACGGTCAAGCTGACCGAGTGAGACCCAAAAGGTCCAAGGTGGACCACGTCGCCCTGCGACGATGGCCGCGGCACATCGACGATGATCTTGTTGCCGTCCTGCGAGGTGTTGACGACGTAGGCTTTCGCGGTCGCCTCGTCGGGACCCCGGCGTTCGATCTCCACGAGCACCTCTTTGCGGTCCCACGATTTCAGCCGAATCGAACCGTCAAATGTCTGCAGCTGGAGCTGGGGATCGCCCGTTACTGTGAACCGCTTCTCCTCACGGACGACGGTTCCGTCGCCGCGAACGTCGATGGTGCATGCGGTGGTTCCGAGGGCAGCAAGCACGACGAGCGCGCCTCTCATGTGTCTGCGCATATGCGTCCTCCGAGACTGGACGTTTCGTCCTCTAGACGTCGGCACGGGCGCCGGAGTTCACCCAGACTTCCTGGCCCGCGATAAACGTGCGAATCACCTCGAACCCACGGTCGAGCACGGCCACATCGGCCGTCGCTCCCTCGACGAGCACCCCGAACCCGGCCAAACCCATCTCGCGCGCAGGTGTGGTCGAGCACATCACCGCCGCGTCCACTGGAGACCCACCAAATCGGGAGACGATCGAGCCGAACGCCCGGTTCATCGTCAGTGTGCTGCCCGCCAGCGTGCCGTCATCGAGAAACGCCGCCTCATGACGCACGCGGATCGGCCGGCCACCCAGGCGGGCGGATGATCCCACGGGGAGACCGGCGCCCGCCGTGGCATCGGTAATCGCCATCATGCGACTCGGCCCTTTCGCGGCGATTGCCATCTGACTGATTGCCGGATGGACGTGAAAGCCATCGCAGATCAATTCCGCCGCGACGTCTTCGCGGGCCAGCACCGCGCCCGCCAGCCCGGGCGCACGGTGTGTGATCGGCGTCATGCGATTGAAGAGGTGGGTGGCATGACGCGCGCCGGCTTCAATCGCGGCAACCGCCGTTTCGAAGTCGGCCCCGGAATGACCGAGCGAGACCCGATGCCCGGCGGACACGAGCGCCCGTACGAGGTCGATGCCGCCCGGCAGCTCGGGTGCCAGGGTGACAATGCCGACGTCGGGGCGCGCCCGCTCGATCGCTTCGAGGACATCGCGTCCGGAATACGCGCCGCTGTCGGACGTACCTGTCGCCGCAGTACGAAGACATGACGCAGGCTGCGCCCCTCGGTAGTCGGGGCTGATGAAGTTGCTTTCGAGATGCGCGGGCAACACGCGCGCGGCACGGGCGTCAGGCTCAACCCGCGCCTGACGGACCTGACCGAGAAAGGTGCCCAGATCATCAGGGCCGCAGGCGACCGATGTTGGACAGAATGCGGTGACACCGTAGCGCACCAGCGCGGCCGCGATGTGTCCCACGGAATCGCCACCATCGAGCGTGTCGTATCCGTCGACGCCATGGACATGAACGTCGATGAACCCGGGCACGACATAGCAGCCGGTCACATCGATGATGCGGGCTCCAGCCGGATCGACTCGGCCGGCCTCGACGGCTTCAATACGTCCGCGGTCGAGGAGCAGCGTGCCTTCCGTCAGCATCCGATCCGGAAGAACGAGATCGCCGCCCGTGAGTGCGATCATGAACCATCCCAATCGACGTGGACATGAAGTTTGCGTCCTTCGAGCGGCAGGGGATCGCAGGACGGGGTCTCGTCCCCGTTCTGGGACGAGGCGCGAAGAAGCTCCTTGTCCAGACGTTTCAGGAGCGCCAGCAATCCGTTCTCCGTCGGCGCGCTGAGGACCAGGACGCCGCCGCTCTCGGACGGCGGGAAACGACGATCATCGAGATAGTCGCGATCGAGCGTGATCAACGTCCGGCGCAGCTGGCGCGCGAGGCGGTAGTGCTCACCGTCGGGCGCGCGCCGCAGGTCGTCGTGCTCGAGGACGAAGAGCACGTCCCACCGCAGCGACTGCCGCATACGACCGACGAGGCCTGCGGGTACGTTCGCATCGACGTACACGCGCGGCTGTCCTGAAATCTGCTGCGCGTGTCCGCCGAGCTCGGAAGCCAGCGTGCCCATTCACCGCCCGGCTTTCTTCGCTTCCTTCTTGAGTGCAGCGACGAGCTCGTCTCGCTTGTGCACGAGCTCCTTGCGTTGGCGTCTTCCGTTCGGAGCACCGACGACGTATTCGCAGAACAAGGGGAACGCAATCGTGGAATCCGCGTACGCCACCACCGTGTCGGGCAGCACACCTGGATTGACTTTGCCCCAGCTCACGGCCTCGGCCGGTGTCGCGCCCGAGAGTCCGCCCCACACGACTTGATCGGTGGTGATCTGAATGAAGTAGTCGTTGCCGCCCTTGGGAATTCCGTAGACCTCCCAGAGCGTGGGCTGACCCTGCAGATAGAAGTTCTTTGGTGAGCCACCGCCGAGAATCAGGCAGCCGTTCTTGCGACCCGCGAGGATGAACGCGCACACCTCGTTCACATCCTTGTTGGGATCGATCATCAGATCGCTTTCGTTCATCAACTCGTGATAGGCGATGTTCATGCCGATGGAGCTATCACCCGGCGAGGACGTGAAGATCGGCACGCCGTTGGCGGCCGCTGCCGCGACCACCGAGTGCGACTCGCATCCGGGCTGGCGGGCCATCAGGTCTCGGCCGAGCGCGTAGTGCAATTCCGCGGTCGACACCGGCCCCTGCATCTTCGACCGTACCAGGAAGTCGCGAATATAGGCGTCGGTCTCCAGCAACACGGTTGCGGGAAAGAGCACATCGTAGATGCGGATGACGCCCTCTTCATACAGCTCGACATCGTCGAGGAAAGGCGAGCCGCGATGCAAGGTGAAGTTGAGCGCGTAGTGAAGGTCGTGATAGAGGTTTGCGCCCGTGCTGATCACAAAGTCGATGAGTCCCCGCTCCATGAGCTCGACAATGCAGCCGCCCAGGCCAGCCGGAGTCAGGGCGCCAGCGACTGTGAGACCGATCGTCGTGTCGTGCTCCGGAAGCAGCATCTTGTCGACGAAGATCCGGCACGCTTCGCCAAGCCTGGCCGCATTGAATGCCTGAAATCCCTCATCGATGAGATACCTGATGTCGGCGCTTCCGCGAGGACGGTAGTAGCGGATGGGCCTGCCGCTCAGGTGGTTGGACTTGGACTCTCCTGGGGCACCGGGCGAACGATGGGGCACAGCGGGCCTAGCTTAGCACCTTCAACTCAGGTTACTTTCCTGCACGCTGAAGGCGATCGGACCATCCGCCGATAACCAAAAGAACCCCCTTAGAAGACCCTGGTTCGTGAAGAAATGAGTGTTGCAGGCTCCACCCGCGCGGCGGGTCCCCGCCATGACGTCCCGGACGTCGAGGGACGCTTTCGTACGCTGGTACAGTCCCCGCTGCGCGCCGGCTTGTTGCGGTTTCTGAGCGCCCGGCCGGAGGAATCGTTCGAGGTCGAGTCGCTCATGGCCACGTTCGGGCGCATGCGCCTGGACGTCGAGAACTGTCTCAACGAGCTCGTGGAATTCGGCATCGTACGACGGCACGTTGGACCGCCGCCGGCCTACGCCGCGTTCCGTCCGGAGAACGAGACGCTCGCCCGTCTCCTCGATACCTTCCTCGAGCGTCGCGCCGACATCAGCACCGAGGATCAGGCGCCATCGGTGCAGCGATTCCGCGAAATGATCGGGCGCGACGAGAAGATGCTGATCGTCTTCGAGTGGATCCGGACCGCGGCCAAGTCCGACATTTCGGTGCTCATACTGGGGCCCACGGGGTCGGGCAAGGAAGTCGTCGCACGCATGATTCACGAGTTGAGTCGGCGCGGCCGCGAGAACTTTCAAGCAGTCAACTGCGCGGCCCTTCCTGACACACTGTTCGAGTCGGAGATCTTCGGCTACGAGAAGGGGGCGTTCACCGGCGCCCACGATCGCAAACCCGGGCGCGTCGAGCTGGCCGATCGCGGCACGCTGTTCCTCGACGAGATCGGCGACCTGTCCCTCGTGGCGCAGGCCAAGCTGCTGCGGGTGCTCGAAGATCGGCGTTTCGAACGACTCGGTGGACAGCGCCCGGTGCAGGTCGACTTCAGATTGATCTCGGCTACGAACCGGCCGCTCGACCTGTTCGTTCGCGACAGCCGCTTTCGCGAGGACCTGTACTACCGCGTCAACGCGTTTTCGATCCGACTGCCATCGCTGCGCGAGCGTCCGACCGACATCGCCGTACTGGCCAATCGGTTCGTCGCGCGGTACTGTGCGGCGAACGGGCTGCCGCTCGATGCCAAGGCGTTCTCACCCGAAGCGCTGGCGCGTCTCAATGCCTACCCGTGGCCCGGCAACATTCGCGAACTCGAAAGCACGGTGTCGCGCGCGGCCCTCTCGGCGCCAGGCCGCGTGATTCGGGACAGCGATATCGAGTTCCTGCATCCGGTGGCGGAGCCGGCCGCTGATTCGCCGGCGCGAGTGCCAACCCTGGCTGAAGCCGAACGCGCGCACATCCTGCGCGTGCTGGATGCGACCTCCTGGAACAAGAAGGAGGCAGCTCGGCTGCTGGCGATCAGCCGCGGAACGCTTTACCGAAAAATTGTTGAGTACGGTCTCGAGCCGAACACACGCGTGTCTCGAAACAGAACAGTCATTTAATGCAACTATTGGACGCAACTATCGGATACAGCGATCTCAACACCGTTAGTGGCGCTCTATTTTTAGACACTCACCGGTTTGAACCCTTGTCCCAACTGGGGCAGCAATTTACGCAGATCTGGGGCTGAAATAGGTGTGCAGGTTCTGCACACGAGCGCCTCCGCGTCGCGCCGACTCACGCGTCCTGATCAAGCGCTAACTCACTCAGCCGCATGCCCTTACTGCAGAACTAGTGTCCCCGCCGGCTCATCGGCAGACCTTTTGCCCTACACATCTGCATCGATATGTCGCTAACTTCCTTCGTTCGCACAGTCACCAAGGCGTTCACCCTCGTACTGCTGCTGGTATGCCTCACGGCATCATCGGCTGCAGCGCAGGGGCGCGGACGCGACAAGATGGACTCGATCCTGCGGCACCGCGCTCAGCAGCTCGTCGGGCGCTCGCGGATCATCGTGCAGTTCAAAGGCGATCCCGACGTGCGCGTCTTCGGACGCGGCGTGGCGGGCCGTCGACTGAATCAACGCACGCAGGTCGCCAACGTCGACAACCGGACGCTCGTCGACGTCGCCTCCGATCCACGCGTCGAACGCGTAATGATCGACCGTCCCGCGTTCGCGACGATGGAGCGAACAGGTGCCGCGATCGGTGCGACGCTGGCGCGGCAGGAGTTATCGGTAACGGGCAAGGGCATCGGCGTCGCCATCATCGACTCCGGGATCTCGTCACAGCCTGACGATCTGAACCGGACGCGCAGCGGCAACAATCAACGCCGCATCGTCTACTTCAGAGATTTCACGCGCGACACGAACCCGAATCTCTGGTTCAACGACAACCCCACCGACGGATACGGCCATGGGACGCACGTCGCCGGCATCGTCGCGGGCAGCGGCTTCGATTCGGATGGACGGCGCACTGGTGTGGCGCCGAATGCACGACTCATTGGCCTCAAGGTACTCGACGATCAGGGTGAGGGATATGTGAGCGATGTGATCGCGGCGATCGATTACGCGATCTCGATCAAGGACACCTACAGCATTCGCGTCATCAACCTCTCGGTCGCGTCGGGCGTGTTCGAATCGTACTGGCTCGATCCACTCGCACAGGCGGCACGTCGCGCGGCTGATGCCGGCATCGTGGTGGTGGCAGCGGCGGGCAATCTGGGTCACGACGATCAGGGACGTGCGCTGACAGGCGCCATCACGTCTCCTGGCAACTCACCCTGGGTGTTGACCGTCGGTGCGTCGAGCCATCAGGGCACCGTGCGCCGCAGCGACGATATCATCAGCGATTTCAGTTCCCGCGGACCCACCTGGATCGACTTCGCCGCCAAACCGGACATCCTCGCTCCCGGTGTCGGTATCGAATCCCTCTCGAGCCCGGGCAGCACGCTCTACAACCAGCTGTCGGCGTACTTGCTCGACGGTACGGTGCAGGTGGGCTACAAGCCGTATCTCAGTTTGAGCGGCACGAGCATGGCGACACCTGTCGTCGCCGGAACAGTGGCCTTGATGCTCGAGGCGAACCCGAAGCTCACGCCGAATGCGGTCAAAGCCATCCTGCAGTACACAGCGCAGCAGCTGCCTGGAGAAAGCCCGCTCGCGCAGGGCGGCGGATTGATCAACGCCGAAGGAGCGGTCCGCCTCTCGCGATTCTTCGCCAACCCGCAGGCGGGAATCGGTCCGATGCAGGATTCGATCGGCGGCGAATCGATCGCATGGGCGCGCCACATCATCTGGGGCAACTACAGCGTCACCGGCGGCGTGCCGCTTCCCGCCAGCAACGCATGGGCGCAGGGTCTGACCTGGGGTCGGCTGCGCACGCGGACCGGTCGGCCCGTGGTATGGGGCGCGCAGTCGGACGAGAACATCGTGTGGAGCGTGAGCGACGACGAGAACATCGTCTGGAGCGTGGCCACTGATCAGAACGTCGCCTGGAGCACGGCAGGTGCCGACGAGAACATCGTCTGGAGTGTCAACGACGATCAGAACATCGTCTGGAGCGTCAGCGACGACGAGAACATCGTCTGGAGTGTCAACGACGATCAGAACATCGTGTGGAGCGTCGCCACGGCGAACAACGTGGTGTGGGGCGCCGATTGCGGCGGACACAACTGCGAGAAGGTGCTGTGGGGTGCGACGAGGAACGGCACCGTCTACGGCACTGCGACGCCCGACATGAACATCGTCTGGGGCGCCAGGCTCGACGACCAGAACATCGTCTGGAGCGTGGTCGACGACGACCAGAACATCGTGTGGAGCGTCGACGACGATCAGAACATCGTCTGGAGCGTCGACGATGACCAGAACATCGTCTGGAGCGTGAGCGACGACCAGAACATCGTCTGGAGTGTCAACGACGATCAGAACATCGTGTGGAGCGTGAGCGACGACCAGAACATCGTCTGGAGCGTCGCGAGCACAGTTAACCAGGTTCTGTGGCCCGTCCAGTAGAGGAACAATCATGAAGACTCGCGTAACGATCATCTGGTTGCCAGTAGAACGACGCTAGGCGCGGATGACCCAGCTGTCATACTGGCTTGTCGCCAGCCTGCCGCTGGTCTGCGCGCCCCTGTTCATCGGATACCGGGCGTACCGCGTCTTCCTCGCACGGTTCGAACGCGGACGGCGCAACGTCCAGCAGATGTCCGAGCTGCACCTCGCGACGATCGAGGCACTCGCACGCGCGATCGAGGCGAAGGAAGGCACGGCGGCCAATCACATTCACCGCATACAGCTGTATGCGACAGCCGTGGCTCGCGCGCTCGGGATGTCGGAGAGCGAGATCGAGGCGGTGAAAACCGCTGCGCTGCTGCACGACATCGGCAAGCTGGCGGTGCCGGATCACATCCTGGCCAAGCCAGGACCGCTGACACCTGAGGAATTCCAGAAGGTGCAGGCGCACCCCCAGGTGGGTGCCTCGATCATCGAAACGATTCCGTTTCCCTACCCGGTGGCTCCGCTCATCCGGAGCCATCACGAGCGCTGGGATGGGCACGGTTATCCCGCGGGGCTCAGAGGCGAGGAGATTCCGCTCGGCGCCCGAATCCTGTTTCTCGTCGATTATTTCGGCGCGCTCACATCGGACCGGCCATATCACGGCCGCATGTCGCTCGAGGCTGCGGCCGCGATGATCGAGCAGGAGGCGGGCAAAGCGCTCGACCCGCGCGCGGTTCAGGCGTTTCTGCGCGTGCTCCCGACGGTGCGAGACGAGGCGGAAGGCGATGATTGCCCACCGTTGCGCGGATCGCACGAGCAATCCACGAGCCTCGCCGCTCGTACACCGGGTCACTCTCGATCGACGGTGTTCGACGACATCGCGGTAGCGCACGGGGAAATCTACGCGCTCTACCAGATTGCACAGACGATGGGCACGAGTCTCGGCGTGGCCGACTCGATGTCGCACATTGCATCGAAGTTGAGCATCCTGGTGCCGTTCTCCGCCTGTTCGCTGTTCCTCTACGACAAGGCCGTCGAGTCGCTGCGGTGCGCGTTCTCGATCGGCACGGATGCCGAGCTCCTGCGCCAGCTCGAGCTCCACAACGGCCAGGGGCTCACGGGGTGGGTCGCACGCAATCGCCGTTCGCTGGTCAACGTGATGCCGAGCGCAG
Source organism: Vicinamibacterales bacterium (assembly GCA_035263125.1). Taxonomy (GTDB): domain Bacteria; phylum Acidobacteriota; class Vicinamibacteria; order Vicinamibacterales; family UBA2999; genus Gp6-AA40. The sequence continues at coordinate 16,886 of DATFRP010000173.1, forward strand.
ACCTCGATGCGGCGGGTCTGTCGGTCTCGACGTCGCTGCAGTCGGCGCTCGTGTGCCCACTCGTCATCGACGGGCGCGTCATCGGAACTCTCGCCGTCTACAGCACGACGCCGAGCTTCTACAACGACGACCATCGCCGACTGCTCGACCGCGTGTGCGAACAGGCCGCGGCCGTGATCAAGAACGCGATCGTGTACGAAGAAACGCACGAGGCGTCGCTCACCGATCCGCTGACCGGGCTGCCCAACACCAGATTCATGGTGAAACACCTCGCGCGTGAACTTGCGCGCGCCGAACGCCTTGGCTCCCAGGTGTCGTTGATCGTGATGGACGTCGACGAATTCAAAGTCATCAACGACACGCACGGTCATCATGTCGGCGATCTCGCGCTGCGTGAAATCGCTCATGTACTGCGGGCCGTCATCCGCCCGTACGACGTCTGCGTCCGTTACGCGGGCGATGAATTCATCGTCCTGCTTGCGGGCTGTGGAGCGGAAGAAGCGGAGAGCAAACGCCAGGAGTTGCAAGAGGCCGTCGATCGGGCGGCCTTCGAGATCGAGCCGGGCGTGCGCGTGTCACTCGCCGTCAGCGCCGGCGCCGCTGTTTTCCCGCTCGATGGCGAGACCTACGAGTCGCTGCTCGCCAAGGCAGATAGCCGCATGTATCGCGACAAGGTCTTGCGGAAACGCAGCGTCAAGGAACGACCGGCCCGACCGGCCGTGCCCGGCACACCATCGGATACCAGGGCGAAGGTCGGATAGGCGGTACGAGTCAGACCCCGATCACGTGGAAGCCGGCGTCGACGAACAGCACTTCTCCGGTCACCCCTTTGCCGGCATCACTCACCAGAAACGCAGCGGCTTCGGCGACTTCTCCTGTCTCGATGTTGCGGCGCAGCGGTGCGCGCTCGGGGTAGATGTGGAGGATATTGGAAAACCCTTTGATCCCCGCGGCCGCAAGCGTCTTGATCGGACCGGCCGATACGGCGTTCACGCGGATGTTCCGCGGACCGACGTCCGCCGCGAGATACCGCACCGCCGCTTCGAGCGCCGCTTTGGCGACGCCCATCACGTGATATCCGGGGACCACACGTTCGCTTCCCAGGTAGGAGAGCGTGAGGATCGATCCTCCGCCACGTTTCTCCATCAACGGTGCCGCGCCACGCGCGAGCGCGATCAGCGAATACGCGGAGATGTCCATCGTGGTCTGGAATCCGGTGCGGCTGGTGTTGAGAAATGACGCCTCGAGCTCATCGCGCGGCGCAAACGCCGCACCATGCACGACGAAATCGAGAGCACCGAATTCCTGCTCGACACGGGTGAAGACGTTGGCAATGTCGGTGTCGGAGGTGACGTCGCACGGCAGGACGAGCGGAGGCGGCTCGAGGCCTTCCGACAACTCGCGGACATGATCCTCGAAGCGCCCCTGGTAGGTCAGTGCCAGGCGTGCGCCGCGGCGCGCGGTCGTCTGCGCAATGGCCCATGCGATCGAGCGCTTGTTGGCAACACCGACGATCAGTCCGAGCTTGCCCGAAAAATCCGTCATCGAATGAAGGAGGGGTAATCCGACTAACGTCCGCGTCTTCCGCGTCCGTGGCCCGAGTTCGGTCCGCGCCCCTGCCCACCTGATCGGCCGCCCCCGCGCTGTCCCGCAGGCGGTCGATTGCCGTGACGGGAACTTTGATCCGAGTGATGGCCCGCGCCCTGCCCACGCCCCGATCCGGAGCGTTGCGACGGTCCGCCGGAGTGGGACTGATTGAATCGTGCCTGTCCCGACCCCTGGCCACGGCCATGACGATTGCCGCGATGACGATTGCCGCCGCGATCGAATCGCCCGTTCTGACGAATCGTGAAGTCGGGTTCCTTGCGTTCGGGAGTCTGTCCTTCCGGCCTCGGCAGCGTCGCACGGATCAACGGACGATGCACCGGCCACTCGTCGTCGGCGTCATTGCGGGTCTCGTCTGAGGATGGTGGTGCAACGACCTCGTCGATGTCGGGCGGAGCAGCAAACGGTTCGGCGGGAAGATCGAAGCTCTCCCCGATCTCAGGAGGATCGGGCGGCACGAACTCCGGCGCTGCGATCGGGCCGACCGACGCGGCGTCAGGAGCTCCGGTGACGAGCGCGCCCGCGGTTTTCTTTCGTCGTGGCGCTGGAACCCTTGCCTGCTTGTATTCATGCTCGGCGTCGCACGTGGCGCAGCGTGTCTGCTTCACGTCGTCGTCGATCATGGCGACCACCGCATGATTGGTGATGCGGCGCTCGCGCGGACAGTAGTCGTCAAGAATGTCACCGAGCCGAACCCGGCGTTGCTGCATAAATACCCCGGAGCGTTATCTCTCTTCGGGCTCCACGTCGAACAACGGGACCCGCATTGCCTTCTACAGGTGGGGTTGGTGAATAGGTGAAGGCGTCTATGAGTTTAACAGACTCGGATTCCAATCAACCCTGAATTCTCGTCCGGACCCACTTCCGACAGTCCTCGAGCGCCGCCTGCACCGCCCCCGGGTGCGTCGACTGCGGCGTACGCCGCGCCTGTACCGACGCCATCGCCGTGGCCGCACGGGGCGCGTCCTCGCCGAACATCTCGCTGGCCTCCCGCCACTCGGCCATCGTCAAGGCGCTGAAATCACGGCCCTCGACGAGCAACCGCCGCACCATCGCACCCACGACTTCGTGGGCCCGCCGGAATGGCATGCCGCGGGCCACGAGATAGTCGGCGACGTCGGTCGCCAGCAGCAACCCGGACGCCGCCCGCCCGGCGCGCTCAGTATTTATCCCGATACGCGACACGACCGCTTCGGTCGCCAGGAGCGACACCGAGAGCGTGGCTTCGGCATCGAAGACGGCCTCTTTGTCTTCCTGTAAATCCTTGTTGTACCCGCTTGGCAGCCCCTTCATCGTCGCAAGCCATCCGGTCAGCCGTCCGATGGCGCGGCCGGTCTTTCCGCGAACGAGCTCCAGCGGGTCCGGGTTCTTCTTCTGCGGCATCATGCTGCTGCCGGTGGCTGACGCGTCCGCCAGCTCGAAGAACCCGTGCTCTTCACCGGTGAAAATGATCAGGTCCTCGGCGATGCGACTCAAATGCACCATCGCGAGCGACGCCGCATACAGGAACGACGCCACGAAGTCCCGGTCGGACGACGCATCGATGCTGTTCAACACGACCTTCGAAAAACCGAGCGCACGTGCCAGCGCCTGGGTGTCGATGGCGTAGCTGGTGCCGGCAATCGCGCCGGATCCGAGCGTGAGGGCATCCGCCTCGCCGACGGCTGCCTGCAACCGATCGTAGTCACGGCGCAGTGCCGCTGCGTGCGACAGAAGGAAGTGCGCCACCAGCACCGGCTGCGCGCGACGAAGATGCGTATACGCCGGCATCAACGCGTCGGCGGAGCGCTCGGCTTGCGTGGCGCAAGCGCTCACCAGTCGAACAATCGCCTGCTGCAGGATCGGAATGCGTCGGCGCAGATAGAGGCGCAGATCGAGCGAGACCTGTTCGTTCCGCGATCGACCTGTATGGAGGCGACGACCGGCGTCGCCGATGCGCTCGACCAGCTGGCGCTCGACGAAACTGTGCACATCTTCGTCGGTGCCGCTGATCCACGCCGGGTCTCTCAGACCTTCGTCGAGGATCCCGCGGAGGCCCTCGAGGATCGCCCGGCCATCCTCGGGGGACAGCACACCCGCGTCCGACAGGGCCTGCGCCCAGGCGATGCTTCCCTTCACGTCATCTTCGAAGAGCGCGCGGTCGAAGCCGAACGAGATGCCGAACTCGAACGCCGCAGGATCGGGTGCCGTGTCGAAACGGCCTGACCAGAGGGTCACGCGTAATTCACCAGGGCCGACTGTCGATCCTGCGGCGCAATGACCGTGAATCGACCTTCGTCGAGCTTCAGGCAGACATCGCTCGTACCAGGTCCCCCTGCGGCACGGGCTGCCGCCTGCAGCACCACCGCGGCCGGCGCGTCGACGAGCACGCGTAGTGCGCCGCCACCGACATCGAGACGACCGATGCCGTGCTGTTCGGCGATGAGCGACAGGCACTCGATGAGCTCGGCCGGCGACATCGGCACGCCATTGATCGAGGTGGGCACGCCCTGATCGAAGTGAATGTCGACGAGCGCGGCTTCGTCGAGCTGCCGCGTCAGGCGAGGCGGCTCCCGCTCGCCGTCCCACGTGAGCGTGCGTCCCCACAGATGCTGATCGATGCGATAGGCGCCGTCACGCAGCACGCCGACGGGCATGGAACGCTGTCGCGCATAGGCGATCAGCTCGTCGATCGTCATGTTCCAGCTACGGGCAGGCGCGAGCACGCGAAGCGTCGGCGCGATCGCGTGAACCTCCGCATCGAATGCCGTGTCCTGGGATCCGTGCGCAACCAGCGGCGCACCCTCCAGCCCGGCGATGTCCACCAGCTTCGTGGCGATGAACGGACGCGGCAGCGAGGCCATCGCGGCCTGGCGCAGATTGTCGCGCTGCGTGTAGAGCGAGGGCAGCAGCACCTCGCGGGCGAAGTCGTCGCGGGCATCGATGGCGTGCGCCCGTACGGCGCCGCAGGCGAGCGCGCGGGCCCGAAGTTCGGCGAGATCGCGGCCCTGTCCGATGTCCAGGGTCACCGTGATCACGTCCAGGCCCTCGGTCTCGGTCAGCCACGCGATCGCCACCGAGCTCGCCAGCCCGCCCGCATATGCAAGGACGACACGCTCTCTCATGTCTGCGCCATCTCCTCAATCGTTTTCACCACCGCCTTCGCGCGCCGGACATCGGGCGCAATGATCAGAATGGTGTCCTCGCCGGCCAGCGTCCCGACGATGTCGGGCAGCCGCACGCTGTCGAGCGCCGCACAGAGCGACTGCGCGTGACCGAGGTTGGTGCGCAGCAGCACGAGCTGCTGCACGCGATCGACACGCAGCAGCTGCTCCGCCAGCGCGCGCTGCAGCATCGACTCGGCGCTGCTTCCGTTCCGCTGCGCGTGCTGCGGTGCCTGATAGGCGCCGTTTGCTCCACCTTTCACCAGCCCCATCTCACGGATGTCCCGCGAGAGCGTGGCCTGCGTGACATCGAACCCCGAGGTACGAATCCTCCGCCGCAGCTGTTCCTGACTCCGGATCGACTGCTCCCGGATCGCCTCGAGAATCACCGATTGGCGTCGCGCTTTCATCGCCCTCTCACTCTTTCTGCGCCTCGAGCGGTGTCGAGGCGTGCGTAGCATACATCAGGCCTTGACTGATTATGCAACGCTCTGTATAAATATACTCTAGTTCGTGTCACTGGGATAATGGCCACAGCAGCCTCGTCCGCTCCAGATCGTTCCAGCGCGCCGCCCCGGCCGGCCCGCGTCGCCATCGCAGGTGCCACCGGGTTCGCGGGGCAGGAGCTCGTCCGGATCCTCGCGCGGCATCCGGCCGTCACGCTGACGACAGCCATGTCGTCGGGCGCGACGAGCGCTCCACGGCCGCTGCCGGCGCTGGCGCGCATCTGGGATCAGCCGGTCGTGCCGCTCGATATCGAACGCCTCGTGCGCGAGTCCGAGCTGGTGTTCCTCGCACTGCCGGAATCAGCCTCGGCCGAGCTCGCGCCGGCGCTGGTTGGCCGGGGCCTTCGAGTCATCGACCTGTCAGGCGCGTTCCGGATTCGAGCGGAGGCGGACCGGAAGCGATGGTATCCGGCGACCGCGGCGCTGCCCGAGGGAACGGTCTATGGCCTGACCGAGGGCAATCAGGACGAGATCCGTACCGCACGTCTGGTCTCTAACCCGGGCTGCTATCCAACCGCCGCGCTCCTCGCGCTCGAGCCACTGCATCGTGCCGGTCTCCTTTCGGGGCCGATCGTCATCGATGCCAAGTCGGGCATCTCGGGTGCCGGCAAGACGCCGTCTGATCGCACACACTTCTCCGAGAATCACGGCAGCGTGGCGGCGTATGGGGTGTTCTCGCACCGGCACACGGCCGAGATCGAGCAGGAGCTCGGAACGGGCGTGACGTTCGTGCCGCATCTGGTGCCGCTCGATCGAGGGATTCTCGAAACGATCTACGCGACCCTGAAGCCGGGAACGTCCAGCCAACACGTCGAGACGGCGCTGATGGCGGCCCACGCCAACGCACCGTTCGTGCGTCTGACCGGCGGCCAGCTTCCCGAGATCAAGCACGTCGCTCATACGAATTTCTGCGACATCGGATGGATCGTCGACTCCGCGAGCGCACGGATCGTGCTCGTCGCCGTGATCGACAATCTTGTGAAAGGCGCAGCCGGATCGGCGGTGCAGAACCTCAACGTCATGCTCGGACTCGACGAGCGAACGGGCCTGCTGTGAGCAGACGGCCACGGCTCGTGCTGAAGCTGGGAGGAGAGCTCCTCGAGCAGCCGCAGGACGTCGATCGGATCGCACGTGCGATCGCGGCGCTGGCCAGGCGTGCCTCGCTCGTGGTGGTGCATGGAGGCGGCAAGGAAATCGACGCGGCGCTGGCCACAGCGGGCATCCCCAAGCAGCAGGTCGATGGCCTTCGGGTCACTGATGCCCGCACGCTCGACGTGGTGGTCGCGGTGCTGGCCGGTGCGATCAACACGCGACTCGTCGCCGCAGTACGGCGGGCCGGGGGACGACCGGTCGGTCTGACCGGCGCCGACGCGACAGTGGCCACCATGAAGCGGGCCACGCCGATCGTCAGCGTTGAGGGCGCGTCGGTCGACCTGGGACTTGTCGGTGCGCCGGTGCGAAACGGCCGGCCTCAGCTGCTGACCGACCTCCTCGCACGCGGATACGTCCCGGTGGTCGCCTGCATCGGCGCCACCCGACGCGGGCAACTGCTCAACGTGAATGCGGACACGCTGGCCTCTCACCTCGCCGGCGCGGTCGGCGCCACGCGTCTCGTGATCGCAGGCGGCACGCGTGGCGTGCTCGACGAACAGGGACGCACCATCGATCGCTTGACTCGACGAGATGCGGCGCGGCTGGTCAAAGCCGGCACCGCGAACAAGGGGATGGTGGCCAAACTGCAGGCCTGCCGCGCAGCGCTGCAGCAGGGCGTGCGCGATGTCGTCATCGCGCCCGGCCGGGACGTGGCACTCGACGCGCTGGCCAGCACGGATGCGCCATTGGCCGGCTGCACACAGGTGGTGCGATGACGAACACACTCGACGACATTCAAGCTCGCGAATCCCGCTTCGTGCTTCAGACCTACCGGCGTCAACCGGTGGCTTTCGTTCGCGGAGAGGGCACGCGTTTGTACGACGTCGACGGGCGCGAGTATCTCGACTTCATCTCCGGGATCGGCGTGGCCTCGCTCGGTCATGCACATCCCGGCCTGGCAGCGGTGATCGCCGAGCAGGCACGAACGCTGCTCCATACGTCGAACCTGTATTTCCACCCGTTCCAGGCGGAAGCGGCCGGTCGTCTGTCAGCGTTGTCGGGCCTCGCGCGCGCGTTCTTCTGCAACAGCGGCACGGAAGCCAACGAAGCCTGCCTCAAATTCGCGCGCCGCTACTGGCATACGCAGGGTGTGAAAGGACGAACCGGATTCGTCGCGGTAGAGCATGCGTTCGCTGGACGGACGATGGGGGCGCTGTCGGTGACGTTCGACGAGCACTATCGCGCGCCGTTCGCGCCGCTGCTCGAGCCGGTCACCTTCGTCGACCCCGCGTCGCCCGACTCACTGATCGCTGCGGTCACCGACCGTACCGCCGCGATCATCGCCGAACCGATTCGCGGCGAAGGTGGCATCCGCCCATTGCCGCGCGCGTTCTCGGACGCGATCGTCGACGTCTGTCGACAGACGGGCACGCTCCTCATCGCGGATGAAGTCCAGACCGGACTGGGACGAACGGGCGACGCGTTTCATTCTCACGCGCTCGGTTGGCAGCCTGACCTGATCTCGGTCGGCAAAGCCCTGGGCTCCGGCGTCCCAGTCGGCGCTGCGCTCGTCTCCGAACGCGTCGCAGCGGCGGTCTCACCCGGCGATCACGGCAGCACGTATGGCGGCAATCTTCTGGCCACTCGTGCGGCGGCGTTCTTCCTCGAGCAGCTGATGGACCACGGCCTGATGGACCACGTGAAGACCGTCGGGGCGCACTTCGAACGTCAGCTGCGCACGCTCGCGCTCAAACACCCGGTGATCGTCGAGGCGCGGGGCGCAGGCCTGATGCGCGGCCTCGAACTGCGGATCGATGCGACACCCGTCATCGATCAGGCCCGTGCACACGGACTCCTCGTCAATCGCACCAGCGAGACCGTCGTGCGCTTTCTGCCTCCGCTCACAGTCGAAGCGTCCGAGATCGATCGTGCGGTGGAGATCCTCGATGGCGTGCTGGCAACGGTTGGTGCCGAGGTGCACGCGTGAGAGCCGCGGCCGCATCGGCTCGATCGGCTCGTGTGCGACCGACGCAACCGCGCAGGCCGACGACCGTCCGTCGCGCACTCCACCCGATCGTGCGGCCCGCGACCTCAGCGGACGCGCGCGCCGTTCACGCGCTGATCGCGTCCCATCTCCACGAGGGTCATCTCCTCCCCCGTTCGATCGAGGACATCGAGGCCACCATCACACGCTTCGTCGTCGCCGCGAACAGAGGGCGCATCGTCGCCTGCGCCGACCTCGCACCGCTCAGCCCCACCGTCGCCGAGGTGCGCTCGCTCGTCGTCAGTATCGACGCACGATCGCAGGGGCTGGGGCACCGAATGGTCAACGAGCTCTCACGGCGTGCGCGAGCCGCGGGCTTCGAGTCGCTGTGCGCGTTCACACATGCGGCCGGCTACTTTGTGCGCATGGGCTTTTCGATCGTCCCGCACCCGTGGATTCCCGAGAAGATCGAGGCAGACTGCCGCACCTGCCCGCTCTTCAGACGATGCGGGCAGTACGCCGTCACGCTTCCCCTGGCGCAAGCGCACTCGTTTGTGCCTCTGGCATCGCTTCATGGCTAACGTCTCTTCTACGGCTCGTCCCTTTGCGATCGCCCGCGCTGAAGGCGGGGTTACGGCACCGGAGGGGTTCCGTTCGTCCGCGCTCCACTGCGGCATCAAGGCCAAGCCGGGTGCGCTCGATTTGCTGGTGCTCACCAGTGACAAGCCGGTGCCCACAGCCGGGCTCTTCACGACGAACCTGGTTCAGGCTGCGCCGGTCCTCGTGTCGAAGTCTCACCTGGCCGAGAGTCACGGGCTGGCGCACGCCATCGTTGTCAACAGCGGGTGCGCCAACGCCTGCACCGGCCCGCAGGGATTCGACGACGCGCGTCAAATGACGCGTGAAGTTGCAGGCAGTCTGGGCTGCAGCTCCGAGCTGGTGCTCGTCGCTTCGACCGGTGTCATCGGTGTGAACCTGGTCATGAGCAAGGTCGTCGCGGGCATTCGTTCTGCCGCTACGTTACTGGCACGTGGTCGAGGCAGCGACGCCGCGCGCGCGATCATGACGACCGACCCATTCCCGAAAGAACACGCTGTGATCGTGCAGACCGATCGCGGCTCGTTCGTGGTCGGGGGCACCGCCAAGGGTTCAGGCATGATCGAGCCGAACATGGCGACAATGCTCGCCTTCCTCACGACCGATGCACAGGTGCCGACCGCGATGCTGCAGCGTGCATTGGTCGAATCGGCTCGCGACACATTCAACGCGATCACGGTCGACGGCGAATGCTCGACCAACGACACGCTCATCGCGATGGCCTCGGGGGCGAGCGGTGTGAGCATCGATGAGGAGAGCTACCCCATGTTGCTCGATGCATTCCTGGCTGTCTCTCGCGAGCTGGCGATCGGTATCGTTCGTGGCGGTGAAGGGGCGACCAAGCTGATGACCATCACCGTGCACGATGCGCGCAGCCGCGACGAGGCTCGTCAAGTGGCGCGGACGATCGCCAACTCACCGCTCGTCAAGACGGCCGTCCATGGCGCGGATCCCAACTGGGGCCGCATCCTTGCTGCAGCGGGCCGATCCGGGGTGCGTTTCGATCCGGCTCGGGCGACGGTCCGCGTGGGGGGCATCCTGCTCTTCGAGCACGGTCTGCCACACGACGACGCCGCACCGCTCGCGGCCGAGCACTTGAAAAGTGCCGACGTGCGCATCGACGTGAGCCTCGGAAGCGGCGGTTCGACCGCGACGATGTGGGGCTGCGATCTCAGCGCGGAGTACGTCCGCATCAACGGCGAGTACCGGACTTAGCCATGGAGGCCGCCCCACCGGTCGCGTTCGCCAAAGACTTCCTGTCGATCCTCGACCTCAGTCCGGCTGATCTCGATCGCCTGCTGCTGATCGCCGCGCAGATGAAGGCCGACCGACGCGCCGCGCGTCCGCCAACGCCCGCGCTTGCCGGGCTTCATGTCGCCTTGTTGTTCGAGAAGCCGTCGCTGCGCACGCGATCGACCTTCGAGATCGCCGTACGGGAGCTCGCAGGTGACATCCTGCATCTACCCCCCGAGTTCGCCGACGGCAGCCGCGAGCCCATCGAAGATGTGGCTCGCAATCTCGAGCGTTGGGTGCGCGCGCTCGTGGTCCGCACCTTCGGGCAGCGCAAGGCCGCCACACTCGCCGCGGCCGGACGGCAGCTGCATGTCATCAATGCCTTGACCGACGAAGAACACCCCTGCCAGGCGCTCGCCGATGCCTTCACGATGCGCGAGCGATGGGGCGATTGTCGCGGCCGGTCTGTCGCCTTCGTCGGCGACGGCAACAATGTCGCAACGTCGCTCGCCCACGCGGCGGGCATGCTCGGCGTGAACATGCACATCGCCTCACCCGAAGGATACGAGCTGCCGGACCGCGTAATCGAAGACGTGGCACGCGTATCGCGTAACGGTGCGCGCGTCCGGCGCTTCCGCGATCCGAAGGAAGCGGTAGCGCAGGCCGATGCCGTGTACACCGACGTCTGGACGTCGATGGGCGAGGAGGCGGAAACAGCGGAACGGCATCGTGTCTTCGCGCCCTACCAGGTGACGAGTGGCCTGATGGCGGGCGCGGCTGATGGCGCCATGTTCATGCACTGTCTTCCCGCACATCGTGGCGAGGAGGTCACCTCCGAGGTAATCGATTCGCCCGCCTCGGTCGTCTTCGATCAAGCCGAGAACCGCCTCCACACGCAAAAGGCACTCCTGTCGATGCTGATCGGAAAGTGACGGGAATCAGGAAGCCTTCCCGCTTCCTGATTCCTTCGTAGCATGCAGCTTCGGCCTGCGCGACAATGGCTCTCGCATGGCCGCGAAGCCCTGGCTGGCTCACTACGACGACGACGTCACGCCGTCGCTCGAACCCTACCCCCGGGCGACGCTCCTCGACTACCTCGAAGCGCTCGCGCGCGACCATGGCGGCAGGACGGCTCTGCTGTTCAAGGGCTCCACCATTTCCTACCGTCGGATCGAGTCGGAAAGCGACGCGTTTGCCGCAGGGCTCTGGGATCTCGGCGTGCGTCAGGGCGACCGTGTCGCCCTCCTTCTTCCCAATTGCCCGCAATTCATCGTCGCTGAGTTCGGCACCTGGAAGACCGGCGCAATTGTCGTCGCCGTCAATCCTACGTACAGCGAGCGCGAGATCGAGCACACGCTGGAATCGACGCGCGCCGAAACGGTTGTTGTCCTCACACCGTTCTATGAGCGCGTCAAGCGGGTGCAGGGCCGTACGGGGATCAAGCGGATCATCGCAACGTCGATCAAGGAATACCTGCCCCCCGTTCTTCGAGTCCTTTTCACGCTGTTCAAAGAAAAGAAGGAGGGACACCGCATCTCCCTCCAGTCAGGCGATCAGTGGTTCCAGGAGGTGCTGCGCGCACACGCCCAATCGAAACGGCCCGCGGTGAAGGCAGGCCCCGACGATCGCGCAGTCATTCTCTCGAGCGGCGGCACCACGGGTACGCCGAAGGGAGTCGTCGGTCTCCATCGACACTACGTCGCGGCCGGCCTGCAGCTGTACGAATGGACGAAATCCGCAAAGAAACAGTGGGAGGACGTCATCATGCTCCCGCTGCCGCTCTTCCACGTCTACGCCAATGTCGGCGTCCAGCCATTGGCGTTCGTCGGGCCGAATCCGCTGTCGCTCGTGCCCAACCCGCGCGACATCGGTGACGTCCTCAACACGATCGACCAAGTCAAACCCGCGTTCTTCAACGGGGTCCCGACTCTCTACAACGCCATCCTGAATCATCCGCGAGTCCAGGCCGGCAAGGTCGATCTGCGATCGATCAAGCTCTGTATCTGTGGCGCCTCCGCGCTCATGGCGGAGACCAGGCGCCGATTCGAAGAACAGACCGGCGCGAAGATTCTCGAAGGCTACTCGCTCACCGAAGCCATGATGGCCTGTTGCGTGAACCCGGTGCGCGGAGCGAGCAAGATCGGCTCGATCGGGATTCCGCTTCCCGACGTGGAGATTCGCATCGTGGATGCCGGAGACGGCACGCGTGAGCTCCCGACCGGCGAGGTCGGTGAGCTCCTGTTGCGCGCGCCGCAGATCATGCTCGAGTACTGGAACAACCCGCTCGAAACGTCCGAGGTGCTTCGCGCTTACGACGCAGGCGCGCCATGGCTGCACACCGGGGATCTCGCGTACGTGGACGACGAGGGGTACATCTTTCTGGTCGATCGCAAGAAGGATATGGTCAAGACGAGTGGGTACCAGGTCTGGCCTCGCGAGATCGAGGAAGTGATTTCCGCTCATCCCGCCATCCAGGAAGTCGGTGTCGCCGGAATACCGGATGCGGTGAAGGGTGAGGTCGTCAAAGCCTGGGTCGTGCTTCGCAGCGGGCGCAGCGTCTCCGAAGAGGAACTGCGCGCCTATTGCCGCGAGCATCTCGCACCCTACAAGGTGCCGGCGCGAGTCGAATTTCGTAGCGACCTTCCGAAGTCGCTCGTTGGAAAAGTGCTCAGGCGAGTGCTGGCGGCCGAGGCCACCGGGTCGAGCACCGCACCTCGCTAAGGCTTCGTCGCTCCCAGCGCTCTCACCTCGATTCCGACGCTCTTCAGCGCTTCGCGAATGTGGCGGGCGAGCGCAGCGGCGCCTGGTGTGTCCCCGTGCACGCAGATCGTCTCGATGTCGAGCGACACGAGTGACCCATCGGTCGCGCTGACGACGCGATCACGCGCCATCGCGATCGCGCGGTGAACGACAGTCACTATCTGCTCGATGACTGCACCGGGCTGGCTGCGGGCCACGAGCGTGCCATCGGGTTGATATGCCCGATCGGCAAATCCTTCTGCGGCGGTGCGCAGCCCCGCTCGTCGGCCCGCCGCGATCAACTGCGACCCAGGAAGACCGAGCAGGATCAAGGACCGATCGACAGACACGGTCGCCCGCGCGATCGCGTCGGCAAGTGACGCATCGGCGACGGCCATGTTGTAGAGCGCGCCATGGGCCTTCACATGCTGGAGCCGTACGCCTTCTGTCGCCGCGATTCCAGCCAGTGCACCGATTTGGTACGCGACGGCATCCTCGACTTCGCGTGGCGTGGCTCGCATTTCGCGGCGACCGAAGCCGACGAGATCCGGGAAACCCGGATGCGCGCCCACAGCGACACCATGCTCCCGAGCCAGCACGACAGTAGCGCGCATGACGCCAGGGTCTCCTGCATGAAACCCGCAGGCAACATTCGCTGAAGTGATGAGCGGAATCAGGTCGGAATCTTGGCCCAATGTGTAAGCGCCGAACGATTCGCCGACGTCCGCATTGAGGTCTATTCCCATAACTGCGACCAGTTCAAGGACAGCCGTGTAATCCTTCCCACATTGTCGGGCAGAGCCTGGGGCCCAATCATGCGAGTTTCAAGGGAAAGCCGGTCGGCACGGCCATTGCCTCTTTAACGGGCGCCGGTCTGTGGTTTACGGCAGGGCGCCGTAAATGCTGGGGGGAGCCAGGCTGGCATTTCAGGATGGGGCACCTTCGGGAGTCCCATCCTGTATTTTTTGTACGGGCAGTTTTGTCAGACTCCAGCGCCTTCCGGGTATTCCAATGCCAGCTTGAGCTCGCGGGCCAGCGAGTCGACAGTTGTGGCGGCGCGCTTCCACACGCCTTCGCTTTCGAAACGGACGTTGCCGATGCGTCGGCCCCACGGCGCGATCACACGCCCGATCGCACGGTAGTCGGCTCGATCCGCATGCTCCTGATCGAGTCTGCGCACGACATCAGGCGCCACACGAATGAATGCGCGCAGAGCCGTCGCAGATTTGATGCTGTACTTTCTTCCATTCCAGGCGGTGCTGAACACGACAGACACCTGCTTGAAATAATTCACGAAGAATCGCTTGGCATCGTCGCGGAAATCTGCAGACTTGCGAGGCCCGCCAAACGCATCGCTGGCGAACAGTTTCTTGAGCTCCTGTGCGAGCGGTGCCTGCGCGACGCGTCCGCGCCCCACGCCGAGCAGCTTGATCTCACCCTGAAGCGGCGAATCTTCTTTGTCGTTGAGCGCGCGAACGACATCATGAGCCGCCGCCAGAGCATCGTCTTTGTACAGTTGGCGGCCCGACAGGCTGACCAGGTGTGACGCATTCAATCGTGTGTGCTTCGCATTGATGGTCACAAACATCTGCACAACGTGATCTTCGGGCAAGCGGTCGAAGATGATCGCTGGAACGGTGAAGTCCTCGCTGGCGATGTTGTCGATGTCAGCGTGGAGCGCGAGCAGCCGGTGCTGACCATCGATCGCGCGCAGGATGCCTTCTCGCTCGGGCACCTTCAGTCGACCAACGGCCGACCCTTCGGCGACCGGCTCGAACGTCAGCTTCTCATCGCAGGAGATGATGACCGCCCCGGCAATCGATGGAAGATCTCGCGCCTGCCGGCATTGCTCGTAGTATTGAACCAGTTCGTCGATTTTTCGCCTGATGATCTGACGCTGATAGGCTTTCTCGCTCGATGCGATGCGCCGTTCGAGCAGGTCCCAGTTCACCTTTGAGGGCGCCTTCTTGTTGCTGCCTCGAACGGGTTGTCCCGACTCGCCGTAGCTGAGCACTTCGAAGCGCACGAGCTTGTCGATGTCTCCAGCGGTCAGAGAGGCCTGGTAGAAGCGAACCCCGAACTGCTGCATCCGGATGGCGGCAACGTTAATCATGCGATTTGTGGTCCTGACAGAAGAGGCGAATTGTAGCGGCCAGTCACCCCAATCTCAACCCGTTTCTCGCGATTCTTCTAAGATTGCACGACTCTTCGCCCCGTCCGTCGTCGACCCTAATCATCCTTACGGCCTGAGGTTATCGAAATTTACGCCCTTTTGACCTCAATCAAGGTCATAGACGTTTTGCCTGATTTTCGTGCATAGGCCTGAAACTCAGCCGGTCCGGTCGACGAAACAGTCGCGCCTTGATTCGTACGAGCCAGAAAAGGAACGCGCTGAAGACGACGAACGCAAGGAGCGCCTGTGCAAGTGTCAGACGGCGATGCAGGGGCAGGCTCAGGACACCATAGACCATCTCCACGTGAATCCAATACACGAACAGGGAGGCCAGACCGAACTCAACGAGCAGTGAACGTCCGGGTGTCCAGACCCTCCAGGCGTACGCCAAAGGAACCGCGGCGATCAAAAGACCGAGGCGGAAGAAGAAGAACGTAGGAGAGGTGGTCCAGAAGCTCGTGTCGGCGTAGATCGGCGGCAGAAAGGACGTTCCGTATCCCATCAACGCGAGGACGACTCCCAGGACGCCGAGCCATACGAGCACGCGGCGCTCATAGGCAGGGTTGCTCGTCTGGTCAATCCACACTCCGACCGAGCTTCCGGCGAGAAGAAAACCTGCCCACGGAAACAGCGTGAATGTCGTCCGCCCCGGGTCGGGCCTGAAGTACCACTCGATGGGATCGGGAATCGGCGCGAGCAGCGGCGTCGCCCGAACAATTGGCGTCAGCATCGCCGTCGCAACAGCAGCCGCTCCGAGAAGCACGGCACGCCATCGAGGCGCACTGCCCGCCGACAGCAGCACTGCCGCGACGACCATCGACAGTCCCATGATGTTGAGGATGTCGACCTTGAACAATGATTGAGGCAACGGGCCACCGCTGATCACCGCCGATTGCAGACGAAACAGAAACGCCAGGCCGAAGATCTGCCATCCGCGTCGTCGCGCCGCAGCCGCAACCTCGGTCTCGGACAGACCTTTGCGGCGTCGCGAGCCCGCAGCCAGCGCGAGTGAGACGCCAGCGAGAAACAGAAATATCGGCGCCCCGAAGCCGCCGATGACCATGGCCCACCTGTACGCATGACCGCGGTCCTCGACGCGCGTCCATGAATCGAGCGTGTGAGCCTCGATCATGATGAGCACTCCGACGCCGCGCAGCCAATCGAGATAGGGCCGGCGATTCACGGAGTAATGGTGAACGAGGTCGTGAGGAGGATGTCTTGACGCAACGAATGCCAGACGGAGCAGTATTTGTCCCGCGAGAGCGCAATCGCCCGCTCGACCGCTGGTGGAGGGACATTGCCTTCCAGTTCGAAGCGCAACTGCGCGCTGAGAATCCGGGCCGGAGGCTCAGGTGCGCGCTCCGCGACGATCGACGCACGGAATGCGGTGAGCGCGTGACGCCCCTTGCGAACGATGTCGACGACATCGGCAGCCATGCACCCCGCGAGGGCTATTACCAGCATCTGCACAGGCGATGCTCCGGCGGTGCTGTCTCCGTCGACAACCGTGATGATCCGCGCGCTCGCGACATCGAATCGGAGCTCTTCGGTCCATCTGAGGTCCGCAACCACAGGCGGCTTGGCCATGACACGCGCGATTGTATCGGGCCCGTTCACCCAAGGCTACGCTGGCGTGATCGAGTGGATACACAGGCGAGGCGTGCGTCTCCAGAAGGCGACGCAACTACGGGTGATCTCGGGTTAAATCGGTCGAAATGCAGCTGGCCAGGAACGCAGTCGGTCTGGGCTCAACCCCTCGCCGTCTGCTGCTGAATCGGAACTGCAGGTTCCTGAGGGCCGCCTGAAGGCGGCCGACTCCGATGGCCGAAGAGCACTGAGAAACCAAGCCAGCCGACGGGAAGCGCGAGCAGGAGGTAACTCAGAAGATGACCCCACTTGCCGTCAGGCCCGTACGGCTCGGTCGCCCAATGCAGCGTCTCACTTCCGGCCCAGAGGTTTGCTTCGGTCAGCTCGTGCAGACCGTAAATCAGCAGCTGCACCACGAACACGGCGAGGAAGACCGCGGTCACCTGGAAGAACAGCGCAAGGTTGATCCGGTGCCCGTATCGCGACCAGAGCCACGCAATGAACGCGGCGCTCGACGTACCAGCGATGGCACCGATGAGGATGCGTGTGCCGTTCTCCTGGAAGATCAACGTCCCCATCAGCAGCGCCGTCTCCATGCCTTCGCGCGTGATCATCAGCAGCGTGAACAGGAAGACACCTGCTAGTGCCTTGGTACCGACTTTCAGCGCAGACGATTCGAGATGTGCTTCGATCTCGCGCTTCAACTGCTTCGCATGGCGCCACATGTGGACGATGAGCGAGCCGACGAGGACGGCCGCCGTGAGCGCGAGAACCCCTTCCCACAGCGCTTGATTGGATGCCTGCTGGAACAGCAGCGCCGCTCCGACGCTGAGGACGATCGCCACGCCGATTCCCCAATGGACCGCGGACACGAGTTGCGGCCGTCCCGTTTTCTTGAGGTATGCGAGGCTGATGGCAACAATCAGGAAAGCTTCGAGTCCTTCCCGTAGGGTGATGATGAAGGCCTGGGACATAGCTTCCTTCCTAAAATGAGAACGAGTCTCAAGCTTATGATCCCAGGCTTATCTGATCAAGGCCCTTCTGTCGGACCCTAACTGAGCCAGCCGTCCGCCCCCTACTGAGCCGGCATCGGTATTGGAATGGTCCAGAAGTAGACAGTGCGCCCGTTGACGTTGAGCGTGTCGAGCGGTTTGGCAGAGCCCATATCGAAGGCGTGCGATACGACGCGCGTGCCAGGCTTCAACTCCTTGTTCAACTTGGGCAACACTTTGAGATTCAACGTCGGCAGCAGGTACAGCGTCACGACAGTGGCTTCGCTGATGTCGGTCGTGAAGAGATCCTGATTCAGGAACTTGACGCGATCGCCGACCCCCGCCGCCTT
Source organism: Vicinamibacterales bacterium (assembly GCA_035263125.1). Lineage (GTDB taxonomy): Bacteria > Acidobacteriota > Vicinamibacteria > Vicinamibacterales > UBA2999 > Gp6-AA40. Next base: position 34,887 of record DATFRP010000173.1, read on the forward strand.
CAGATTCTCGTTCGCCTCCTTGATGCGCTGTGGATCGATATCGATGCCGACCCCGCGCGCACCGTAGGTTTTCGCGGCCGTGATCGGAATGCGTCCGTCACCCGACCCGAGGTCGTACACGACATCGTTCTTGGTGACCTTCGCCATCTTCAACATTGCATCCACCACTTCCTGTGGTGTCGGAACGAAGATGACGTCAGGCGGGCGAAGTTGCGTCTGCGACGAAGCGGGCACGGCCACCGCACCGAGGAGCACCAGCAACAGGAAGAAACTCCGTACAGTCATGGGCCTCCTTCTGAGGGCGTGAGTCTCAGAATTATAGAATGGGCATCGCATGGGCGTGATCGTTCAGAAATATGGCGGCAGCAGCGTCGCCGACGTACAGAAGCTGCGCACGGTCGCCGGACGCATCATGCGCACGAGACAGCTCGGGCACGACGTCGTTGTGGTCGTCTCGGCGATGGGAGACACTACCGACGAGCTCCTGACGCTCGCGAAGCAGGTGTCGGCCAACCCGGACCGGCGCGAGCTGGACATGCTGCTCTCGGCCGGTGAACGCATCTCGATGGCGCTGCTCTCGATGGCCATCCGTGAAGGGGGCGGCGATGCGATCAGCTTCACTGGAAGCCAGTCCGGCATCATCACCAATGATCGCCACGTCGACGCACGGATCATCGAAGTGCGTCCGTTCCGCGTGCAGGACGAGCTCGCGCGCGGCAAGATCGTCGTCATCGCAGGCTATCAGGGCGTCTCATACAAGAAAGAGATCACGACGCTCGGACGAGGGGGCAGCGATACGACGGCAGTGGCCATGGCGGCTGCGCTCAACGCAGACTACTGTGAGATCTGCTCCGACGTCGACGGCGTGTATTCAGCAGATCCGCGTGTCGTGCCTCAGGCCCGGCGTATCGGCAGCCTCTCGTACGAAGAGACGCAGGAGATGGCCGAAGCCGGAGCCAGGGTATTGAACGCGCAGGCCGTGGAATTTGCCAAAGAGAAAGGCATTGCCATCTATGCGCGGGCGACCGAAGGTCCGCTGCCCGGTCCCGATCCCTCGAGCGACGGCACCGTCGTGCGTCAAAGCCCGCCGCGCATGCCCGGCACGGTCGTTGGCGTGGCGAGCGAGCGCGACATCATCATGCTGGATGGCGACGGGCCCGTTGGCGACGTGCTGAATCTTCTGGCCGAACGCGGCGTGGCGGGCAAACAGCTGCACGTCTTCGGTGCCCACACCACGATTGCGATCTCGCGTGAAAATCTCCACGACGAAGATCATCTTCGCGACGCGCTGCGGACTCGGCTCGGTGGCCACGCACGGCTCGTCGACGGCCTTGGTGCCGTCAGCGTCGTCGGGGCCGGCATCAACGCGACGTACGACAACGTTCGCGCGGGCATGGATACGCTGGCGGGCCTGTCGATCTCGCCGGCCGCAGTCGCCACTTCCTCGTTCCGAATCACCTGGATGATTCCGCGCGAACGCGTTGCTGACGCCGTCCGCGCACTGCACACGCGGTTCATCGATTCACAGCGTCCGCTGCTGCCGGCCGATTGAATCGATGAAGAAGACAATTTTCGCCAAGTCTTCGACGACCGTCCGCTCAACGACCTGACGGAACCGCAAGGTGCATGGTGGCCGTCCCGCACAGCGTTTCCTGCTGCGAGATGTTCAGGAACACGGCCGGGCGCAAGCCGTCGGCGCGCGTCCACAGTCCCACGTGCGCCGTCACCACAGCTGGAACGCCGGCCTCGACGAACTGCGTGAAGCTGGCGGTACAATCCGAGACGCCAAGCGGCTCGACCCCGGTGCTCGCCAGAAACGACGAGGACGCGAGCTGCGCGCACGCCTCGAGCAGCAGCGTCACTGGAACGTGCTCGCACTGCTGATCAAAGAAGTAAGGATGCCTCCGATCGACGACCACTGACGACGTGATCCCGTTCGAGGGTCCACGCCGCGGTTGAGAGATCGCGATGTTGTCGCCGCTCGCTCGAGGCACGAGAGCGGTTCGGATCTCGGTGATGGTGCCGGCATCGAACGGCGCCGGGGCAGTGCGTCCGGCTGACAACCTGCGCAGACGCTGAAACAGCGGTGATGGTTGAATCGTGAACACACCGGTGCCCCGGAACACATGGCGGGCGCCGATCCACATCGTGTGTTCCGTCACCACCCGCGAGACGACGTTGCTCTTGCGACTGATCAGATCCTGGATTCGTACTTCGATCGTCACCGCCTCGCCGTCGTCTCCGGTGGTCTCCCAGGCGGCCTCGGTGAGAGCGGCATGCGAGCCCTCGAAGATGAAGGCGTCGTCTTTTCCAACGTCGAAGATGGCATGGCAGACGGTGAGGCTCGCCTGACATCCCAGCTCGGTGTAGAAGAGGATGTCGTCCTGCGGCCGTCGCCCGACGTCGTTGAAGAAACGATGTGCCGTCGGCAGCCGGCCCGCACAGATGAACCGGTTGTCCGCACAGGCTCGAATCTCGGTTACAAAGACGTTGTCGAGCGAACGCTTGTGGACCCAGGCTCGAGGCACGGTCTGATCGACCCTGAGCGGCGATTCAATCAACGCGTCTTGAAGTAGGGGTGGCATCGACTCTTCCTCTCTTCCTCCCGCTCGACCTTTACTGATCAAAACGGAATCGGTGGGGAGAATTGGCGAGGAAGATGAGATTTTCTTGCGTCAGCCCGAGGGCTGGCGGTCGAGCTCGCGTCGGAGCCAGGCGCGCGCCAGGCGCAGCTCGTGCCGGACGATGTGAACGGAGCGTCCGAGGGCTCGGGCCACTTCATCGGCGGTCATACCGCCGAAATAGTGCATTTCGACCACTTCCGCGAGCGCGTGGTTCTCGCGGTCGAGCGCGTCCAGTGCGTCGTGAAGGTCCAGGAGTTTGAGCTGTTGGCTGCCGCGGCCATCCACGACTTCGATGTGCGTGTCGATTGGAACATGTGCATCCGGCCCACCCCGCTTGGCGGCACCGGCCGAACGGGCGTGATCGACGAGCACCTGCCGCATGATCCGCGACATCAGGGCCATGAAATGCGTTCGATTGGCGAGTTGCGGCGCGAGGTCGCCGAACAGGCGGATGTAGGCTTCGTTCACGAGTGCCGTGGGCTGCAACGTGTGGCCGGATTGCTGCCGGCTCATGAACGCACGGGCCACCCGATGCAACTCGTTGTACATGATCGGCATCAGCTCGTCGAGAGCTGTACGTTCTCCGTCGCGGAGTCGTTGCAACAGATGCGTGACCTGTGCTGGCATGGTCACCACCTACAATAGCGCCTCCAGGTCAGTCACGTATGCGCCCCGAGGTCACCGCCCTTTTTCGTGAACTTGCGGACCGATCGCCCGAGGAACGCGAGGAGTACTACGTTCGCGAAGGCGTGGCCGAGGCCCTGCGCGAGGAAATCGAGTCGCTGCTGCGGTACGACAAAGCGGACGATTCCATCCGCGGCTATGTCGACTCTGCCCAGCGGGAGTTCGTCGACGAGACCGTGTCTCACACCCGCGAGGCCACCGTCCGTCCCGCCCCTCGCCGCGGGCGGTCGGCCCTTCCAGACCTCATCGGCCGGTTCGCCATCACCAAGCTGCTGGGGCGAGGGGGAATGGGCGAGGTCTACCTCGCCCGCGATCCGATTATCGACCGCATGGTCGCGATCAAGGTGATCGGCAGCGGCCTCGAAGACGATGCGGGCCGTCATCGGCTGCTGCGGGAAGCTCGCGCCGCCGGCCGCCTCCATCACTCGAACATCGTCTCCGTCTTCGAAGCCGGCGAGTACGAGAACCGGCTGTTCATCGCGATGGAGTACGTGCCCGGAGAAACGCTCGGCAGCATGATCCGGCGCCGCGCGGCGGTCACGCTGCGGCGGCGGCTCGAGATGATCGAGAGCGCCTGCGCCGGGCTCGCGCACGCGCACCGCGCCGGGGTAGTCCATCTGGATATCAAACCGGACAACCTGATGCTCGAGGAGACCGGAGTCGTCAAAGTGCTCGACTTCGGCATCTCGAGGATGCTGCAGAGCGAGACACGCGCCACAGGACAAGGAGCCGGCACGCTGCGCTATATGTCGCCCGAACAGGTTCAGGGAGCTCCGCTGGACCATCGCAGCGACGTATTCTCGCTCGGCTGCTCGTTGTTCGAGCTGGTTACGTATGCGCCTGCATTCAGCGGAAGTACGCAGGAGATCGTCACGCAGATCGCGGTTGGCCCTGTTCCCAGTCTGCTGAGCGTCGCGCCCGAGCTCGATCCGCGCCTCGATCAGATCATCCGCCGCGCGATGGCGCTGGAGCCAACGAAGCGCTACGACGATCTGGAGGTGATGCGCGCCGAGCTCGCGCAGGTGCGCGCGGGAATCGATCCAGCCAGTGACGTCGCAAATGCGTCGCTCCTCGCATCCGACGGCGGCGCGATCATTACCCCATCGCAGCGGACCTCACGCCGCGGCAGCGTGTGGAGGTCACGCGCGGCAATCGCTGTCGGCGTACTGGTTATGCTCGTCGCCGCGACCTTGGTGCTCGTATACCGCGATGGTCGCGTTTCGACCGACGACAGAAGTGCGGCCACGCCAGCGACAACATCGCCGGCGCCGACGATCAACGAGCCGCCGATTGTAGTCGAGAAGCCGGCGCCCGCGCCCCCTCAGGACGATACGGCGCGGCAATCGGCACGGGGCGATCGAGCCGCGATCCCCGAACGACCCGGAAAGAACAGCGCCGATGCCGCGCCGCCGAATGCCGTGACGACCTCGCCGGATCGATCGCGAGCACCGGTCGAACCTCGAGCCGGCGCGGCGGGTGATCTCTCGACCACCACGCCCAATGCGCCGCCACCCGTCGTAAATGAGACGCCGCCAACACCGACGCCCCCAGCGGCAGCGGCACCACCCGCACCGGCTGCGGCGGCCACGCCGATCGCACCGGCGCTAGAAATGGCCCCCGATTCAGCCGCGATCATGAAGATCCTGAGTGGCTACGACGCGGCCTACCAGTCGCTCGACGTCGGGGCAGTGCTGAAAGTGTTCCCGTCGCTTGGATCAGGACAAGTGGAACAACTACGCCGTACGTTCGCAGGCGTGACGGCTTACGAGATGAAAACCCGCGTCAAGCGAGTCGATGTCAAGAACGACACGGCGACTGTGTTGGCGACAGTGTCAAGACGGATGACGCCCCGCGTCGGAGACCGGCGTCCAATCGCCAACGAATTCGACACCGAGTTCCAGCTTCGCCGCTCGGGCGGCGAATGGATCATCGTCAGCGTACGTGCGCGATGACTAGAACACGTAATCCACGCCGATCGTCGGCGTCACGCGATCGCGCAATCCGGCCTTGGTGAACGGAAACAGCAGGTTCGCGCTGACGAGTAGCGTCCGCCACGGATTGAAACGCAGGCCGGCCGCACCGAGATACATGTCGAGATTCCCGGAATAGAACTGCAGCTCGGTTCGGGTGGTCGTCTTCGTCTCCACGGGAGTCGGTGGCCGGGTGCCACCACCACCGCCTCCTCCACCACCGCCGCCACCACCGCCTGCCCCGCCGCCAGAGAGCGCGTACTCGTACGTCTTCTCCGTCAAGCGCATGCGACCGGCATCGAGCACGACCCGCCCGATCGCATCGAACGACATCGTGATGCGAGACGTCATCGCGTAGTCAGCGCCTGCCGTCGCCAGCGCCTCGTCGTGTATCGTCACACTGGGATTCGCGCCCTTGCTCGAGAACGTGTAGCCCAGATTCACGTGCGGCGAGACCGGGCCTCGATCGTACGAGACAATCCCCATCACTTTTGCCTGCACGCCACCGGTGCCGAGCAGGTTCGTTTCGTCGCCGGTGGGCAGCCTCGTTTCAACGAGCCCGGCGATCCCGAGCTTTCCGACGGGAACGCGATACTTCGCGCGCAGGGCGATGTCGCCGATGCCCGCTGCAGTTCCAGAGAGGCTGAAGAGATGCTCGTCGGGATTCGGCCCTTCGAACTCATGAGTCGTCGGCTCCGCCTCCGTCGAGAGACGCTGAATGTCCGCGAGCACTGACGCATTGAGCTTGACGCGAACGAATGGCACCGCAAGGCCGATATCGAATCGATCCGACACGCCGTAGGTCGCAAACAACGACGACGTGTCACTGACCAGCTCGAGCCCGAGCGCCGCCTTAATCAGGTCGCCTTCGAACGGCGGCGTCAGCCGGCTGCCGTCCGGAGTCGACGCGTTGGCCGCGCCAGGACTGCAGCACTCGGCGTGCTGCACGTAGAACACGATCCCGCGCTGACGCAGGCTGAGTCCCTCGAACGTGTCGTAGGTCGCGCGCTGATAGACGAACCCGACGCTCGCCTTGCCGCGTCCGGTTGTGAGTGCACGCTCGGCGAACGACGGGCCGAAACTGTCGCTCGTGCGTGTAAGGCTGCCGAGAGCAGGGTCGAAGACGTAGGTGAATCCACCGCCCGGCGCGCCAATCGGGTACGTAGACAGCAGCGTGAGAAGCGCTGCGTTCACCTGTTCCGGCGCCTGCACCTGGCCGGGTCCGGGCTGGAAGTGCGCGATATGGTTCGGCTGATCCGCGAGATTCGAAGGTTGAAGGGTGATGGTGCTGCCAAGCAGCACCGGAAGGATTTCCGACAGCGGCGTCCCCTGCGCCTGAGCGGCTGCAGGCAAGAGACAGCTCACGAGCACTAATACGGGGCGAACGAACGATCTCGGCATGGATGTGCATTCCAGCACATCCGTTGCGCCGCCGCCATCATCAAGTTTCGACGAGCGACGGATCCGTCGCTGCGCGCGCTACGCCGTCAGCGGATCGATCCGGTAACTCAGATTCGGCGATCGAAGACGCGCGGCTCTTCGAATTCCGGCGCAGCGCCAGTGAGTCGGCTCCAGATCGCGCGGCTGGGTTGCGTCAGGAACGCATGCCACGGCTGCTTCAGCGACGACTCGATCACGTGGTCGGTGCTGCGACGTCCTTTTGTATGCCCGAACTCGTCGCGATACTCCGACGACGACGCCACGATGGTGGCCATCCCCTGGATAGTCGACCCCGAGCGTCGATCGCCTTGAGGAAACAGGCGACAGAAATCTGCGACGGTTTCGACTGGATCGAGATCCACGGCTGCCGCGTAGGTGCGCACCCACGCGCGCGAATAGAGCCCGCGCGGCCATTCTGAGAGGTCGTTGTTTTCAAACGCCACAATCAGTTCCGGCTTGATACGAAGCGCTTCGGCAATCTGCTCGATCGACACGCGGGCCCGCAACCGCTGACGGCGAAGGCGTGTGACGAACATCTCTTGTGGGTTCATGTGATCTCCCGACTAGGGATCCACAGCAATTCCCGGGCCCTGCTCAACAGCGGCAATTGGTCTGCTTTCTCGCTCATCTGTCGGCACTTAGGGGAAATAACGGATTTGTAAGCCGATGCGTCTCCCAGAATGACCCAGGAAAGTTACTGATTTCCTAGAGTTTCGGCTGCCCTACTGGATGAGCCAATCGGGAATTCACCCTAAATGACTACAGGTTTATTCCAGATGGACGAAAGGACTACTCCAGAGGCGGAGTGATGCCTGAAAGGAACGCCCCAAGCTGAACTAGATCGAACTGCAAGCCGGTATAGAAGGGACCGAACTCGGCGAACTTCGCGCTCGCTTCATCGAAGCGCATCTCATAGATGAGCTTCTTGAACACGAGAGGATCCTGCGCGAACAGATCGACGCCCCACTCCCAGTCGTCGAACCCGATCGAACCCGAGATCACTTGTGTGACCTTGCCCGTGTAGTGACGACCGATCATGCCGTGTTCGCGCATCATCGACGCGCGTCGTTCAAAGGGCTCCGAGTACCAGTTCTGCGTCTCGCCGCGCCGTTTGTTCATCGGATAGAAGCAGACGTACCGCGACCTGGGCATCTCGATGAACAGACGGTTCATGACCCGTTGACGCTGCGTCTCCATTTCCGCGTCGAATGCGCGCTCGAATTCCTCGCTTCCCGGTTTGAATTTCGCACCGAGCTGCTCGTGGATCTTGCCGGTCATCTCGTACATGCCGAGCTCGACAATCGAGACGTACGACGTGGTGGCCTCGAGGTGATCGTGCAGGGCCGTTCGCGAGAGCGCCAACTGGGCGCTCGCCAGCTGCTCGAAATTGCGCCGGAAGCAGATGAACATCACATCCGCCTTGTGCCCCAGCACCTGCACGGCCGCCGTCGCCCCCGCATCGGGCACCGCCAGGGCCTTCATCGCTTCGTCGGCCAGCTGCTGCACCTCGGTCGCAGGCGTCTGGCGCAGACGGTCCCACCGTACGCGATACATCAGATGAAGGATGCTCCACCCTTCGAGCGATTCGGGAACGAGAGGATTGTGCATAGCTGATAATTCTAGACTCGGCGCGCCTATGGTTCGGTCGCGGGTCTGTGCGCCGCGGGATGCGGCGCCGACCCGTGCGCGGTCGCTACCGCGGGCCTCCTGCCGAACAGCCGAGCGGCCAACCAATCGCGCGTATCGGCCAGAATCTCATATACCGTCGGAATGACGAGCAACGTCAACAACGTCGACGTGACCACACCGCCAATGACCGTGATCCCGAGCGGGGCACGAAAGTCACCGCCCTCGCCACCACCGAGAGCCACCGGCACCATGCCCGCCACCAGCGCGAACGTCGTCATCAAGATCGGCCGCAGGCGGACGCGGCCCGCCTGAATGAGCGCCTCGCGCCGATTCATCCCCGCCTCCTCGGACCACTTGGCGAAGTCGATCAGCAGGATGGCGTTCTTGGCCACGATCCCGACCAGCAGGATCACGCCGATCATGCTCATGATGTTGAGCGACTGCCCCGTCAGGAGCAGGGCGAGCATGACGCCGATTAGCGAGAGCGGCAGCGACAGCATGATCGACAGCGGCTCGAGGAACGATCCGAACTGCACGACGAGCACGAAGTACATCAGCATGATCGCCACGCCGATCGCCACGAACATCTGGGTGAAGATCTTCTGCTGATCGCGCGTCTCGCCGCCCTGGCTCAGACCGTATCCAGGCGGGAACTTCACGGACTGATCGACGCGCTTCACGAGATCCCCTACCACCTCAGACAGCGGTCGCTTCTCGGTGTTCGCCTCGACGTTGATGACCCGTTCGCGATCGAGGTGATCGATGCGTGCTGGCCCGATCGACGGCGTGACCCGCGCCACCTGACCGAGCGGTACGCTTGCACCGGGATTGGTCGGACCACCGACTGGAAGCGGCAGTGATTCGAGATCGGCGACGACTGTCCGCGACTCCGGGGCGAGACGAATCGTCACGTCGCGCGTCTCGCCCGACGGATCGATCCAGTCGCCAACGTCGATGCCTGCGAACGCCGGGCGCAGCGCCTGCGCCACCTGGCCGACCGTGACGCCGAGCGATCCGGCCAGTCCACGATCGAGCTGCACGTCGAGCTCCGGCTTCTGCCCTTTCGTGGAAAGACCGATGTCGACCGCACCCGGTACTTGCTTCAACTCCCCCGCGACTGACTGAGCCAGCCGCGTGAGCTCACCTGCGTCAGTACCGTGCAGTTGGAGCTGAATCTGTTTCTCGCCCGGATTGAAACCCGTGCTGATCGACGCCGTCACGCCGACCAGCTTCTGGATCTCGGTGCGCAGGTCGCTGACGATGGCCAGCTGGTTGCGGCTCCGCTCGTGCTTCGGCTTCAGCTTCACGAAGATGATGCCTTCGTCAACCGCGTCGCCCTCGCCGCCGATGGCACTGTAGACGTACGTCACCTCCGTATGGGTGCGGACCACACGCGTGATCTCCTGAGACTTCATGCGCGTGTAGTCGAGATTCGATCCCGGAGGCGTCTCGATGTCGATCTGAAACTCCGACTGGTCCATCTCCGGAACGAAGCCGGCGCCGATCGCGCCGATCGCAGGAAGTGCGAGGGCCGCCACGAAACTCGCGAGCGCGAGGCCCACCATCGCGAAACGATGATCGAGCGCCCAGGCAATCACCTTCTTGTAGCCCTCAGCGCGTCGATCGAACCAGAGATTGAATCGCCCCAGGATGCGGGAGAGCAGGACGCGCTTCTCCAACGGGCCGTGCGGATCGGGCCAGTATGCCGAAAGCATCGGGTCGAGCGAGAACGAGACGAACAGCGAGACCAGCACGGACGACACGATCGTCAGGCCGAACGGCTTGAACCACTGGCCGGCCACGTCTCCCAGAAACGCGATCGGCACAAAGACGACGACGATCGACAGCGTCGTCGCGGTGACCGCGAGACCGATTTCATCCGTGCCCGCGAACGCCGCCTTGAAGTGATCCTTGCCCATCTCGACGTGTCGAACGATGTTCTCGCGCACGACGATCGCATCGTCGATGAGGATCCCGATGGCGAGCGAGAGTCCGAGGAGCGACATCGTGTTCAGCGTGAACCCGAACGCCCATACCGCAACGAACGACGCGAGCACGGACACGGGGAGCGCGAGACCGGTGATGACCGTGGATCGCCAGGAGTTCAGGAACAGGAACACGACCGCGACGGTCAGCGCCGCACCTTCGAGCAGGGCTTCCTGCACGCTCAGGACCGAGTTCGACACGCGCACGCCTGCGTCGCGCACCACGCGCAGGCTGACGCCCGCCGGCAGCGTGGCCTGAATCTCGTTGACCCGCGCTCGAATCTCGTTGGCGACCTTCGTCGTGCTGAACCCGCTCGACTTGAGGATGTCCAGGCCGACGGCCTCTTCGTCGTTATACAGCGCGAACGACCGCGGTTCCTCGGTAGCGTCGCGCACGTCGGCCAGGTCGCCGAGGCGCACAATCCGCCCCTGCGACTGCAACACCGTCAGCTGCTTGAAGTCTTCCGGCGAATCGAGCCGGCCCTTGAGTCGAATCGTTCGTTCTTCGAGCGGGCCTTCCAGCCGGCCCACCGGGGAAGCGAGATTCTGCGCCTGCAGCGCCTGCACGACCTGGGCCACGCTGATGCCCGACGCCTGCATCGCGCGCGGCCGCAACTCGACGACGAGCTCGCGCTCGACCGAGCCTTTGAGGTTCACGGTCGCGACGCCTGGGATCGATCGCAGTCGCCGTGTGATGCCCGGGTCGACGATGCGCGTCAGCTCGGCACCCGTGAGCCCCGGCGACGACAGCGTCAACGACATGATCGGCCGATCCGCGGGGTCGAACTGCGTGAGGATCGGCTCTTTCATTTCAAGCGGCAGATCGTTGCGCTTCTCCGAGATCTTGTCGCGGATCTCCTGAGTGGCGACGCGCGGATCTTTCGAGAAATCGAACTCGACGATGATCTGCGCGAAGCCGTCGAGCGAGCTCGAGCGCATCCGGTCGATGCCACTGATGCCAGAGATCTCCTCCTCGATCGGATCGACGACCTCCCGTTCGACGACATCGGGCGACGCGCCCGGATACGGGATGGCCACCACGACGACCGGCGCGTCGATCTCAGGGTATTCGTCGGTGTCGAGCTGAAACAGCGCCACCAGTCCGAAGACCACGAGGATCATCATCGCGACGATCGTCAACGTGGGTTTCTTGATCGCAGTATCTGAGATGAACATAAGGCCTTAATGCGAAATGCAAAATTCAAAATGCAAAAATGCATCTGGCCACAACTCGGCCTTTTGCCTCTTCCATTTTGCATTTTGCATTTTGCATTTTGAATTTTGCATTACTTCGTCGCATTCACCTGAACCCGTGTCCCCGGCGTGATGCCCTGCGCTGCCCCCCTGAGCAGCGTGTCCCTGTCGGCAAGCCCGGAGGCGATCTGGACGCGCTCGGAACGTGGGTCACGAAGGCCGAGCGTCACGTTGACCTTCTCGGTCCTGCCGTTGGTGACGCGCAAGACCCAAGGGGCCGACGCGTCAGTCGTGTTCACGGCATTCATCGGAACCACCAGACCCGCCGCGGACTGGCTGACCACACGTCCCTCGGCAAACAAGCCGGCCAGGAGTTGCCCACCCTTGTTGGGAATCGCGACGTAGATCGGGACCTGCCTCGTCGTCGCGTCGGCCTGCGGCGCAATCCGTTCGATCTTTCCTTGAAACGGTTTGTCGTAGCCGCGCACCATGAACTCCACGATCACACCGACCTGAAGCGTTTGCAAATCGTCGGACGGAACCGAGCCCTCCAGCCGCATCGAAGATGGATCGATGATCGTGAACAACTCCGTACCGGGGCTGACCACGTCGCCGGCGTTCACGGCGCGTCTCGACACGATGCCGGTAAACGGCGCTCTGATGACCGTGTCGCCCAGTGATCGTTCCGCCGTGGCCAGACGCGACTTCGCATCCGCAACCTGCGCTTCCGCCGTCGAGACGGTGGTGTGCGCCGCGTCGACATCGCGTGTCGCCAGAGCCCCGGCGGTGGCGAGCTTCTCAGTACGCTCGGCGTCGCGCTTCGCGACGCTCAGTTGATTCTCCGCCGACCTCACCGCGGACGCGGCGGATTGACGTGCGTCTTCCAGAGTACGCGTTTCGATGCGGCCCAGGATCGTCCCCTGCTTCACCGCCTGGGCTGCGAGCACCGAGACGTTGAGCATCGACCCGCCGACCTCGGCGCGCAGCGTGGCCTCGCGCTCTGGCCTCAGCTCACCCGACACGATGGGACCGACGACGATGACACCCTTCTCGACCGTGACGACGTTTTCAGAGCCCACCTGTACGGCGGCCGGCGTCCCGGCCGCGGGTTTCTCTGCTTCAGCCTTGCAGCCCGAAAGAATCAGTGTCAGACCGAGGAGCCCAAACCCAACGACATGCTTCATTGAATCCCTGCCTGCGAACCGGACGTGGCAAACGACGCCGACCTGATCTGACTCCCTGCCGGCGGCGGCGGTGGCGGTGACACTGGCGCCTGGCTCTGTCCCACGACTCGTACCGTTGCTGCCGCAGTGGACAGCTGACCGCCTCCCGCCGTGATCGGCAGATCAGGGAGCAATGCGACATGTGCCCGCGCGACCTGCAGATCGCGTGCGGCCTGCACGCGATTGGCTTCCGCCTGCTGTAAGAGCAGACGCGAATCTGACAGCTCGAGTTGCGTCGACACGCCGTTGGTGAACCGGACGTTCGCAATCTGGTAGGCACGCTGTGCCTGCTCAATCGTGCCGGAACTCGCCTCCCACGTCGCACGCGCCGACAACAGTTCGGCCCAGGCCGACCGCGTGTCGAGTGCGGCCAGTTCGGCCGTCTGCTGCCGGTCGAGGCGCGCCTGCTCGAGTTCCGCCTGGGCGACCACCTCATCACCGCGCTGCCGCCCACCGGTCAGCACAGGTACGGTCATGCTCGCGCCAACCGTCCAGTTCGCTCGATCGAACGTCGGGGAGACGCCGCTGGGATATCCGACCCGGCCGTAGCTCGAATTGAACGAGAGGCTCGGCATCTTTTGCGCAGCAGCCAGCTTCAGCGCAGCCTCGCGCGCGCGTACGGTTGCGTCCGCTGCGGTCACGACGGTTCGATCAGGCAGGGTCGCGTTCACCTGCAGCGAGACCGGCACCTGGTCTCCCGCACGCAACATGCGCTCCACGACACCGACGCGCTCTGCATAGACGGTCGGCGGAGGCAGCATGTCGCCGCCGAGCGCATCAGCCAGCTGTAGCGGGTAGTCGACCGGCAGGTTGAGCAGGCGCTTCAACCTGAGCATCGCCACGTCCCGGTTGGTCTGCTGACGGATCAGGATTGGCGACTGGTTGTCACGATTCACGCGGGCGCGAAGGACTTCGAACTCGGGCTGCGTGCCGGCGTCGAAGCCGGCCTGAGTCTGCTTCAACGTGGCGCCGGCCTGATCGAGCGTCGCAGACGCGATCGTCACGAGCGCCTCGCTGAGGACCGCATCGTAGTACGCCTGCGTCACCTCGAACAGCAGTTGGGCGCGCGCGGACGTGAGCGTCAGGTTCGCCGACTCGTGGCCAATCGATGCTACAGCCGCCTGTGCCCCGAGGCGTCCGCCCGAGTACAGGTTCTGAGAAAACTGCAAGCCTGCGCGCCACGTGTTCTTGCGACCAAACGGCAGATTGGAGAATTCGGATCCGGTACTTCCGAAGGCGCCGCCCCCGACCGCGCCGCACCCGATCGCACGCTCGATCTCCGCGACGCGGGCATCGATGGTGGCCTGCGGGTTCAGCGTGAACGGCGGACAGTTCGGCGCTTGCACGTCGAAGAGGCCCTCGAACTCGGAGGCGAGCGCACGATCGTAGCCGGCCGATGCCGACAGCTGCGGATAGCGTCCGCTTCTGGCGCGGACCTCGTCGCCTTCAGCGCGATGGACACCCGCCTGTGCGATCTGTATCGACTCGCTCCTCGGCTCGGCCAGCCCCAGCACCTGTTCGAGCGTGAGGGGGCCCGGAGGAACGGGCGGCGGCTCCTGCGCACGCGTGAGCGCAGGGGTGAACACGAGCAGCCCCAGGGCTGCAACTACTCGCAAAAGCATCGTTCGTCGATCGCGCATCGCTGTGCTCAATCCTTCTGTACGTGAATGTGCATGACATGCCGTCGCGGAGCGGATTTCCGGCGGCGCGTATACCGGCGTGCTGCGACTCGACGTTCGAGCGGAGGCTGCTTCTGGAGCCAGACCAGATGCTCGGACGCCAGTGTCACGGCGCGCGACAGGTAATCGACGACCACCGCGAGTTGCCGATCTCCGTACTCCTCGTTGAGACGTGCGACCGCCGCGATCAGTGGTCGATAGAGCAGCTCGATGCGCCGCAGGTTGTCAGGCAGCGCCTCGACCAGCACGCATCGTCGATCGTCGGCGTCGCGGACACGACGCGCGAACCCGGCTCGTTCGAGCCGATCGATCACGGCGGTCATCGCGCCGGTCGTCAGGCCGGTGTGGGTGGCGAGACGTCCGGCGGTGGTTGCACCGGCAAGACCGAGAAGGTCGAGACATTCCAGGTCGGTCGAATTCAGTCCAACCAGCTTGGCCACCGTGTCGCTCATGAGGACCGATTGAGCGCCGACCTTGCGCAGCGTCTCGTCCAAGGTCTTCAGCAGCTCGGCGCGGGATGGGGGGGATTTGGACACAGAAGCCTCGGTCGAAAAGTATCTTACACATCAAGATACTTGCGGCAAGAGGCGATCATGGTGTAAGGCGTGCTGCGATATCAGTCAGGATGTCTGCGGCCGGACCGTGCAGCGTCACGTCGACCGCGCCCGACGCCGGCGTCGGTTCGAGATTGATCTCCGCGGTGAACGCACCGCGTCGGCGCGCGTCGTGCACGAGACCGGCGGCTGGATACACGACCGCGGACGTGCCGACGGTCAGGAACACATCGCACGCGCAGGCCTCGAGCGCGGCGTCCACATCGCCTTGCGCCAGCGCTTCACCGAACCACACGACCGCCGGCCGAGCGAAGCCTCCACACTGCGGACACCGCGGCGGACAGACCGACAGCGGCACCGCTTCATCGCGCCAGCGATGCTGACCGCATCCACGCCAGCAGGCGAGCTCCCAGATGGACCCGTGCAGACGCACGATACCGCTCGTACCGGCGCGCAGATGAAGATCGTCGACGTTCTGCGTCAGGACCGAGCAGCGGTCGAAGGCACGCGACCAGCGGGCGATGACGTCGTGCGCCGGATTGGGCTGGCACGCCGCAATCTTCTCGCGTCTCCACGCATACCATTCCCAGACGAGGTGCGGATCGGTCGCGAACGCTGACGGCGTCGCGAGATCTTCGGGTCGATACTGTCGCCAGAGTCCGTCTGGACCGCGAAACGTGGGCACACCGCTCGCGGCGGACACGCCGGCGCCCGTGAGGATCGTCACGCGCCTGGCTGCGCGCAATCGCTGGACGACGTCGTCGATGCCCATGCGTAGCAGTGTAGGCCGGGCCTGTTTTCCAGGCCCGGCACTTCAGCCCGACCGTGATTCCCGCTAGAATCCACCTCGCCCAGGAGGATTCCCATGCGCTCAACGCTCGCGGCGCTCGCCGTTGCCGCTGCTGTCTGTGTCGGCTCGCTTTCGACCAAAGTGAGCGGCTCCACCGGACCGATTCCACTCAACTGCGATCGCGCGTGTCTCGAAAACCTGATCGACCAGTATCTGAAGGCGGTCGTCGCGCATGATCCGTCGAAGCTGCCGCTCTCGGAAGACGTGAAGTACAGCGAGAACTACCAGATGCTGAAAGTCGGCGATGGCTTCTGGAAGACAGCCGAGGGCACCGGCAACTACAGACACATCTTCGCCGACCCCGAAGTCGGACAGGTCGCGATGATGGGGACGATGCGCGAAGCGGGAACGCTGCTTCTCATGAGCCTGCGTCTGCGCGTCGAGCTCGGACGCATCACCGAAGTCGAGACTGTGTATTTCAAGCCGGGCGGCGGCGGCCCGAACAACATCGAGGCGATGGACAAGTACAAGCCCGAGGATATGTGGTTCAAATCGATCCCGTCCGCGCAGCGGTTGACGCGGCAGCAGATGATCGCGGTCGCCGACGGCTACTTCACCGGCCTGCAGAAGAACGACGGCAAGGGCATCGGCGGGACAGGCACGTATCCCTTCACCACCGATTGCCATCGCATCGAAAACGGATCGCCGACGACGAACGTCCCGCGTCCGCCGAACGAACCGCCCGGCACGCTCAACCTGTTCGCGATGGATTGCCTCTCGCAGTTCAAGATGGGTCTGTACTACGTCGTCCAGAGCATTCACGGCCGCCGCTATCCACTCGTCGATCAGGAGCGCGGTGTCGTGTGGTCGCACGTCGTCTTCGATCAGGGGACGGTGAATTCAGGTGTGCTGTCCGATGGCACGAAGCATAGCTATCGCGGCTTCAATCGCCCGAGCAGCATTCTCGTGACCGAAGCGTTCCTGATCGAGAACGGCAAGATCCGACGCGTGGAAATGATCGGACCCTCGGCGGTGTATCACATGAACTCACCCTGGCCGGGCGGATTGAGCGGCAACTAGAAATGCAGAGGGGCAGAATGCGGACAGCGCGCAGTGTAGGGCGGGTCTTGCCTTTTAGACCCGCCGTTATCGCGATCGCCACAGCTGGTTGCGTCGCAATTGCTCTCTCCGCCCAAGTCAAGCAGCAGCTTCCGACCTTCGAACCGGATCCGTTGTGGTCGCAGGCGCTGCCGAACAAGTGGGTGACCGGACAAGTCGGCGGCGTTGCGGTTGATTCACACGACAACGTCTGGGTCTTCCATCGTCCAGACACCATCCCGGACGGCGAGAAGGCGGCGTCGCTCAATCCTCCCCAAGCGGAATGCTGCATCCCGGCGCCGGCGGTTCTCGAATTCGATTCGACCGGCACGTTTCTCCAGGCCTGGGGCGCGCCCGGCGCTGGCTATGAGTGGTTCAAGTCGCAGCACGGGATCTTCGTCGACAACAAGGACAATGTCTGGTTGAGCGGCAGCGCGCAGGAAGACAATCACATCCTGAAGTTCACGAACACAGGAAAGTTTCTCCTGCAGATCGGACACGCCGGCAGGAACCGCGGCAGCAACGACACTGAAAACCTGGGCGGTCCGGCGGGGCTCTTCGTCGATCGCAAGACCAACGAGCTCTATGTAGCGGACGGGTACTTCAACCACCGCGTGATCGTCTTCGACGCGGATACGGGGAAATACAAACGGCACTGGGGTGCGTACGGCAAGAAGCCTGACGACGGGATCAAATTCCCGCCGCGAGCTCAATTGATTCAGGGGCCGGCGCCGGAGGGTTTCAACAACCCGGTGCACGCCGTCCTCGTGAGCGCCGACGATCTGGTGTACGTCGGCGACCGCACCAACAACCGTCTGCAGGTCTTCAAGACCGACGGCACGTTCGTGAAAGAGGTGTTCATCGCACGGAACACGCTGCAGGCCGAGGGAACGGTCCACGCCTTCGCGACCTCTCCGGACAAGGAGCAGCGGTTCCTGTACGTGGTCGATGGCTCGAACAAGACGGTTCGCATCCTCAACCGGCAAACGCTCGAGATCGTGGGAGCCATCGGCAGTCATGCGGGGCACAACGCCCGCGAGTTCTTCCACATACACGGGATCGCGGCCGATTCGAAAGGCAACCTGTTCCTTGGCGAAGTGAACAACGGCCAGCGTTACTATAGATACGCGTTCAAGGGACTGAAATGACGTCGTCGCGGCGGCTCTTCACCACTCGACTGAGGCTCGGGGTGCGCTGAGCGAAGTCGAAGGGTAGACCCGCCGACTCTGGAGACGCAATGAGGCGAAGGGCGTTACTCGCGCTCGGCCTGTGCGGCTGGATGGCCGCGGCGCTCTCTGCTATGCAGGCCCCGCCTGCGCAGTCCCGGTCCCGCTCTGCGTCCGCACCAACATCCCCGATCACAGCCGTCGTCGATACCTACTGCCTCACGTGTCACAACCAGAAACTTCGCACCGCCGGCCTCGTGCTCGAGGGCGTCGACGCGGCGCACCCCGGCGCCAACGCCGAAATATGGGAGCGCGTGATCGCGAAGTTGCGTTCGGGCGCGATGCCGCCTCCGGGACTGCCTCGGCCTGATTCCAAAACGTACGACACCGCCGCCACCTGGCTCGAGAACGAGATCGATCGCACGTGGGTCGCCACTCCCAATCCCGGTCGAGCGAGCGCTGTGCAACGGCTCAATCGCACCGAGTACAACAACGCGATCCGCGATTTGCTCGCCCTCGACATCGATGTGAAGCCGCTGCTGCCCGGCGATGACACCGCTGACGGCAGCTTCGACAACGTCGCAGATGTCCTGAATATTTCGACGGCGCATCTCGAGCGCTATCTCTCGGTCGCGCGTCAGGTCACGCGCCTCGCCGTCGGGCTCCCGCCGTCGAGTCCACCGGTCGAGACATTCGATATTCCTATTCACGTCGTGCAGGACGATCGCCAGAGCGAAGATCTACCGTTTGGATCGCGCGGCGGAATCGCCGTGCACTACGCGTTTCCGACCGACGGCGAGTACGCGATCAAGGTGCGGCTGCGGCGACAGTATCAGGACTACATCATGGGAATGGGCTGGCCGCAGCAGCTCGACGTCCGTCTCGATGGCAAGCTGCTGAAGCGCTTCACCGTCGGTGGCGGGGCGAGAGGCAGGCCCGCGGCCGCAAGTTACGCCGGCGACGGCGAGCCCGGATTCGCCGGTGATCCCGAGTGGGAAAAGTACATGCAACTCACCGGCGACACGGGACTCGACATTCGTCTGCCCGTTTCCGCCGGACCGCACATCGTCGGCGTCTCGTTCGTGAGGGAGGTGTGGGAACCCGAGGGTCTGCCGCAGCCGGTGCAACGCGGTCGCGTCATCGCGAACGATCAAATCTACATGGACTACGCGAGCGTGGGCTCCGTGCAGATTGCCGGACCGTATCAACCGTCGGCGACGACGGTGACGGATACGCCGAGCCGTCGCGCGCTGTTCGTCTGTCGGCCTCGGCGCGAGACCGAAGAACGCGCGTGTGCGACGAGGATTCTGTCGCGCATGGCACGCCTCGCGTACCGGCGGCCGGCGACGAAAGCCGACCTCGAGACATTGATGACGTTCTTCGATCAAGGCCGCCGAGATGGCGCGAGCTTCGACGCCGGTGTGCAGTTCGCGCTCGAGCGCGTCCTCGTCGATCCGGATTTCCTGCTGCGGGTGCGTCGCGACCGATCAGGGCCGCCTAAAGGCGGCCCCTACGTACCTCAGGGCGTCCCGTACGCTTTGACCGATCTCGAGGTGGCGTCGCGGCTGTCGTTCTTCTTGTGGAACAGCATCCCCGACGAGCGGTTGCTCGACGTCGCCGAACGGGGCGAGCTCACGAAACCGCAAGTCCTCGAGCAGCAGACGCGCCGGATGCTGGCCGATCCAAAGGCGATCTCCGCTTTCGTCGACGGATTCGCCGCACAGTGGCTCAATCTCCGCCGCGTCGACGAGGTCGTCGTCCATCCCGATTTCTATCCGAACTACGACGAGAGCCTGCTCGACGCCTTCAAGACCGAAACGCGAATGTTCGTCGCGAGCACGCTGCGCGAGGATCGCAGCGTCCTCGACTTGCTGCGCGCCGACTACACGTTCGTCAACGAACGGCTCGCACGCCATTACGGCTTGACCGGGATCGCGGGCAGTCGCTTCAGACGTGTGACTCTTCCCGACCCCAATCAGCGCGGCGGTCTGCTGGCACAGGGTGCGCTGCTGGCGACGACCTCCTATCCAGACAGAACGTCGCCGGTCCTTCGAGGCAAGTGGCTGCTGAACAACATTTTCGGCATCGCCGTTCCGCAGCCCCCACCGGGTGTGAACACGAACCTGCCCGAGACCAAACCAGGCGCGCCGCCGGCCTCGATTCGAGAACGGCTTGCGCAGCATCGCACCAGCCCGACTTGCGCGAGCTGTCATTCGGTGATCGATCCCATGGGGTTCGCGCTCGAGCACTTCGACGCGATCGGCGGCTGGCGCACCGTTGATGAATCCGGAAAGCCGGTCGACTCGAGCGGAACGACGCCGAACGGTTCGAAGGTCGACGGGCTCGCCAGCCTGCGCGCACTGCTCCTGCAGAAGCGCGATCAGTTCCCGCGCACGATCACCGAGAAACTGCTCGCGTACGCGCTCGGACGACGACTGGAGTACTCCGATCGACCGGCTGTCCGCACCATCGTCCGGGAGGCCGCCGCGAGCGACTATCGATGGTCGTCGATCGTGCTTGGCATCGTCCGCAGTCCCACGTTCCTGACAAGAACCACTGAAGGGCCCAGGGCTCTGGCCTCAGGCCTCAGCAAAGTAGAAGCGGGTCAGCCATGAATTTCGTCTTCGACAAGTCATTGCCACGCCGTACGGTGTTGCGCGGGATCGGGGCCTCGTTGGCACTCCCGCTGCTCGACGCGATGACGCCTGCCTTCGCGCTCCGTGCGAAAGCGGCGACCGGCCCGATCCATCGATTCCAGGCCTTCTACGTTCCGAACGGGATGGCGATGGAGTACTGGACACCGAAATCCGCCTCCGCCAACGCTACGGCGGACAGCGGCGAGCACACCACCACGCTCGGCACATCGCCGATCCTCGAGCCGCTCGCGCCCTTCCGGCATCAGATGCTGCTGCTCTCGGGTCTCAAGGCGAACTGGAACTACATCCACGCCGGCGCGTCGGGCTCGTTCCTCACCGGAACCCCGCGCGGGGGACGCAATGAAGTCGAGGTCATCGCCGACGTATCGATGGACCAGCTCCTCGCGCGCCACTTCGCGCGCGAGACGCAGATCGCGTCGCTCGAACTGTCGATGGACGGACCGGCGAACGCTGGCGCGTGCACGGGCAACTTGAGCTGCGCGTATACGCACACGATCTCGTGGCGCAGCGCCACACAGCCGCTGCCGATGGAACACAACCCACGCGCGGTGTTCGAGAAGCTCTTCGGCGACAGCGGCAGCACGAATCGCTCCGCCCGCGAGGCGCGCATGCAGCAGCACAAGAGCATCCTCGATTCCGTGAACGACAAGCTGTCGGCGCTCAGGCGGCAGCTCGGACCGCAGGACCAGGAACGGGTGAACGAATACACGGACGCCGTCCGCGACATCGAGCGACGCATTCAGCGCGCAGAGGAACAGAGGGACGTCGAGCTTCCGGTCATCGACGAGCCGCAGGGCATCCCGCCCGTGTTCGAGGACCATCTGTCGTTGATGCTGGAGCTGCAGCGACTGGCGCTGCAGTCCGATTTGACGCGCGTGATCGCGTTCATGATCAGCAAGGAACAGAGCGCACGGCCCTATCCGCAGATCGGTGTGCCCGAGGCACACCACCCGCTGTCGCATCACAACGACATTCCCGAGCTCGTCGAGCGCATGTCGAAGATCAACACCTACCACGCGACGTTGTTCTCGGCGTATCTGGCAACACTGCGCGCGACGCCCGACGGCGACGGCACGCTCCTCGATCACATGACGATTCTGTACGGCTCGGGCATCTCGAACAGCAACAAACACTCAGGGGACAACCTGCCGCTGCTGCTCGTCGGCGGCGGCGCCGGGCGATGGAAGGGCGGGCGCCATCTCGCGTATGTCGAAAAGGACAAAGACAAGCAGCCCACCATCGCCGATCTGCTGGTGACGCTGATGGACAAGCTCGATGTGCCGGTCGAGAAGATCGGCGGGAGCAAAGGAAAGCTTCCGATCGACACGCTTTCAGGAGTGTGACGTGCGTACTCCGTGCCTCCGTGGTTCGTGGCTGCTGCTGCTC
Organism: Vicinamibacterales bacterium; assembly: GCA_035263125.1. Classification (GTDB taxonomy): domain Bacteria; phylum Acidobacteriota; class Vicinamibacteria; order Vicinamibacterales; family UBA2999; genus Gp6-AA40. Next base: position 56,966 of record DATFRP010000173.1, read on the forward strand.
TTGCTTTTCATGGGAGCCGCTGACGCTCCGTCGCTCGTTGGCGCCGTCAAGAACGGTGATGCCGCGACGGTTCGCGCGTTGATTCAGCAGGGTGCGAACGTCAACGCGACCGAAGCCGACGGTGCGACCGCGCTGCACTGGGCCAGCTATCGCGACGACCTCGCCAGCGCCGACGCCCTCATTCGCGCCGGTGCAAACGTCAACACGGCCAACGATCTCGGTGCCACGGCCCTCTGGATGGCGAGCGTGAACGGCAGCGAGGCGATGGTGCGTCGGCTGCTCCGGGCCGGTGCGAATCCGAATGCGAAGCTGCTGCTTGGAGAAACACCGCTGATGGTCGCCGCGCGATCGGGTCATGCGGGTGTGGTGCAGCTGCTGCTCGACGCGCGTGCGGACGTCAACACCCGCGCGGCGCGCAACCAGACTGCCCTCATGTGGGCCGTTGCCCAGAGACATCCCGAGGTCGTCCGGATCCTGATCGCGCGCGGCGCAGACCTTCACGCGCGCTCGGATTCCTGGACCAACGTGGAAGCGGTGCCGCCGCACGGTCAGCTCGAATACAACCGTGCGATCCCGCACGGCGGCGACACGGCGCTGATGTTTGCGGCCCGCGTCGGCGATCTCGCGTCGGCCAAACAACTGGTTGCCGCGGGCGCGAACGTCAACGACAAGGATGCCTGGGGCGTCAGCCCGCTCGTTCTGGCCGCGCACTCGGGCTTCGACTCCCTCGTCGATTTCCTGCTCGAGGGCGGCGCCGATGCCAACGCGGCAGAGGCCGGCTTCAGCGCATTGCACGAGGCCATCCTGCGGCGCAACGAGCACATGGTGACCGCCCTGCTCGCGCACGGCGCCGATCCGAACGCACCGCTTCGCACGTGGACGCCGACGCGGCGTTCGTCGAAGGATTGGAACTTCTATCCCGAGCTCGTGGGGGCAACACCGTACTGGCTCGCGGCGCGCTTCAACGAACCGGCGGTGATGCGGCAACTCGCCGAGCGTGGCGCCGACCCGACGTTCGTGCACCGCATTGACTACATCCCCGACGGACCAATCCTGAAGCGCAAGACCGAAGTGACGACCACCCTGATGGCCGCAACCGGCATGGGCGGAGGCGGACAGGCGTGGGTGCCCCCCGCTCGCTCCGAACGAGAGGCGCTGATGCTCGAGACCGTCAAACTGGCCGTCGGCGATGGCGTCGATGTCAACGCTGAAAACCCCGACGGCCGTACGGCCCTCGACGCCGCTGTCGCGTTGAAGTTCGAAAGCGTCGTGAAGTTCCTCACCGAGAAAGGCGCCAAGAGAGGAAAGCTTCAGAAGACAGACCAGGCAACACCGCAGCTTAAGTAGGGCGGGACTACCACCCAGGAGTTCACGTGTGTTGGCCAGCAGCCGCGCACGCTGCGGCCGGGAACACGTTCGTCGCTCTCACTCTTCCGCTCTCGCGGCGACTACGGGTCTCACTCGATGCCGATCTGTTGCGCGGCACAAGACATCCGAGCTGTTTCAAACAACTCGAACGCGATGAGAGGAAGTCGCCGCGGTGAATCGCGACGAACGCGTTCCAGCTCCGTGCTTCGCCGTGTCGCGCTGCGTCGGCCTTGCTCACGCGGCTGCTACCCAACACACGTGAACTCCTGGACTGATTTGACCTCGCGCTATGACGGTGCGCTGAAGTGACCTGTTCGAAGGCGTCGCATGCGACGGGCGACACCGATCGCGCCCAGCCCGCCAGTCAACAACGTCAGACTCGCGGGTTCGGGCACCGATGTCGGAGTCGCAACAACCAGAACGAAACGAGGTAGGCCTGAGCCGCATCCATAGGGATCGATTGGCTGATGCTGCCGCTCGAGCCCGCCAGCGTCGCAAGTGCTGCAGACGTGGTGCCGCTGTTGACGAATTCGCTCGCCGTCGACGTGCCCACGACATCGAGCGTCGTCCATGACTGCAGGCCGGACTCGAAGCCGCAGTTCTGAACGAGATTACTCTGCACATCACATGGCGCGGCGAAACCCGCTGATGGATGCATCAACAGCAACGCGAACATCAGCGCCGCTGCGAAGCCTCGCCGACGGAGTCGACGCGTAACCGCTATGGCCCCCAACCCGGCGCTCAACAACGTCAGACTTGCGGGCTCGGGCACCGACGTCGGAGTCGCAACCACGCTCACGTCATCCACGTACCATGTGTGGTCTCCTCCCGGATCGGGCGGCTCGGGCGTCGTGGCGAAAAAACGCAGGATGCCCGCCGCTCCGCTGCCGACAACAGAGAATTGAAACAGACTGTATGGAGCACTTGCCGGAGCGACGGTTGAGAACATCGAAGCCCCATTCCACGTAGCCTCGAATGTCCCGCCAATGTCCGTCATGAACCAGAACGAGACGAGATAGGTTTGCCCGGAATCAGTGAGGATCGACTGGCTGATACTGCCGCTCGAGCCCGCCAGCGTCGCGAGTGCTGCAGACGTGGTGCCGCTGTTGACGAACTCGCTCGACGCCGACGTACCGGTGAGATCGAATGCGGTCCACGACTGCAGGCCGGACTCGAAACCGCAGTTCTGAACGAGGTTGCCCTGCACTTCGCACAGCGCGGCAAAACCCGACGAAGGTACAATCAAGAGCAACGCAACGAGCAGCGTGGCCGTTCTTGCCATAGACCATCTCCCATTTCGAGCGAGCGATTTACCCCGGGTGCACCGGCAGGGTACGAGGCCAACACGCTTGACTCAATGATTCGGGCTCTGGAACTCTTTGCCCGGACGCTATGCAACAAGAAACACCGGCCACGGGCGCCATCGACGTCCTGTCGGAGGTCCTGCACGTGGTGCGGTTGTCTGGAGTTGTCCACTTCAGGGCAGACTTCACACAGCCCTGGGCGATTCTGTCGTCCCCTCCCGAGATGCTTGCGGCTCGCCTCGTGCCGGGCGCCGAGTCCTTCACGCTGTTTCACATCGTCGTCGACGGCTCGTGCTGGGTCTCCTGCGATCGCATCTCGCCGCTGAAGTTCGACAAGGGCGACGTCATCGTCGTCCCGCGCGGCGATCAGCATGTGATGACGAGTGAGCTCGGGATCGATCCGGTGCCGATACGCCAGATCTTCCTGAAGCCGTCGGTGGAGCGTGTTCACTACGTCGAACACGGTGGCGGCGGAGCCTGCTCACGTTTCGTGTGCGGATACCTTCATGCGGACCAGCGCTTCGGTCCGCTGCTCGAGGCCCTGCCAGTCGTGATGTGCGTGCGGCAGCGCGAAGGCTCTATCACGCTCGACTCGTCCGGTCCCGATGGGACAGTGACCGGACCGGCCATTCCCGCCGATGCGGCACGCTGGTGGAAGATGACGCTCGACTATGTCGTCACCGAAGCGACGTCGCCGCGACCCGGCAACCGCGTGGTGTTGAGCCGCCTCGCCGAGCTGCTGTTCATGGAAGTGTTGCGATGGTACATGCAGCACATGACCGAGGGTCAGCGAGGCTGGCTCGCCGGGCTCAACGATCCCCAGGTGGGCCGAGGGCTCGTGCTGCTTCACGAAGAGCCTGCCCGTCAATGGACCGTGGAGGAGCTCGCCCGGTGCGTCGGGATCTCGCGCGCGCTGTTGGCCAGGAGATTCGTCGAGCTCGTGGGCGAATCACCGATGCACTATCTGGCAGGCTGGCGGATCCACATCGCCAAGCGACTGCTCCAGGATGGCCAACTCGGCGTCGGAGAGATCGCCGGTCGCGTTGGCTACGAATCAGAAGCGGCGTTCAACCGAGCGTTCCATCGTCTGGTCGGAACGCCACCGGCCGCCTGGAGACGGAACAGAAGGCCCAGGGCCCAGGGCTCAGGCCTCGGGCCTCAGAACTGATCCCTGGCCGGCCCTGAAGCCTGAGGCCTGAGCCCTTTGGCCTTCAGGCCTATGGCAGCTTCGCTCTCACCGCCTTGCCGTAATAGATCGCATTGAAGAGGAATTTGAACGTTCCATGCGGCTGCGCTCGGAACGTGATCTCCGGGCCGAACAGCAGCACGCGGCCCCGGCCGAGCGGCGCGTCGACGACCGCGATGCCGCCGTCGAGATAACGCTGCCCCCAGGCCCACCCACTGCGGAGCGGTGACGGTCCGGCAAACCACGCTACGCGCCGAACATCCTTCGCCGCCGCGTCGGCGTCGAGCTTGAAGACGGGGCTTCGATCGAAGAAGACGTCGACGTCCGGCTCGAATCCATATCCAAGCGGCGTGGTGTTGTCGACGCGGGCGCGAAGCACCGAGCCCGGAATGTAGAACTGTTCACGCCCGAGCGGCTTCGATCCGATCTCGAGCGCGCTCGACACCGGCAGGCCGAGTCCGATTGCGAGATCCGTGGCGCCTCCGATCGCGATGAGCGTGCCGCCGTTTTCGACGAACTGCTTGAGCGCAGGCACGGTTCGCGCGCGCGAGATCGACCCGGTCATGGCGCGATATTCTGCCGGCACTCGATCTGATGCCTGCGTCTCATCGATGCCGATGGTCGCTTCGTCAGTGAATATGATCACGTCGTAGCGGCCGATGAGGTTCCCCGCATCGAGGGTCTGCACGTAGGTGAGCTCGAACGGGAACTCATAGCGCTCCAGAATCCAGCGCGTCCATCCGCTCGGGCTCGATCCGCCGTATCGATCCCACAGACCCACTCGCACCGGCCGCAGTTTCAGCGCGTCACCTGCAGGCGGCTTCTCTATACCGGTAAACGTCAAGCCGAGATCGGTGGCGGCTTTCTGCAAAATCGATCGGGTCGTCGGTTTCGCACCGATGTAGATCACACCAATGCCGCTGTCTCCGCCCGATGATGACGCGGCGAGATGACGATCGCGAGGCCAATACACATCCTCGCCGGCTTTCAGCAGGCGATTCACCGCGATGAATGCATCGTTCAAGTGGCCGACGATAAAGCCGGCGGGATCATCCACGCCGCTGATTCGTCCTGTCGGAGGCGGCGCCGTCGACACGAGCTCGAATGGACCGTCGAAGGCGTCGAGAATCCGGTCGAACTCGACGCCCATTTGAAACGCGAGCGTCCATCCTGCGCTGTCGTAGGGCGGCGTCGGCGGCCCTCCGGGATACGGAATATCGTCGGGATGATCCTGCGGCTCGAACATGTCGAGTACATGCGCGCGGAATGCCTGCGCCGTCTTGACGACATACGATCCGGCCGGATAGCCCCTGCCTGCGACCGTGAACTTCGCGGTCGCGCGATGAACCGCAACGCCGGCCTTGAGCAGCGCGTTGACGAACTTCGTCGCCGTCAGGAAGTCGGGTTGATCCGACGGCAGGACGTACCCTCGCGCGTCGCGCGACCGCGGAGCGTGGAGCTGCTGCTCGAACGCCTTCGCGGCTTCGGACCCGCGTGCCCCTTTCGCCGCGGCGAGCCTGCGGGGCGAGATGGTCCACGAATCCTGACTGCCCTTCTGGATCGCATTCCTGCCCATGCGGTAGGCGTTGAAGAGCAGCGTCTCCCGGTATCGCGAGGCGAAGTCGAACACGGCCCAGTTGGCCGTCAACGAGTACTCGATCGATTGCCGGAAGCGCCAGCGCTGCGGAGCAATGGGATATGGCAGATCGGCGCTGGGCAGCTGCCGCTCGGGAATGTATGGAATCTCGGTCGGCGTCGGACTGCCGATGGTCTCCGTCAGCAGGCCGATCTGGTTGTGGAAGTACGCCGTCGTGCGCAGGCCGCCGTTCCACCACGTCGAGTAGGTCGAGCCGCTTCTCATCGTGACGCCGGGCTTGCCTTCCGCGGCAAACCGGCTGTGCATCGCGGCGCCCACTTGATCGATCGACACCGGAATCAAGGGATCCAGGACGTAGTTGAACGGGTCGCGGAACGGCGGCGCGAACATCACGGTCCCCGCGGGACCGCTCTGGTGATGGTCGTAGACGATCTGCGGAAACCACTCCTTGTAAAGGATGCGGTTCATGTTGATCGTCTCGGCCTGACTGGCGAGATAGAAGTCGCGATTGTTGTCGTGGCCGGCGTACTTCTGATAGAGGCGCGGCACGCCCGACAGCGTGCGCTTCTCGGGATCGCGCTCGCGCATATACCAGTTGGCGACGAGCTCGTGTCCATCCGGATTGGCGTGGACGGCGAGCACGATGACATCGCGCAGGATCCGACGGGTCTCCGGGTCCGATCGGCTCACGAGCTGATAGACGGTCTCGATCAGTTGCTGCGATCCGAGCACCTCGCTCGCGTGCAGGCCGCCGTCAATCCAGACGACCGCCTTGCCCTCGCCAGCCAGCGCCCGCGCCTGGTCATCAGTCACCTCGTCCGCGAGCGCGAGACGACGCGAGATGTCGCGAAGGCGATCGAGCTGCTTCAGATTCTCCGGCGCCGAGATGATCGCCATCCACTGCGAACGCCCTTCCTCAGTGCGTCCGATGTCGACCAGCTGCATCCGATCCGACTCCTGATCGAGCTTCTTCCAGTACGCCTCGAGCTGCGAATACGTGGCGAGGAAGTAATCGTCGCCAATCGCTGCGCCGAACTGCTGGCGCGGCGACGTGATCGCGGGCGCCGGCGACTGCGTGCGCGCTTGCGGCGCCGGAAGCAGCAGGAGGGCGATGAGGAAGAGGAAACGAAGTCGATTCAACACTACGTTCTCACCAGTATCGCCCGGGTGTAGAGCACCTGAAAGCCACACCGCTCGAACGTGCGCTGCGAGATGCTACCCGGCTCCGTCGTCGCCACCGCCAGATCGGCGAGCCCAGTCGCGTCGCGGAGCGCACGCGACACCACGGCAGCCTGGGCACCACGACGACGATACGCGGGAAGCGTCGCCGTGCCGAAGATTCCGAGCACCCGTCCGGTGATGATGCTGCCGGCGGCTCCGGCAGGCTCGCCATCGATCCACGCAAGGTAGCGAACGATGTCGGGGTGCACGAATCGTCGCATGACGTCGCCGATCGCCTGCACGGTCGCGGGTGCCGGCGATTGCGGAGCAGCGACGTTATCAGGTGTCGCAAAGCCTTCGGACGTCACGCGCAGCCACAAGCCGGCATCGCCTTCTCCGGTCGCGACCTCGACGCGACGCGTGCGGTCGATGGCAACCTCTGCGGGCAGCGTCATGCCCAACTCGTTTTCAAACCCTTTGAGGACGTATCCACGTGCGCTCAGCCTCGGCGGCAGGTCGGGCGAGGCGAGCGGGCACAACTCGATCTGAATCGATGTCCCGCGCTCGTCGTAGAAGTCCTCGATCACATCGAGATCATGATCCGAGACGGTGCAGCCCAGACCGAGTCCCAGCACTTTGTTGACAGGCGAGCCGGGCGCGCTGCAGACCGCGCGTCCGCCACCCACATCGAGGACCGAACCGCCGCCCGGCTCGCCGGCGCGAGCGAGCACCGCGCAGAAATCGACCTCCATGCGTTCGACGCGCTGCGCGAGCGCAAGAGTGGCCTGCAGCATGAGGGTGTATGTTAATCAACTTGACCGGCAGGCCATTGTTGACTTCCCGATCTTTGATTGGTGAATCGTTGTTGAGTGTCGATCTCCGAATGGTGATCGAACACGCGTCGAGCTGATTCGCGTGGGCGGCGTCCCTGGCCGCGCTCCGCGCGGCTAGAGAATTCTCAGAAGCTCACTCCCATTCCGACCGTCCAGTTCGAATGCCGAAGAGGTCCGTGCAACTGCACCTCGCCTGGCACGATCACGCCGACGCCCTCGATTCTGCCGGCGATGGAGGCATACGACTCCTTCCAGAAATCCGGTTGTTCGGAGATCGACTCGCGGAAATCGGTCCGGATATGGAGATGCGGCGTGAAGAAAAACTGGAACCCGGCGCCATACACGAGTGCCGCCTGGAAGATGGAGCCGCCTTCGAGCGGCGGGTCCGATCCGAAATTCCAGGTCGCAGCGATCAGTCCGACGTCGCGAAACGCCAGGCGTGAAAACCTGCCGCCTCCGATCCCTCCGGTGAGCCGTATCAATTGCATCGCCGGGCCGACTGCCGCGTAGGGACGCCATCGCGAGCCGGTGGGTCTGGCGTTGGCAATCACGTTGTAACTGAATTGCCTGATGTGCGCGGGCGCCGTGAGATCTTCCGGGGACGCGAACGGAGACGTCGCTGTCACCTCCAGAACGGTGTCGCTATAGGTGAAGCCGAACTCGTGCGAGATGTACCGGTGTGGATTCAGCCTGCCCTTCAGCGCAACGTTCCAGCCTTCCGTCAGCTCAGTATCCAGGTCGGACCGGAACACGGCTTGACCTCCGGCGTTCAAAGGAACGATCAGATCGAGCGGCTGCGTAGAGAACAGGCGGTTCGCGAATGTCGAGTAGCCGCCATGGATACTGAATTCCAGCGTCGAGGCGTAGCTTCGGCGCGGCGCGGCGATGGGGTAGAACGAGGGAGGCCCTTCGTCAGCAGGATCGTCCGGCCCGAGCTCGTGATCCGATGCCGCAATGCCAGGCACGACCCGGAACTCCTGGCCACCGAATCTGATGACGCGCTCGGTGGATGAATGTTTCTTCAACCCGGCCAGTGCCCCGATTCCGCGCCGCACGCCGGCGTATCCCTGGTAGACGATGTTCCCGCGGAACGCGTCGTTCTTGACCCACAGCGTCATGTCGCGGGCGACTCGCTCGATCCCGCGTGGCTTTGGCCGCTCGGACGGCGCCGTGACCGGCGTGTCGGCCCTGGCCGGCTGCGCGCAGTCGTTCAACCGGACGACGGCGATCCGTCCGTCCGTGATCAGGGCATCACCCGTGGCATTGAACGCGTCCCGCGGCACCCAGGGGCGATCGACGAGCACCATCGAGTCCACGCACCCGGTGAGGATGAGGTCGTACACGATCTTCTGCCGCTCTTCGTCGATATCGTTGTCGATGACGTGAATGAACGTCTTCGCCCGCGTCGCAAATCCGATCCCCGAGTCGTGCGTGGATGACGCCGTCCAGGCCTCGACCCCGTCAAACGTTCCGAGGCTGCCGAAGACACGCGCATGGTGACGCTTGAAGAACGTGTTGAGCGTTTTGGCGTAGGTGAGCGCCGGTGCGGCGCCGTCGAGGAGCAGAGTGGAGACCGGCGCCTCGAGGTATCCCTGGTTCTCGACGATCGACCGCAGCGTCGCGTACGTGGAGGCAGAGCTGAGCGCATCGGTCCGGGCCCATCCGGCTGCGTCGAACGCTCGCATGAGCGCTTCACGTGAGCCGAGGAAGAGCAGGTTCGTCAGGTCCGACGGCACGTTCGTCTTCTCGGTGGCGGTCCTGAACGGCAACGACTTCACCAGCGGTGGCACCGCCTGCTCGAACCCAGGTGAGGGAGCCGGCGCGATCGGGCCGAACGATGTGGTCAGCCACAACGGTCGCGTGAGCCGCAGCGTGAGCTCGGTGCCGGCAGGAAAGATGATCTCCGACTCCGGAATACGAAACGTGGAGACGGACATCGTGACGGTGAAGCCCATGAGCATGGGGTCGAGTGCCCCCGCAGACACGGCAAGGCCGGCCAGCGTGGTGGAGAGGCTGGAGGTGGCTCTGACGCCTCGAATCAATCCCGTTTCGGCATCGACCGTCTCACGTGCGTCGTCGATGCCTGCGACGACTGCCTGCAGGGCATGCTCCGTGCCGTCGGGGAGCCGGAGCCGCTCGAAACTGAGCTCGAGGAGCGCGACCTCGCGCGACAAGCCCAGGCCGACCCGGCGTGTCCGCTCGACGTATCCAGAGATGCTGGATCCCAGAGGAGCCAGCACGAGGTCGCCGTTCTGAATGGGCGCGATCAGCGCGAGGACGAGGCCATCGTCCTGTTCGCTGCCGAACGACGAGACCGGCTGCTGCAGCCGCACGTGGAGCACGGTACCTGCGGGGATTTCGTCGGCGGCCCCAGTGCCCGGCAGCGCGACGAGCAGCAGCCCGAGCAACAGTCCACACCCACACTGCGCCCGCAGCTGGCCGTTGATCGAGGTCGCCATGTCCCCTGCGGGCATGCCTGCAGCCGTTCAACTCCAGTGCCAGAGGCCATGCGCCGCTTGGAGCGGACCCTGCGCCGATCACGTCCTCGAAACGTGCTCGGCCCGTGACCGGTCGTGGCAAGCGGCGAGCCTGGACATCCGCGGCAGAGTGGTCCCCGGAACCGGTCGTTCATGCGGGGAATCAACAATCACCAGTCAACAACAATTCACCAATCAAGGATCGTTCATTCGACAATGTGGCTACTGTGAAGATCGTCACCTGGAACGTCAACGGGATTCGCAAGCGGCAGGCGGAGGTGCACGAGTTCATCGATCGCGAGCAGCCCGACGTCCTCTGCCTTCAGGAGATCAAGGCGTCGATGGATCAGCTCCCGGTGTGGCTCTACGACATCGAGGGCTATTGGTGCCGCTGGCACGGCGAGACAGGCTACTCAGGGGTCGCGCTGCACGTGAAGCAGACCGCGGTCGCCGAGCGCCCCGCGTTCTTTCATCCGTCCTTCGACTACGAACAGCGCATCGTCACCGTGCGTCTGCCGCAGGCAACCATCGCGTCGATCTACGTGCCGAACGGCGGCAAGGATTTCGCCGCCAAGATGCGGTTTCTCGAAGCGCTCGACGCCTACGCCGCGGAATTTCAGGCGGCGTCGCTGCCGCTGGTCTTGTGCGGCGACATGAACGTCGCCCGCACCGATCGGGATGTGCACCCGAAGGAGCGTCGGCCCGGCGTGATCGGCCAGCGAGACGACGAACGCGCGCTCATCGATCGCATCGTCGGTCACGGACTGGTCGACGTGCATCGCAGGCTCGATCCCGACAACAACGACCTCTTCACCTGGTGGGCGCCCTGGCGCAACCTGCGCGCACGCAACATCGGCTGGCGCCTGGACCACTTCTTCGCGTCAGAGTCGCTCGCCGCGCATGCCACATCCTGCGTCGTCCAACGTGAATTCGGTACCAGCGATCACGGGCCGGTGATAGCTGTGTTTGAAACGTGAGAGGGCCCAGGGCTCAGGCCCCTGGGCCCTGAGGCCTACTGTTTCTCAGCATCCGACCACACTCTTGCGAGTTCCTCGCCAACCGCAAGGTGATTCAACAGGTAGTCGGCCTGACGGATCGCTTCGAGCAGCAGCGCGTCGTCCAAACGTCGCTGTGCGTTGCGGCACTGGCGTGCGGCCTCGACCCGCACGAGCGCGAGCGCTGCTTCGATGCCGCGCACGATCGTCTTGACACCGCGTCCCTGATACGCCGTCCACGAGGCGAACGCTTTCGCGGCCAGATAGCGATCGACCGGCGCATGCCATTGCTCCCATGCCGGCCGCACGAACGTCGCGTCGGCGTGGTCCAGGCCATCTTCATCGTCTGGCGGCTTGAGATCATCGGGAACAGCCGCAACGACCTCGCGGTGGCGCAGCAGGCCGACGTGGAACGCGGGCTCGTCACGCAGATCCACGTACTCGTGTGGCATCTGCGCAACCGCTTCGGACAGCGTCAGCGCTCCGGGTCGCCATTGGGCCAGCCGTTCCGCGTCCCGCCACAGCGTCGCAACGATCGAGGCCGGGGCGCGCTCGATGTCGCCGCAACGCGCCACCATGTGACCCTCCCAGGCCGCGTAGCCCTCGACATCCATCAACATGCGGGGCGTCAGCAACGGTGGCAGATCGTCGTGGGTGACCGCGAGCCCCTCGTAATCCCGTGCCGGGAACGCCGGAGGGTCCGCGACGATCTCGACCCGCGCGTCCCGAAACAGCATCGATGCCGCGGTCGGGCAGAAGTGTGAGAGCGAGACGAAGATGCCGCGCGAATCCTGCACGGTAATGCGCGGAAAGTGACGGCATGTCGCCGGCAGCGCCTCTTCGCCGAGATCGCGGTGGACGATGCAGCACTTGGAGGTCGACGCATAGAACACGCAGCGGTCGTCGTCATTGCGCTCGAGGATGGCCGCGGCTCCATTGGGGAGATCAGGCTCCACGATGAACGCACCGGTCGTCGTGGCTGTGCCAGAGAGTCTCAGCCTGCCAGCCGACATTGCATCGCTCAATGACCGGTAGACGGGAAGCTCCACTGGAACATCCCAACCCGCGGAACAGCACGCGCCTGAATCTCGACAGCGATAGTCGGCGTGAAACGCCAATGCATAGACGCGGATCAAACCGCGGGAACCCACTGAACCTCCTGAACCTCTGAACCCATTGACTTGGTTGAGCTTATTTCGCGTACACAACTATTACAGAACGTTCGCTCCAGCCTTGCTATGGTTTTGCGGTTTCGTAACGCGATCGTGAAGAGGCCGATCCCATCGACCGGCCTCACACATTCCCCCCGGAGGAACGCAACCTCGATGGCCACACCGATGCTCATGTACGGACGTAAACATCAGCGGGGGCTGAACTGGATCACCGCCATCGCGATGACGGGATTTCACATCGGCGCCGTTGCCGCATTGTTCTACGTCGACTACGGCGCGATGCTGGCTGCGCTCATCTTGTACTACGCCGCCGGTATGCTCGGCATCGGCATGGCGTATCACCGGCTGCTCACGCATCGCAGCTACAAGACGCCGAAGGCGATCGAATACTTCCTCACCATCTGCGGCACACTCGCGCTCGAAGGCGGCCCGATCTTCTGGGTTGCCACACACCGCATTCACCATCAGAAGTCGGATCAGGAAGGCGATCCACATACGCCACGCGAGGGCGGGTTCTGGGCCCACATGGGTTGGATCCTCACGGGCGAGGGGCTGCATCACGATGCTTCTGTGCTCGCACGCTACGTGCCTGATCTGAGCCGTGATCGCTTCCACGTGGCGCTCTCCAACTGGCACTGGGTCACCAACGTCGTCGTCGGCCTCGGCCTCCTCGTGTTCGGCGGCATTCCATACGTGCTGTGGGGCATCTTCTTCCGGACGACCGTCGGCCTGCACGCGACGTGGCTCGTGAACTCGGCGACCCACATGTGGGGTTCGCGACGCTTCAAGACGCGCGACGACTCCACGAACAACTGGTGGGTGGCGCTCCTCACCTTCGGCGAAGGCTGGCACAACAATCATCACGCGCATCCAACCAGCGCGCGACACGGGCTCGCGTGGTACGAACTCGATCAGAACTGGATCGGCATCAGCTTCCTGAAGATGCTCGGCCTCGCATGGGACGTCAAGGTCGCCAAGGTCAAGCAGCCGCTCCCCGCGACCGAGGAAGTCGTGGCCGGATCGCCGGATGAAGCAGTCGCGTAGCTTGGCTACGCGCCGTAATTCAAAATGCAAGATGCAAAATGCAAAAGCGGCTTGAGTACTTCGAGCCCATTTGCCTTCTGAATTTTGCATTTTGAATTTTGCATTTTGAATTCCTAAAATCCCGTATGTGACCCGCCGTCAGAAGGCGATCGCGTTTTTCGTCGCGCTGTGCGTCCTGCTGGTCGCGGCGGCCGTCTCCCTGAACATCGGCTGGATCATCGCCAATGCCGGCCGCATCACGCCGATCGTCTTCGGCATGATCCTTTTTGGCCTCATCATCGCGGGCCTCATCATCTACACCGTGTTTCTCGTGCTCGAGATCAAGCGCAACGAGGAACACGACAGTTTCATCAACGCCGTCACCCACGAGCTCAAGACACCGATCGCGTCGATCAGGCTGTATCTCGAGACCCTGCAGTCGCGTGATGTGAGCGATGCCAGGCGCCGGGAATTCTACGAGATCATGCTGGCCGACGCGGCGCGTCTGCATCACACCGTCGACCAGGTGCTCAAGGCGGGCCACGTTCGTGAGAAACACAAAACGGTGGCTCGCGGGCCGGTCGATATGACGGCGCTGGCTTCCGAGTGCATCGAACTCGCGGTCGTGCGTCATCACCTGCAGCCTGGCGCCATCGCGCTGCACGCACCCGACGGCCGCGCTCCAATGGTGAGCGGCGACGCCGAAGAGCTCCGCATTGTGATCACCAATCTCCTCGACAACGCCGTGAAGTACTCGGGCGAGTCGGTCCAGGTGACGGTCGCGGTGGCGGCGCCGGCACCCGACACCGTGTGGGTGCGGGTGCAGGACCGCGGCGTAGGGATTCCGAGAAAGCAGTTGAAGCGGATCTTCAACCGCTTCTATCGGGTTCAGGCGCGCGGCCTGAGGCAGATCAAGGGCACCGGCCTCGGCCTCTACATCGTCCGGGCGATCGCGAGGGCGCACGGCGGACGCGTGTTCGCGCAGAGTGAAGGCGAAGGCCGCGGCGCCACGTTCACATTGGAGTTGCCTCGACTGACGACGTGAGGAATGGGGTCGGGAGTCATTTTCAGGAGTCGTAAAATGACTCCCGACCCTATTCGTCCATGAGCCGCATTCTGATCGTCGAAGACGAGCAGCATATTTCCGACGGTCTTCGCTTCAATCTCGAGGCCGAAGGACACGAGGCAGTCGTCGCGTCTGATGGTGAGCAGGCGCTCAATCTGCTCCTCAAAGAACGTCGTACCTTCGACGTCATCGTGCTCGACGTGATGCTGCCCGGCAAGGACGGCTACACGGTGGCCTCCGACCTGCGTGCGGCCGAGCAGTTCGTGCCGATTCTGATGCTGACGGCACGCGGGCGGCCGGAAGACGTGCTGCGGGGCTTCGAAGCTGGCGCCGACGATTACCTGCCGAAGCCGTTCGAGCTCGCGATCCTCATCGCGCGCGTCAACGGTCTGCTGCGTCGACGACGATGGAATGAACATGACACGCCGGCACCGGAGACCGCGGCGACCGATACTTACACGTTTGCGGGGCGGATACTCGACTTCGGCGCCATGGAAGTACGCTGGCGTGACAGGTCGTATCCGTTGACACAGATGGAATGCGATCTCCTCAGGTATCTCGTGAAGAACGCGGGTCAGGCCGTGTCGCGCGGCTCGATCCTCGAGGACGTCTGGGATCTGCACGAGAGCACCGACACGCGTGCCATCGACAACTTCATCGTGCGACTGCGGCGGTATCTCGAAGATCGACCCGCGTCGCCGAAAATTCTGCAGACAGTACGCGGCGTCGGTTACAAGTTCGTTCCCGACGCGTCGCCTGATTCCTGATTCCTGAATCCTGATTCCTGCTCTTAGCGGGGCGGCGCTCCTCGACCTGCAGGTTGCGCCTGCGTCGCGCCTCGCCCCCCGGGTTGTGCCGGAGGTGCTGCAGCAGGCGGTCCCCCGCATCCTTGCTTGCACGGCGGCGGCATCACGTACTTGTCTCTGATCTTCTTGCGGTACTCCGGATACATCGTCTCGGGCCCGCCGAGGACGGCTTCGAGCGGAATGTTGTAATGCTGAGTCATCTCGTTCATCGCCGGATGTTTGCCGGGCAGGTAGTGCGGAACGAGTGCGGGATTCTCGTGCAGCGACGGCAGCTCCTCGATCGGCTCGCACGCCGTGAGCGGGAAGTTGTTCGGATTGGTCGTGAGGCGGAAGTTCTCGGTCAGCACGTACGGCTCCGCCAAGTACACAGGGTCTTCGAGAATGCCGGTCACCGTGAGAAGGTCACCGTGCCTGTTGAAGCGATACGTCAGCGTCGCCCGGTCGCTGCTGAAGCCGCGGTGGCGCTTGATGTCACCGAGCTTGGCGTGCGTGGTGACTGCGGTGAGCGTGTCGCCCTCCCAGGTACCGGTGGTGAAGCCGCCATGCGGGTGCGGCGCGTACTTCGACGGATGCGGCCGTCCGTCCATCCAGATGGTCGTCTCGTCGCGATCACCCCACCCCAGGATCTTCCAGGCCAGCAGCTTCTGCGTCACGGGGTCCGGCACCATGACAAACTGCAGCGGGAACGGACCAACAAGCGCGTAGAACGGCGGGTACATCTGGCACTGACGCTCGGTCGCGGAGAGGGCGGCGATGTCGTAGCTCAACGCCTTCGCCCGGCCATCTGCGCTGAGCGGCATGCCCAGGAGATCGACCGGTTCGCGCGCGTTGCCGTTGTCGTTCTGTCCGACGCGCTGCCAGGTGCCGGTGAGATCGACCTGGGCGAACGCGGGCGTCGCCGCGATCACGCACGAGATCAGGACGGCCAATCGAAAGCGACGCATGGCTTCACCACCTCGCCGAACAGGGGGTCGGGTCCCATCTGGTGCCGTTCGGTTCCTTCTTGAAGAGCGGCGCCGTGAGTCTCGTGTTGCGCAGATATTGCGGATCGTCGAGCTGCGTCGTGATCGTGAGCCACTCCTCACCATTCGGGCGCTTGTAGAGATCCCAGTACTCGGTCATGACAGCGTTCTCGCTGTAGGGAACGCCGTTCTTCCGCAAGTATCCCGCGCGAAGATTCTTGGTGACGACTTGCAGCGATCCGCCGGTTGGACGAACCGGCGGCGTATCCGCGGCGCGATCCGCTGGTCTCAACTGCAACGGCACGTTCGGCCCCGGCATCCGCCACTGCGCCTGCGAGACGCCCTGCCAGGTGCGCGGTGCATCGGCGGGCGTCTGGACGTTGCCGAATCGAAGGAGTCGCGTCTGCGTGCCCGCGTCGCTCTCGACCTTGAGCGTTGTGTCATCCTGCCAGGTGATGTGAAGCCGACCAGGGACCATCATCAACGCGGGCGCACCGTAGGACTTGCATTGCTCGCCTGCGGCTTCGTCTTTCGCCGGATCCCAGGCGTCGGCAACCTTTGCGGCCTCGGGCGTCATCTGAACGCCCTGATAGTCGCCTTTCGCAGGCGTCACCATGCGCCAGCGCCAGTCCTGCGTGACGATCGACACCCAATAACCAGTCAGATCGATTGGCGCGGCAGTACGCGGCGGTTGCGGAGCGCCGCCACCGCGCTGTGCCTCGAGCGCGACGAGCGTGAGCGCCACGAACAACAACGTCGAGGCCGCCCTCTTCATTTCTTCCCCTTCTTTGCGGCGAGCTCGTTGTAGATCGTCTCGACGAACATGTCCGTCGTCCACGGGCCACTGTCGCTTCCGTACTGGCTCCGGTATCCGAGCGTGGGATTGGCGGCTTTGACCTGCGCCAGCGTCTTCCCTTCGTCGAGGAGGTCCTGAACGCGGTCGCGAACCACGGTCACCGCGTCGCGGTACTCCAGCAGATCGAGCTTGTCGTACACGAAGCCGTGCCCGGGCACCAGGAACGTGCGGTCAGCCTGCCACTGCAGCGGGACGTTGAGGATGCTCAGATCCATCAAGCGGTTCAGCGCATCGATCTCGCCCTGGACGGTGCCACCGCGCTTGATGTCGATGACGGGCCAACGGGTCGTGTCGATGATGTCGCCAGTCGCAATCACGTCACCACGCCGGAAGAACACGATCGTGTCGCCATCGGTGTGCGCCGCCGGCATGTGAATCACCTGAATGCCTTCGCCGTTCAGGTACATGGAGTACATCCTGTAGGCGAATGTCTTCGTGGGAAACAACCCGAACGGGATGGCCTGCGGACCCGTTGCGGCCGTCATTCTGGCCAGCACGTTTTCGTGTGCCAGCACGCTGGCCCTGCCCGAGTTGGAGACCAGGTCGTCGCTCAAGCCCGCACCCGCCACGACCGCGCCCGGGAGGATACTCAGTCCTGCCCTGGCGAGCTTGTCGTTCCCGCCGACGTGATCAGGATCCATCGACGTGCTGATGATGTAGCGGATCGGCAGGTCGGTGACGCGGCGGATGGTGGCGAGCACTTTGTCCGCGTTCCCTGTGGTTCCCGAGTCCACGAGGATGACGCCCTCGGGACCTGTCTGCATCAGGATGTTCCCGCCCGCGCCCCCAATGACGTAGAAGTTCGGCCGCAGCTGAACGACGGTCGGTCCGTCGCCTTCTGCCTGCCGCGCCAGCGCTCGTTGCGACCCGCTGAAGGCCAGCACGATAAGGGCAGCGATGACCGTCATCGCCCCTGCCCACTTCCGAGAATGCCGTTCGAGTCGTTTCACGTTTGTGGGCGATTCTAGATCATCGCAATCACTTCTTCACCCCCGCGAGCCAATTCAATACGACGGTGATCGGAGGCGACGCGGTGTCCTCGGCCGCAGGTGCGTGATGACCAGACACTTCTGGCCGTCCGGTGGTCGCCCTCGACGAACTCCATGACGAGGCAGTCAGGACCCACGTCGTAGAGCGTGCAGATGTTGGGGTGATTGAGCGCGGCAACCGCGCGGGCTTCACGCTCGAAGCGTTCGCTGAACTGTGCCGCGGACATTGTGATGGCGGAATCGCGATTGACCCGCGGGTCGCGCGCACGATGGACCTCGCCCATCCCGCCCGCACCAACGAGCGAGATCGCCTCATAAGCACCGAGCCTGTCGGCCGCAGCGAGGGCCATGGAGGTGTCGCAATTCTGCTCTGCTCAGGAACGGAGGTCCGGCTAAGCAGGACACTACGAATAGAATGAGAGCTTCATGTCTGCGAGCGACACGATCGAGGCGCAGGGCCATCTGATCGATTCGGGCCTGCTGTCGGCCATTTTCGACAAAATCATCGAGCTCAAAGGGTCGTACGAGATCCTCGACTTCGACATCGGCCGCACCAACGACGACCCGTCCCGGATCCAGATGCGAGTCACGGCGCCCGACCGCCCGACGCTCGACGACCTGCTCCAGCAGATCACGATCTTCGGCGCCCATCCGCTGCGCGAACGCGACGCCCTCGTCAAACCGGCCGAAAAGGATCGCTGCGTTCCGGACGACTTCTACTCGACGACGAACCATCGCACCCAGGTACGTCTGAACGGACGATGGGTCGACGTCGACAGCCAACGGATGGATGCGGTAATCATCGTCGACGGCCAGCAGGCGGCGTGCCGCAAGCTGCGCGACGTCAAGGCCGGCGAGCGCGTGGTGTGCGGACACGTCGGCATTCGGGTGACGCCCGAATTCAAGGAGCGCGATCGTCTCGGCTTCGCCTTCATGAGCAACGACGTCTCGTCGGAGCGCCGCGTCGAAGGCAGCGTCGCCCGCATCGCGCAGATGATGCGCGACGTGAAAAACAGTGGCGGGCGCATCGCAGTCGTTGCCGGCCCGGTCGTGGTCCATACCGGCGGCGTCGAGCACTTCGCGTCGCTCATCCGCGGCGGCTACGTCGACGTCGTGCTCTCCGGAAACGCACTCGCCGTGCACGACATCGAGTTCGCGCTCTCGGGCACCTCGCTCGGGATCGATCTGGTTGCCGGCGCGCCGGTCGAACAGGGCCATCGCAACCACATGGCGGCCATCAACACGATCAACCGGGCGGGCAGCATCCGCGCGGCGGTCGACTCCGGTGTGCTCACATCGGGCGTCATGTACGAATGCGTCAAACGCGGCGTCGAGTTCGTGCTCGCTGGCAGCATCCGCGACGATGGGCCGCTGCCCGAGGCGCTGATGGATCTGATCGAAGCGCAGGAGCGCTATGCCGCAGCGTTGACGAACAACGTGCAGCTCGTGCTGATGCTGTCATCGATGCTGCACAGCATCGGCGTCGGCAACATGCTCCCTTCATGGGTGCGCGTAGTCTGTGTCGACATCAACCCGGCGGTGGTCACAAAGCTGAGCGATCGCGGATCGCAACAGACCGTCGGCGTCGTCACCGACGTCGGGCTGTTCTTGCACCGGCTCGCCGAGGCCTTGTGCTCATAGAGGAAACGGAGGTCACGGAGAAACGGATTAACAGGAGACACGGAGAAACGGAGGTCAGACCGAGCTCTTTGCTGACTCGCTGACAGCCCACCCAGGCGCAGTGTGTTGTGAGCGTTCCTGCCTCCGTCCGACCTCCGTTTCTCCGTGTCTCCTGTTAATCCGTTTCCTCCGCCCCCTCCGTTTCCTCTACGAGCACAGGGCCGCGGCGAGCCGGTGCAAGAACAGCCCGACGTCGGTGACGACGCCGACGGTCTGCTGCGATCCGCGATCGCTCAGCTTCGTGACCACCGCCGGGTTGATGTCGACACAGACGACGCGCACCCATGAAGGGAGCATGTTGCCGACGCCGATGCTGTGCAGCATCGATGACAGCATCAGCACGAGCTGCACG
>DATFRP010000174.1:0-5763 GCA_035263125.1 Vicinamibacterales bacterium
GTACGAGTAGACCCACTCATCGGACGAGCGCGCCTGCTTCCGGTATGGATACAACACTGATCGCACTGCGGATGATTCCGTCAGCGCGCCGTGTTCAACGGGACCACTCTCGATACCGTTGAAGCGCCCGTACGCGCGGTAGACATCGCCGCTGCTCAGCGCGACCAGACGACTGACGCTCCTGCCAAACGCGTCGACGGCCGCCTGCGCATCACGTTCACCGACGGGAATCATGTGAATGACGACATCCAGCGGCAGCTCCCGCACAGCGGGCGGAAACGACAACACGGGCATGGCCGCAGCCGGATCGTGAATGTGCCGGACGCTGCCAGGAAGGTCGACTTCGTGTTCGCCGCGATGGAAGACCGTCACGTCGTGACCCTGTGTGTACAGCTGGCGCACGACGTACGGACCGATGAATTTCGTACCGCCGATGACCAGGATTTGCACGACGCGAGCCCGAGACTATGGGATAGTACTAGACAGGAGCGATGACGACGATCCTCCGTTCCTCCGTTTCTCCTGTTAATCCGTTTCCTCCGTCCCCTCCGTTCCTTGGGACGATGTTGTGAGTCTGAGCACATTTTCTGAGCAGGACGACGAATGTATGGACTGATCGGAAAGATGACGACGGCGGCGGGAAAGCGGGACGAGCTGGTGGCGATCCTGCTGGAAGGCACGATCGGCATGCCGGGCTGCCTCAGCTACATCATCGCGATCGATCCTGACGATGCCGATGGCATCTGGATCACGGAGGCGTGGGACAGCCGCGAGAGCCACGAGGCATCGCTGTCGCTCCCGTCGGTGAAGAACGCTATTGCCAAAGGGAGACCACTGATCGCCGGCTTCAGCAATCGCGTCGTCACCACGCCGGTCGGTGGTCTTGGATTGCTGAAGAGGTGAAATGCGAAATTCGAAATGCAAATGCAGAATGCAGAATGCAGAATGCAGAATGCAGAAAGGATTGCGTCGGGTTACTTCAACGTTTTTGCATTTCGCATTTTGCATTTCGAATTACCCCATTTCAGATCCGACCGAACGCTATCGCCACATACTGCTGAAACCCCCGATCGAACTGATCGATCGTGACGCCAAACGCCATCGGCACGGCCTGCGCCAGCGTCTCGCGTGACCGCAGCGCGAACAGCAGGCGGCGAACACCCTCTGCACCGTGCTCCGCAGCGACGAAGTCGAAGACCGCGTGCGCCCAATGCCGATCGGTGGAGGCGAGGCTTGCCACCGGCGGGATCGCGCCTGCGGCGACTGCGTCGCGCACCATGCGCAGGTCAGTCGCCGCCCACGCCCCGCGTTGATATTCCGCAAGGCCCTCGATCAGGACGGGCTCGAGGCGGCTGGTCTCGGGCACGATCTCGAACGCGAACTGGTGCGTGAGCTCGTGCACGATGAGATCGGGGCGCTGGTCGAGAGACTCTAACGAGATCACGAGGCGCTGACCAACATCCTGCGTGAAAGGAGCGGCCGCCTGTGCGTTGGCTGCAGAGAGATCGCGATCGCGCTGCACCAGGATGATCCGCACCCGCCGCGGCATGTCGAACTTGAGGGCGGCGCTGAGTTGTACGTACGCCGCTTCGGCAACGCTGGCCGCCTCGCTCACGCGGTCGACCGGCAGGCCATTGTAAAAGACGTCGAAGTGATAGGTCGAATACACGGACCACGCCGCCTGGCCGCCCCCAGGCGACGGCACGTTCTGAACCGGTGCTGCAGTTGGCCTCGCTGCCGCACAGACGACAACGAGTACGGCACATGCAGCTCCTGCACAGGCCAACCGCGCGCGCGACGGATGCGTCGCTGAGGGACGGGCAAGCATCCCGAGCCGCTCCTGCAACCCTGTACCTGGCATCGCAGTCGCCAGCGGCGTGATGCGGCCACCGGAGTCGGTGACACGTCTGGCGAACCGTAAGAGGCACTCCGCGTATACGTCGCTGTCGTGACCACGCGAGATCACCATCGCATCGCACGCCTGCTCCGAGAGTTGCGCGATCGTCCGCGGCAGCCACCATGCCAGCGGGTGGAACCAGAAGATCGCGCGGTTGACCAGCGCGATGACGACGACGAGCGGATCGCGCCGGCGCACGTGCTCTTCCTCGTGCGCGAGTACCGCCGAGAGATCTGCTTCGTTCCACGTCGCCCAGTCCGGCGGCAGGACAATCGCCGGCGCGAGCGCTCCGACAGTCATCGGCGTTACGCACGCCGGATGTGTCAGTCGTCCCTGCTCCTGAACCGCACCCCGGCGGATCGCCTGCGCGCGACGCAGCCCGATCGCAAGCCGCAGCAACATGATTGCGACGCCGGCGGCGTACACCACCACGGTCACGCCTCTCCACGTCACGAGTTGCGTTGTGCCGTTCGCGCCGGATGCCGACGTCATCAACGCCCTGCCCTGCTCCACAGTCACCTCGTCAGCGACGCGCGCGACCGTGCCGCTCGAGACGTTCGAGGGCAGGAGCGGCACCGCGAACTCCATACGCGATGCGATTACGACCGGCAGCAGCAGCATCGTGATGACCACCGCGGTCCACACGTCATGGGCCAGCCGTGGCGAACGGATCTGCAGGATGCGCAGGAGTGCGGCGATGCCAAAGGCGAGCGCCGTGACGCGGATAGCAGACTCGACGAGGATATCCATGTCATCGTCCTTTCTTCGCACTCTTCTGCGCGCGCTCCCGCGCGCGAGCCTTGATGCTGGCTTCGAGCGCCTCGAGCTCCGCATCGCTGAGAACATCCGCTTCGACAAGGCCGGTGACCAGCTCCTCGACAGAGCCGTGGCAGAAGCGATCGAGAACGTGCCGCACGGCGCGCGCCGCGACGCTGCGCGGCGGCTCGACCGCGCGGTAGATGAAGGCTCGCCCGTCGACCTCGTGCTCGACGTACCCCTTCTGCTCGAGACGACGCAGCACGGTGCGGATAGTGACTTCTTTGAGCTCGCGTTGACGCGACACCGCCAGGTGCACGGTTTCCACCGAGCAGGGACCCGACTTCCACACCGCCTGCATCACCTGATGTTCGAGCTCGCCGAGCGCGGGGCGGGTGCGCGTGCGTGAGGTGGATCGCTTCATGTGTTACATCTTGTACCCGTACAAGCTGTCACATGTCAACAACATCCTCCCAAGGAACGAAGGGGACGGAGGAAACGGATTAACAGGAGAAACGGAGCAACGGAGGATCTTGGTCAGCCTTCCGCGCCCTTCGGTAGGGTTGCAGGTCCATAGTCTGGGAGGTCGTTCTCTCTCGCGTAGCGTGACGAGACGATGTAGGCCGTCGAGCTGCTGGCGACCACCCTTCGACGTACAAGAAACAAAACCTCCGTTCCTCCGTCTCCTCCGTTCCCTTTCCCGCCCGATCGCCAGACGCTGGGCGAGGACTTCGGGCAGCCCGGCGCCATGACGTGGTCGTGATCAAGATCGAAATTCCCGTTGCCCTCGTTTCCCCCGGTTATCCCCGTGTGACCATCCCGTTGCCGCGGTCTCCCCCGTTGTCGACTCTCAGAATCGCTCGCCGTCTTTCATGCAACGGGGTGAGCTGCGCTCATGACGACTCGGGTATCCGATCCGGGAAGACACTCTCTGTGTTGTCGCCCTCAGGCCCAGTACGCGAAGCTGTTCACCTGCTCTCCAACTCGACATGACACTTCCTGCTATCGTGTGCGGTGTGGCGATCTCTCGTCATTAGTTGAAGTCAAAAGAAGAGTCTTCCCCATGCCTCTCCTCCATCGCACTTCAAAGCAAGTCGTCAACGGCCGCGAGTATCCGTTGGGCGCGACCGTCGTCGATGGCGGCGTGAACTTCGCGCTCTACTCGCGCAACGCATCGGCTGTGTTCCTGCTGCTGTTCGACACCGCGGACGGCCCACCGACGGATGTCATCGAGCTGCAGAACCGCGACAAGTTCGTCTGGCACGCCGAGGTCCGCGGCGTCGGCGCCGGGCAGCTCTACGGCTACAAAGTGCAGGGCGAGTACCGGCCGGAGTGGGGTCTGCGGTTCAACGCCGCGAAGCTGCTGCTCGATCCCTATGCGAAGGCGGTCACGGGAAAGTTCCGCAACGAGAACAATCTGCTGCTGGCCTACGACGCGCGGCCGGGCGCCGGCGAGTTCACGCTCGATCTGCGCGACACGGCGGCCTCCTCACCGAAGTCGATCGTCGTCGACGACGCGGCGTTCGACTGGCAGGGCGATCGACCGCCCGACCTCAAACTCGAGCAGCTCTTTATTTATGAGGTGCACGTCAAAGGATTCAGCGCGCACCCGACGTCGAAGGTCTCGTCGCCGGGGACGTACCTGGGCTTCATCGAGAAGATTCCACACCTGCAGCGGCTCGGCGTGAACGCGGTCGAGCTCCTGCCCGTTCACGAGTACTACGTCGATGACTTTCTGATCGATCGAGGGCTCACCAACTACTGGGGCTACAACTCGATCGGGTTCTTCGCGCCCGAGTCGTCGTACTCGACCGGCCGCACGCCGGGTGGTCAGGTGACGGAGTTCAAGACGCTGGTGCGCGCGCTGCACAACGCCGGCATCAAGGTGCTGCTCGACGTCGTCTACAACCACACCGGTGAAGGCAGCGAGCTGGGACCGAGCCTTGCGTTCCGCGGCATCGACAATCCGAGCTACTACAGCCTGACCGGACCGCCCGATCAGTCGCGCCGCTGGTACATGAACTTCACCGGCTGCGGCAACAGCCTCAATTTCGACAGCCCGGCCGTGATTCGTCTGGTCATGGACTCGCTGCGCTACTGGGTCGAGGCGATGCACGTCGACGGATTCAGATTCGATCTGGCGTCCGTGCTCGGGCGCTCGGAGACCGGCGCGTTTCGATCGTCGGGTCCGTTCTTCGACGCCGTCGCGCAGGATCCGGTGCTCAACCGCGCGATTCTCATCGCCGAGCCCTGGGACATCGGCACGTATCAGGTCGGCAACTTCCCGGTGGACTGGTCGGAGTGGAACGGCCGCTTCCGCGACACCGTGCGTCGTTTCGACAAGGGCGATGGCGGGCAGCTCGCGGATCTCGGCTGGCGGATCACCGGATCGGCGGATCTCTATGGCGAGGACGGCCGCTCGGCCTACAACAGCATCAACTTCATCACCTGTCACGACGGCTTTACGCTGCACGATCTCGTCTCGTACAACGGCAAGCACAACGAGGCGAACGGCGAGAACAACAACGACGGCTCCAACGACAACAACTCCTGGAACTGCGGCGCCGAGGGCGACACGGCGGACGCGAACGTGCTGAAGCTGCGGCGTCAGCTCATGAAGAACCACGCGTGCGCACTGCTGTTTGCGTCCGGCACGCCGATGCTGCTCGGCGGCGACGAGTTCGCCCGCACGCAGAAGGGCAACAACAACGCGTACTGTCAGGACAACGCGATCAGCTGGTTCGACTGGGACGTCGCCGCGAAGAACGACGACCTCGTCGAGTTCTTCCGCAAGGCGATCGGCTTCGTGCGCCGCTATCCGATCCTGCAGCGCCGCAGGTTCGCACTCGGCGAGGATCTGGACGACGACAAGATTCCGGACCTGGCGTGGTTCGGGAGGAACGGCAACGGCGGCGGTCCGCACTGGGACGATCCGGACGCCCGCACGATCTGCATGCAGCTCGACGCGAGCACGGAGCGCGGCGAGCTTACGGGCGAGCGGCTCTTCTTCATTCTCAACGCCCACTTCGAATCGCAGACGGTGAACCTGCCGCCGCTCGACAACGGCGGACGCTGGCACCGGGCGATCGACACGAGCCTCGCGGCGGGCG
>DATFRP010000175.1:0-39638 GCA_035263125.1 Vicinamibacterales bacterium
GGCGTTGTAGAAGGAGTTCACCTGGTCGAGGATTTCGACGATGTCGCCGTCGAGCACGTCATGCAGGCGATGGGTGGTGAAGCCGATGCGGTGATCGGTGATCCGGCTCTGCGGAAAATTGTAGGTGCGGATCTTCTCAGACCGATCGCCCGAGCCGACCTGTCCGCGCCGCTCCTTCGCGATGGCGTCCTGCTGCTTCTGCATCTCGATTTCGTAGAGACGTGCCCGCAGTACCTTCATCGCCTTCGCGCGGTTTTTGATCTGCGACTTCTCATCCTGCTGCGAAACGACGAGGCCTGTCGGCAGATGCGTGAGACGCACGGCGGAGTACGTCGTGTTCACGCTCTGACCGCCGGGACCGCTCGAGCAGAACGTGTCGATGCGCAGATCTTTTTCCTGAATCTGGATGTCGACGTCCTCAGCCTCGGGCAACACCGCGACGGTGGCAGTCGATGTGTGAATGCGTCCGCTCGCTTCCGTCGCCGGCACCCGCTGCACGCGGTGCACGCCGCTTTCGTACTTCAAACGACTGTAAACGCCCTTGCCTTCGATCGAGACGATCGCTTCCTTCAGGCCGCCGGCGCCGCTCTCGCTCGTCGACAGCACATCGAGCTTCCAGCGCTGTCGTTCCGCGTAGCGCGTGTACATCCGGAACAGATCCGCGGCAAACAACGCCGCCTCATCGCCGCCGGTGCCGGCGCGGATTTCGAGGATGACGTTCTTCTCGTCGTTCGGATCCTTCGGGATGAGGAGCATCTTGAGCTCCTGCAGCAGCAGCTCGCGCCGTGCCGTCAGCGACTTCAGCTCCTCTTCGGCGAGCTCACGCATGTCCGTATCCGCGCCCGCAGCGAGCTCCTCTGCACCTGCGATGTCCCGTTCCACGCCTTTGAATTCGCGAAACTTGTCGACCAGCGGCTCGAGCTCCGCCAGCGTCTTCGCCGCTTTCTTGTACTCGGTCGGATCTGACTGGAGCTCCGCCGTGCCGAGTCTGGCACTCAGCTCGTCGTAGCGCGCCTGGACGGAAGAGAGTTTGTCGAACATTGGTTTGTTGGGCCGCCTGAAGGCGGCCCCTACGTAAGTACTTTACCCTCCGGAGACCGGGGGGAGGAATGCGACTTCGTCGCCGTCGGCGACTGTCGCCGACATCCTCGCATAGTCGGCGTTTACTGCCACCGACATCGTCCGCTCGTACTCGCTGAGCGCCGGCATTTCATTGACCAGCACCCGCCACACTGATTGGACGGTGGCAGGGCCGGGCACGTCCCGAACGAGCTCGCCCGAGCCGGCAAGGTCACGCAATCGCGCGAACAGGCGGATGGTTATGCGCATGCGATCTTGTATGCCGTCTGGCGTGCGGCCTCGTCCTCGGGGTCGGCGGTTGCCCCCTCGAGCCAGACGTCGCCACCGGCAAAATGCTCGTGTTTCCAGATCGGCACGATCTGCTTCACGCGCTCGATGGTGTAGCGGCACGCGGCGAAGGCATTCGACCGGTGTGCCGATGCGGCCACGATGATGATGCTGGCTTCGCCGATCTCGAGACGTCCGATGCGGTGGTGCACGCCCAGCCTCGTATCCGGCCACGCCTGGCGCGCCTCGTCGACGATGCGTACGAGCGTGCGAAGGGCAAGCGCTTCATACGCCTCATACACGAGGAACTCCACCCGCCGTCCCTGATTGTGGTCGCGCACGAGGCCGCTGAACGCTGCGATCGCCCCATCGCCAGACCCTGACGCGCACACTGCGGCGGTCAACGCCTGCAGGTCGAGCTCACCAGCGCCGATGGCCACCAGGGGCACTCCCATCCAATCCAGTATAGCCAGACGCCCGCTTCCTCTACTTTTCCCTTTATCCCTACTTTTCCACTTCTCCACGTCTCCACTTTTCCACTTCGAAGAAGTGGTTCATCGGACCGTGCCCCTGCCCCAGGTCGAGACCAGCCCGAATCGCGCCAGCGACGTATTCCTGCGCGCGCGGAATCGCCTCTCGCAGCGATCCTCCGAGCGCAAGCGTCGCGGTGATTGCTGACGCGAACGTGCAACCCGTGCCGTGGGTGTGACGGCCAGGCACACGCGCGTGTCGGAACTCCATGAACTCGCCGTCGCCGTACCACAAGTCGACGATGTCGTCGACGGGCAGATGGCCGCCTTTGATCACCACGTTCTTGGCACCCAGGGCCGCGATACGTTTGGCCGCCTGACGACGATCGTGGTCTGTGCGAATCATTACGCCGCTCAGGGTCTCCGCCTCAGGAATGTTCGGCGTCACGAGAAACGCGCCCTTCAGCAGTTCCGTCCTGATCGTCGCTGCAACGTCGTCGACGACCAGGCTGTCGCCACTCTTGGCGATCATCACGGGATCGACCACGAGCAGCGGCAGCTCGAGATCGCGGACAGCGGCTGCGACCGCCTCGACGATCGCAGCTGTGGCGAGCATCCCGGTCTTGACCGCGTGCACGCCGATATCGGCGGCAACGGCCTCGATCTGGGCGGTCACCAGATCGGCGGGCATGGCCTCGACCATCGTAACGCCCAGCGTGTTCTGCGCCGTGACGGCGGTGATCGCGCACGTGCCGTACACGCCGTGCGCGGCAAAGGTCTTGAGATCGGCCTGAATGCCAGCACCGGCGCCCGAATCGCTGCCCGCGATGGTGAGCGCCGTACGCATGACGATCGAGTGGCTAGGGGACTAGCGTTGAGGACGTCCGATCGCGTACCACACCGCCGGGACGAGCCCAGCCGCGATCGCGAGCTTGATGATGTCGGCGAAAAGGAACGGATAGAGCCCGGTCGAGAGCGCCGCACTGATGCCAATCGGGGAACCACCGCTCACGGTGCGCGCGAAGAGAGCAAGCCACGCGATGCCGAATGCGAAGATGATCACAAGGCCCGCAAGCATCGCGAGGAACGAGCCGACGTACTGGCGATCGAGACCGCGCTCGGCGAGCCAGCCGGCGACGAACGCCGCGAACGGATACGCCATCAGATACCCGCCGGTCGGCCCGAGCAGTCGGAGCGCGCCGGGCGGCAACGTCGCCGACGCCGCAAATACCGGGAGGCCCGCGATTCCCGCGGCGAGATAGAGAATCTGACTCGCCGATCCGAGCCGCGACCCGAGCGCCAGGCCGCCGATCAACACGACCATCGGCTGCAGCGTCAGCGGCACATCGGTGAACGGAAGGGGCGCGCTGATCTGCGCCGCGGCGGCCGTCAGCACTGTGAAGAACAGCACCGACGCGGCTGGCACCAGATAGGGAACACCGGCAATGTCGCGACGTGACGTCGCCGACGTGAGAACGTTGAGCAGTGTGGCCGAGTTCGTAGCTGACATCGCGCGCAGATTGTACTACCGAGCTTGACCCTGATTCCTACTGCCTGCCGCCCGGCCTGATTCCTGATTCCTAGTTCCGGCTGATTCCTGACTCCCGATTCCTGATTCCTTCTGCGTGTACGGAGCCAACACGAGCAAGTACTGATAAGGCAGGCTCTCCTGCGCGATCACCCGAAGGTTCGCCGCGCGGGCATCGGTTTCGACCGACTCGCGAGGCACACGTGCGTCTTCCGCCGGTCCCGGTCCACCACGGCCCGGCTTCCAGTTGACGATGCCGATCAGGCCGTTGGGTTTGAGCGCTTTGGCGAGGTTCCTGAGGAGCGCCACGCGATCGTTGATCTCAACTTCCTGATAGGAGTCGACAACGAGCGCGGCGTCGAGCGAGGCGGGCGCCATCTTCGGATCGCTGCCGGAACCGAGCTGGGTCTGCACGTTCTGCAGACCCTCGCGGCTCACGCGACGTTTGATCGCCTCGATCATGAGCCGCTCCACGTCCTGCGCGTAGACGATGCCGTTCGGTCCGACGCGTCGTGCGAGCCGGATCGTGAACCATCCGGCACCGGCACCGATGTCAGCGACCTTCGACCCTTCGGCGACGTGCAACGCGTCCATGATTTGATCGGGCTTCTGCCAGGCTGCGCGGTCCGGTGCTTCGAGGAGTCCGAGGTCGAGAGGCGAATAGAGTTTGCTGTGCCTCTGAGGCGCGAGCGCCTGGCCCTGTGCGTATACGAGTGGTACGCGTGTGCCCAGATACAGCGCGACGATGACGAGCGCAATCAGCGCAGCACGAAAAGTCATGGCTTTCCGACGATGCCTGGACGGGTCATGGCGTCGACCGAGAGTATGGCATCGAGCTGCCTGGCGTCGAGCAGTCCCTGCTCGAGCACGAGATCTCGAATCGATCGGCCTGTTCGTACTGACTCCTTGGCGAGCTCCGCAGTCTTCGCGTAACCGATATACGGGCTGAGTGCCGTGGCCATGGCCGTGCTGCGGTCGAGCAGTTCACGACTGCGCCTCGTATCGGCTTGGATGCCATCGACGGTCCGGGTGCGAAGCGTGTCCATTGCATTCTTCAGTATCGTCGACGCGTGCAATGCGTTCCAGGCGATGACCGGCATCATCACATTGAGTTCGAGCTGGCCGGCTTCGGTCGCCGCTGAGATCGTCGCGTCGCACCCGAGCACCTGGAAGCAGACCTGATTGACCATCTCGGGAATCGACGGATTGACCTTGCCCGGCATGATCGACGATCCGGGCTGGACGGCGGGGAGCGCGATCTCGCCGAGTCCCGCACGCGGTCCCATGCTCAACAGGCGCAGATCGCTGGCAATCTTCGACAGTTCCACGGCAAGTCGACGCATCGCTCCCGAGTAGGCGAGCACGTCGCCCATGCTTTGCGTCACGCGGAACCGGTTTGCGGCCGGCACCACGTCCAGGCCGGTCAATGTTCTGAGGTTCTTGACCGCGCGGGACGTGTAGTCGTCGCCGGCATTGAGGCCGGTGCCGACGGCGGTCGCGCCGAGATTGAGCTCCTTCAACTGATCGGCGGCGTGCATCACGTCGTCGGCGCCGCGCTCGAGACACGCGGCGTAGCCGCTGAACTCCTGACCCAGCGTGATCGGCACGGCATCCTGCAGATGTGTACGACCGACCTTCAGGACCGACTTGAAGGCGTCTGCCTTGTTCGTGAACGACGCGGCGAGGGCGCGCGCCGAATCGACCAGGCCCCTGTTCGTCAGGAGCAGCGCCACGCGCGTCGCGGTGGGGAACACGTCATTGGTGGACTGTCCCATGTTGACGTGATCGTTCGGATGCACGAGACGATACTCGCCGCGCGTGCCGCCAAGGAGCTCCGAGGCGCGGTTGGCCAGCACCTCGTTGGCGTTCATGTTGTGCGACGTGCCGGCGCCCGCCTGATAGACGTCGACCACGAAGTGCTCGCGCAGCGCGCCACCGAGGATTTCGTCGGCGGCACGCGTGATCGCGCCGCCGATCCGGGAGTCGAGCCGGCTGAGCGACATGTTCGCCTGGGCGGCGGCCTTCTTGACCAGAATCGTCGCCGTGATGAGGTCGGCCGACGCGCGCAGCCCGCTGATCGGAAAGTTCTCGACCGCCCGGGCCGTCTGGATGCCGTAGTACGCATCCGACGGTACCGCGTGCTCGCCTAACGGGTCGCGTTCGATGCGCATATGAAAATGGGGTCGGGAGTCATTTTCTCAGCATCCCTCTGAAAATGACTCCCGACCCCATTTTCATATACTGGAGAGATGCCGCAAGCCTTCTTTGACAGTGTTCTCGATCTGATCGTGCGCACCTCGACCGACTTGCCACCCGACGTCCGCGCCGCGATGAAAGTCGCGATGCAGCTGGAACGGACCGACACGCAGTCCTCGCAGGCGCTCTCGATCATCGCGCAGAATATCGACCTCGCGGCCGACTGCGAGGGCGCGATCTGTCAGGACACCGGCATGCCGACCTTCGAGGTGAAGACCCCCGTCGGCGCGAACCAGATCGTCATGAAGCAGCAGATCCGCGACGCGATTGCCGAAGCGACGCGACGCGGCAAGCTGCGCCCGAACTCGGTCGACTCGCTGACCGGTGAAAACTCCGGAAACAATCTCGGTCCCGGCACACCGATCGTCCACTTCGAGCAGTGGGACCGCGACGAGATTGAGGTGAAGCTGATTCTGAAGGGTGGCGGCTGCGAGAACATGAACGCGCAGTACTCACTCCCGATGGAGCTCCCAAACCTCGGGCGTGCCGATCGTTCGCTCGAGGGCGTGCGCAAGTGCATTCTGCACGCGGTATGGCAGGCGCAGGGCAAGGGGTGCGCGCCCGGTGCGATCGGCGTGTGCATCGGCGGCGATCGCACGTCGGGCTACGTCCACGCCAAGGAGCAGCTGTTCCGCACATTGGACGATGTGAATCCGGATGCGCGGCTCGCGGAGCTCGAAGCGTCGATCATGCGCGAGGTCAACGAGCTCGGCGTCGGCGCGATGGGTTTCGGAGGGCGCGTGTCGCTGATCGGCTGCAAGGTCGCCGCGCTGAACAGACTGCCGGCGAGCTTCTTCGTGTCCGTCGCATACGACTGTTGGGCCTACCGTCGTCTCGGCGTGATCCTCGACGCGAAGAGCGGAACGATCTCGCGCTGGTTGTACCGCGACGCGTCGAGCCCGGTCGTGCACATGGCCGACCAGTCAGGGTTCCCACGCACGGGGCGCGAAGTTGTTCTTCGTGCGCCGATCACCGAGGAGCAGGTGCGGTCACTCAAGGTCGGCGACGTCGTGCTGCTCTCGGGGCGCGCGTACACGGGCCGCGACGCGGTGCATCATCACTTGATGAAGCACGAGCCCCCGGTCGATCTGCGCGGCGGCGTGATCTATCACTGCGGTCCGGTCGTCGTCAAAGAGGGCGGTGGCTGGCGCGTGACCGCGGCAGGGCCCACGACGAGCATTCGCGAGGAGCCGTATCAGGCCGACGTGATCAAGCGTTACGGTGTGCGCGCGGTGATCGGAAAGGGCGGCATGGGAGGCAAGACCCTGGCCGCGCTCCGCGACGCCGGCGCTGTCTACCTCAACGCTATCGGGGGTGCGGCTCAGTTCTATGCGCGCACGATCACGAGCGTGGATGGGGTCTCACTCCTGGAGTTCGGAACCCCCGAGGCAATGTGGCACCTGACCGTGGATAATTTCCCGGCCATCGTCACCATGGATTCACACGGCCACAGCCTGCACAAGGATGTGGAGGAGGCCTCCGCCCGGGAGCTGGCGGTTCTCGGTAAGTAGCGGCCGGACAGTGGGATACGCTTCACGAGCACCACAAGCCCAGCTTGCCCGCGAGTCGGGCGGATCGTATAATTTCTGAAGGTTTCAGGAGCCGAAATCATCATGATCAATGTGTCCCCACTGGCAGCCACCAAGATCAACGAGCTGCTGGCAGAAGAGGGCAAGACCGGAAGCGGGCTGCGTGTGTTCGTCCAGGGCGGCGGTTGCTCGGGCTTCCAGTACGGACTGATGATCGAAGAAGGCGGGGGGACCGGCGATCAGGTCTACGAATCGAACGGTGTCCGGCTGTTCGTGGATCCGGTCAGCATCAGCTATCTGAAGGGCGCGGAAGTCGACTTCGTCGACACCGTCACTGGTGGCGGGTTCACGATCAAGAACCCGAACGCGACCTCGACGTGCGGATGCGGTTCCTCGTTTAGCGTTTAACCGTTCTCCCCGTTCAGGGTGATCGTGACGACTCTACCCGATCTGAGCAGGCTCAAGCCGGTCGGCAGCAAGCGCTCGAGCAAACGGGAGCAGATCGTCAACGTCTTCCTTCGACAAGAAGGACACCTCAGCGCCGACGATCTCGTCGATCTGATTCGACACGAGGATCATCGCATCAGCCGCGCGACCGTCTACCGCACGTTGCAGTGGATGGTCGACGCCGGCATCGCGCGCAAGGTCGACTTTGGCGAGGGGCGCTTCCGATTCGAGCACTCGTACCGACAGCCGCGCCATTTTCATCTGATCTGCAAGACCTGTCACCGATCGTTCGAGTTTCTCAGCTCGGACATCGAAGGACTGGTCGAAGAAGTGGCGGCCGCGCGCAACTTCACGGCGTCACAAAGCGTCGTGCAGATCTACGGCACGTGTGAGGCCTGCCGGACCGGGCGCAGCTCGGCGCTCGAGGGCGGTCATACCGATCTGGTCTTTGCGCGCGACGCGCTGCGCATCGCCATTGCCACCGAGCGCAGCGGGCTCGAGTTCTACACCCGCGCGGCACGTCTGACACGCGACGCGCGCGGCCGCAAGGTCTTTCAGGATCTCGCGCTCGAAGAGAAAGAGCATCTCGGCAAGCTCGAGGCGAGATACGCGGAGCTGCTGCAGCGCGATCCGCAGCTCGAGTCGCGTCCGACGTTCCTCTTCTTCAAGGGCGCCGCCAACGGCCTCTTCGCCGAAGGCGCCGAGCGTCTCGCGCGTGGCGTCGACGATCAGCAGGCGCTGATGATCGGCATCCGCTGCGAGCGCGGCTCTCATCGCTTCTTCAAGAAGTACGGCGAGCGGTTCGAGGATTCAGAAGGCAAGCAGATTTTCCTCGAGTTTGCCGACGAAGAGCGCGATCACCTCGATTTGTTGCTTCGCGAATACCAGGCGCTCGTCAAGCGCCAGGGTCGCACGCGCCGACGATCGCGCGCGGCGTCTACTCCGGCCGCCGCGCGCGCCAACGCACGCTGAGGTCCGGCCCAGCCGGACGCGACAGCCCTGACCGATCTCCACCTCCACACCACCGCCTCCGACGGGCGCTCGAGTCCATCCGAGCTGGTCGATGAAGCCATACGCGTCGGGCTCACGGTCATCGCCGCTACCGATCACGACACCGTCGCAGCCGTGGACGAGGTGCGCCGGCTCGCCGGCGAGCGCGGCATCGAGGCGGTCCCGGGCATTGAAGTGACAGCGGTCGAAGACGGTCGCGATGTCCACGTCCTTGGGTACTTTCTCGATCCGACTGATCAGACATTCGGCGCGTTTCTCACCACGCAACGTGCAGCGCGCGTGGCCCGGGTGTTCGCCATCGCCGAACGCCTCGCCGCGCTCGGTGTGCCAACGGATCTTCAGCCTTTGCTCGCAGCGGGACACGAGCGCGCGAACCGCTCGATCGGACGCCCTCAGATCGCGCGCGCCATGGTCGCCGCCGGCCACGTCGCCAATACCCAGGAGGCCTTCGATAGATGGCTGGCTCGCGATCGCCCCGCGTTCGTTCCGAGAACCGGCCCCTCCCCTGAGCACGTCATCGACGCGATTCATCGGGCCGGAGGTCTCGCGTCGCTCGCGCATCCGGGCCGCACGCAGATCGACGCGCGCATTCCGGCGCTCGCGCGAGCAGGCCTCGATGCGATCGAGGTCTACCATTCGGATCATGATGCCGCCGCGATCGAACGCTATCGCCTCGTGGCGCAGGATCTCGCGCTCCTGGCGACGGGCGGGTCCGACTATCACGGCGAGCCCGGTCACGGCGTGCGTCCCGGGGACGCGACGCTTCCTCACGACGAGTGGAAGCGCCTGAACGCCGCGCGGCATCGACATGCCGTCGCGTGACGTCGTGGTTTCTCTGCGACGAGTCGTCAAGGACTACAGCGGCCTGAGACCGCTCCGCGT
This sequence comes from Vicinamibacterales bacterium, assembly GCA_035263125.1. GTDB lineage: Bacteria > Acidobacteriota > Vicinamibacteria > Vicinamibacterales > UBA2999 > Gp6-AA40. The sequence continues at coordinate 9,471 of DATFRP010000175.1, forward strand.
CGATGCGCTCGACGTGCACGAGGGACAGGTCGTCGCCGTCGTCGGCGTCGATCAGATGATGGCGGAGGTCCTCGTCGATCTGATCACCGCCGCGATCGCTCCCGATACGGGAGATGTGATCGTCTTCGGACAGTCCACGAAGGAGATCGGCGACCGTGACGCGTGGCTCACGACGCTGGATCAGTTTGGCCTGCTCACCGAGCGCGCCGTGCTGCTCGAGCAGCTCACAGTGGAGCAGAACCTCGCGCTGCCGTTCTCGCTCGCGCTCGACGAGCTGTCGACCGAGGTGCGCCAACGTGTGCAGAAACTGGCCGTGGAGATCGGTCTCGAGCAGAGCCTCGCGGCTCGGACCGCGAGTTTGTCGGCGGCCTCACGGCTCCGCGTGCGGCTCGGACGGGCCTTGGCGCTGGCCCCGCGGGTGCTGTTGGCCGAGCACCCGAATGCCACGTTGACCGACGCGGAGCAGGCCAGTTTTGCGGCCGACTTCTCCCAGATTGCCAAAACACGGGGGGCAGCCAGTGTGGTGTTGACCGCGAGTCGCACTTTTGCCCGCGCGGTCGCAGACGACGTGTTTGTACTTCAACCGGCGACGGGCGTACTAACGCCGTCCTCGGGATGGCGCCGCTGGTTCACGTAAACTCGGGAAAACTCGGGAAGGTTTGGGGGCCGCGGCGAACGAGTGACTCCGGCCCCACCGGGGGCCGGCCGACGGACGCGATTCAGTTTTCGATCAGTCGGACTTCCCCGGCGCGTGGACCTTTCGTCGATTCCTCGGACGAGAACTCCACTCGCTGTCCTTCGCGCAGCAATTCAAAGACCGCCTGGCGGACTGCGCTGCGATGGAAGAAGTGCTCGATGCCCCCCTCATCCCGGATGAACCCGAAACCCTTGTCGATGAGGAGGCGTGCGATTGTCCCGGTCGGCATAGCCGTGCCCTCCGATGCGAACGAAGCTGCGCCAGTGTAGGGAAGTCCCAACTCGGAAGTCAAGCACCCCAAACCCTTTGCGCCGCCGTGGTTTGCGGCCTGCTCGACGGCGCTCAGAGCACCGTGGGAGCGCTCCGGGGTGGTGGCTTGGGTGGTCCACGTTACGATCGACCGTGCTCACGGGAATCATTCTTGCCGCTGGCGACTCTACCCGAATGGGTAGTCCAAAAGCACTACTCACCACATTCGATGACCGGATCTTCGTCGCGCGCATTGTTCGAACATGGCACGCGGCTGATGTACACGACATCGTTGTTGTGACCGGTCGAGATCACGATGCGATCGCGGCCGGGCTTGCTCGCGACGCGCCGACCCCGTTTCCTCTGATCGTGCAGAACGTGGATCCGTCGCGAGGCCAGCTGTCGTCGCTGCTCGTCGGCTTCGATGCCGTCGTACGCGACTCGACCACTGGCGTGTTGATGACGCTCGTCGATGTTCCGCTTGCTCGTGATGAGACGGTGCGCGCCGTGATCGAGGCATGGCGTCGATCGCGCGCGCCGATCGTCCGCCCCGCGATCGGCGATCGTCACGGGCACCCCGTGCTGTTCGATCGCGCAGTGTTCGAGGAATTGCGGGACGCGCCCGCGAACGTGGGCGCAAAGGCCGTCGTCCGCGCGCATGAGCATGAGATTGTGAACGTGCAGGTGTCGGACGAGGGATGTGTCGTCGACATCGACACACCCCTCGACTACGAACGCTATCTGAAGAGGAACCTCACTCCGCCCCAGAACTGATAGTTGACGTCGGGATCGCTCAAGCGATCGAAGAACTGACGCCACTCGATGCTGAACTGCAGTTGGGGCTCCCTGGCACCGCCCACGATCGGGAAGTGAGCGGTCCCCAACCACGCCAGCGTGACGGTGTCGTGATTCGAGTGGTTGAAGTCCCACAACGACACGCCGGTCCCGAGCTGCATGCCCCGGCCGCGCACGAACCTGTATCCAACCTCACCGTCGACGAAACCGCTGGAACGATCGCTTTCATCGACGTTGAACGCCCAGCCGATCGCGGGCGCGAAGTACACGCCTTGATTGCCGAACTGGACGCCGCCCTTGATCCCGACCAGCTTGTTGCCGAACGATGGCACCCAGTTGTCCGGATTGATACGACCGAGTCCGGCCGGATCGTTGGTGTCGTACTGCCGCTGCTGCTTGCCGAAGTACCCGCCGATGAAGGGACGGATGCGAAGCGCTGCTTCTTCAGCCGCCAGTCGATCCGCTTCGGCCTTGGCTTCGGCAGCCTTGCGCGCTTCTTCAGCCTTGCGTTCGGCCTCGGCCCGGGCCGCTTCTTCGGCCCTGCGCGCTTCTTCAGCCCTCCGCTCCTCATCAGCCTTCGCCGCTGCCGCTCGCTTGGCTTCTTCGGCTTTGCGCGCGGCGTCTTCTTGAGCCTTCTTCGCCGCCTCCGCTGCTGCGGCCGCCTTCTTGGCTTCCTCGGCGCGACGTGCGGCTTCACGGCTCGGTTCGCGCGAGAGCAGCGAGAGGTTGCCGCAGATCTTCGGCACGAAGAACGTATAGGTGCCGACGAGATCGTCGACGACGAACTGGAATCCTTCGAGCGGCTTCTTCCCGTCCCATCGCACCGGGCCAGTGATGTCAGGTTGTTTCCCATCACGGCGGAGCGCCATCCACTGCAGCTCAGCACCGGAGGGCAGTGTCGTTTCCATCACCGTGCCGTCGGTGAGCGCCTTGAGGACTTCACCTCGCGTCGAGCTGAGCCCCGCTTTGTCGAGCACGGTCCCGATGTCGGTCTGAATGCGCGGTGCCGACATCGTCTTCTTCAACGCGTCGATGGTGTTGACCGGTGCGGTGAATCGGGTCGGGCCTCCGAGACTCCGCAGCGACTGCACCTTCGGCGACGCCTGTTGCGCCGACGCTGTCATCGTCAGCGCCGCACACACGAACGCCACGAAGCCTGCGGCGAGCAGGCCACGGATGCACACACGTGAACTCATGGTCGAATTCCTCGAAAGGGAGTGGCGATGCATAGCTTCACAGAATCAACAAGAAACCCTCGTGTTTCCTACCGTACCGTGACGACGCGGACGACCAGGGGATTGGTTGCGGCTGCCGTCAGCCAGGATCGACCGTGTCGCCTGCCTGCATCACCGCTCTCAACTCGCCGGTGAGTTCCTCGGAGAGTTGAGGCCGGCCGTGGAACGCCGCCGGCGTGTTGTGCAGGAGCGCGACCTTGGGGACACCGTCATCGAGCACGACGACCACGCTCTGTACCGCGTTGACCGCGGGGTTCAAGTCGTGCTGTCCTGGCGCGATCATGCCGACGACAGCACGGAGCAGCGTGACGTGTGCATCGAGTGGTGTGACCGCGCGGATCTTCGCGACGTACGAAGCCGTGGGATGGTTCGCGAAGATCGTGCGCAGCTCCGAGGCGGTCTCCGTGCGGCCATGCATCTGAGACCCGTCGAAGCCGATCACATTGCAGTCTTGGGTGAACAGATCCGCGAAGCCATCGGCGTCGCGTCGGTTCCATGCCTCGATCACGCGTGTGTAGAGCGGTACGACTTGTTGGGACGACAGACAATCTGCAGCGGCCATCGTGACGTCTCGAAGTTGATCTCAATCATACCGGGTCTCGAGCCACTGTTCGAATGTGATCGCATAGAGAAACGACGTGCACCACATCTCTTTCGCGAACTTGTGCCGGTCGAGTGTGGCCTCACGGCGCAGCCCAGCCTTCTCGAGGACGCGCGCCGATGCATGATTTGCGACGTCGCACGTCGCAAAGATGCGCTTGACGCCGAGCTCATCGAACCCGGCGCGCACCAGCGCGCGCGCAGCCTCGGTCGCGTAGCCGCGTCCCCAGACCTCCCGCGACAACATGAAGCCGAGGTCAGCCTCATCCGAGTGTTCTAATGTGAGATCGCATGCACCGACGAGCCGATCCTCGGCAGTCTCGACAATCGCCAGCTCCCAGACTCGACGGGGCGTGCTCACCTGGGTGGCGAGCACGCGCTCGAGGTAGGCGCGGGTGTCTTCCTCGGAACGAGGCCCGTAGAACATGTATCGGGTCACGTCGGGATCGGAGGCGTAGGCGTGAACCGCCTCGAAGTCGGCGGCGTACATGTCGCGCAGCGTCAACCGGCTCGTGTGACGAGGCAGGGCGATCGTTCCGCGCTGCACCCGGCTCGACAGTGATTTCGACATGAACACGCACGGCATCGATCGCCCCGACCACAGACGATGAACCCCACGGCCGACGTCGTCGAAGCCGTGGCGTTTGTAGAAGTCCACGGCTGCCAGCGAGGCGTCTATCCGCAAGCTCGCCGCGCCGCTCGCGATCGCGTGATCCTCCGCCGCGCGGAAGAGCGCCGATCCGACGCCGCGGCGGGCGACCGAGCCGCGGACGTACACGCCCACCCGGTGCTGCGTTCCGTCGACGGAGTGCGACGCGAAGCCGAGCACCGTACGCGCGGAATCGCGTCCGTCGATCGCGATGAAAAAGACCTCGCCCCGTTTCATCGCCCGAAGGTACAACCCGGCCTGGACGCGTGCGCCCCAGTCGCGCACGATTGCGTCGTCGTAATAGCCGGGACCGATGGAGCGAATGGAATCGAGGTGCGCCGCCGCGATCGCTTCTGAATCGGACGCGTCCGCACGACGGATTTCGAATGAAAACAAGTGATTCATGACGCAGTACAGGAGGGCATCAATAGGATACGATTCACGCGCACCCAATCATGCCTATGCGCATCTCAGTCCTGACGCTTGTCGCGCTCACGCTGGCCGCACCCGTCTGGGCGCAGGGCCACGGCTATACGCCCGCCGACATCGAAAACGGCGGACTGCTGTATCAAGCCAATTGCACCGCATGCCACGGTCCCGATGGGGACGGCGTGCCCGGCATCAACCTCGGCAATGGCAAGTTCCGACGCGGGACCAGCGACGACGAGATCGCAAAGATCATTCTCGGAGGTGTTCCGGGAACCGCGATGCCGCCCAACAGCTTTTCCGAGAGTCAGGCGGGGACGATCGTGGCCTACCTCCGTTCGCTCGCGACCTCTCCTGCGGGCGGCCCGACCATCCCTGGCGACACGCGTCGGGGACGGACGCTGTTCGAGGGCAAAGGACGGTGTGTGTCGTGCCATAGCGTCGCCGGCATCGGCGGGCGCACGGGCCCGTCGTTGACCGAGATCGGCTCATCACGACGCGCCGGCGACCTGCAGCGTGCGCTGCTCGACCCGAGTGCAGACATCCGATCCGACAGTCGCCAGGTCCGCGCCGTCATGCGCGACGGAGCGACCATCACCGGGCGGCTGTTGAATCAGGACACCTACACGCTCCAGTTGATGGATTCGAGCGGACGCCTGCGGCTTCTCGACAAGGCGACGTTGAAAGAGATCACCATTCTCAAGGAATCGCCGATGCCGTCGTATAAGGACACGCTCGACGCACAGGAACTGGCCGACGTGGTTGCGTATCTCCGCTCCTTGCGGGGCCGGCCATGACGCGCCTTCGCCATGTGACGAAACCGCAGTGGCTGCGGCGAGGCAGGCTTCTGCACGTGATCGTTGCGTGTGGCGTATTGGTCGTCGTCGGAACCACGGCGCTGCGGGCGCAGGTGACGTTCGATCGGATTCTTCGCGGCGACACCGACAAGCAGGACTGGCTCACCTATTCAGGAAGCCCGACTGGCCAGCGGCACAGCCCGCTCACGCAGATCACGCCGGACAACGTCAAGAACCTCGAGCTCCAGTGGGTGTTCCAGGTGCGCTCGCTCGAGAAGTTCGAGGCCACGCCGCTCGTCGTCGACGGTGTGATGTACACCGTTCAAGCTCCCAATGATGTGATTGCGCTCGACGCGGCGACCGGCCGTGTGTTCTGGGTGTACCCGTATATACCGTCGCCGCTGTCGCGTCTGTGCTGCGGGAGAGTCAATCGCGGGCTGGCGATTCTCGAAAACACGCTCTACATGGCGACGATCGATGGACATCTGCTCGCCATCGATGCAAAGACCGGCGGCCTCGTGTGGAATGTCACGGTCAGCGGCGCGAGAGCCGAAGCCGGCTACTCGTTCACCACCGCGCCTTTGATCGTCAAGGACAAAGTCATCATCGGCACCGCCGGCGGCGAGTACGGGATTCGCGGGTTCCTCGCGGCCTTCGACGCAAAGACCGGTCGTGAGGCCTGGCGCTTCCACACGATCGCGGGACCTGGCGAGAAGGGCACCGAGACGTGGGCAGGCGAGTCCTGGAAGATCGGCGGCGGATCGATCTGGGTCACCGGGACGTACGACCGCGATCTGAATCTCACCTACTGGGGCATCGGCAATCCCGGGCCTGACTGGAACGGCGACGTGCGCGCTGGTGACAACCTGTACAGCGATTCGGTCGTGGCGCTCGACGTCGATACCGGCCAGTTGAAGTGGCACTTCCAGTTCACGCCACACGACGTGTACGACTACGACTCGGTGCAGGTGCCGGTGCTCGCGGATATCAGCTGGCAGGACTCGATGCGCAAGGTGATGCTGTTCGCCAATCGCAACGGGCTCTTCTATGTGCTGGATCGAACGACGGGTCAGTTCCTGCTCGGGAAACCGTTCACCAAGGTGACGTGGAACAGCGGCCTCGACGACAAGGGAAGGCCGCAGAACATGGTGCCGCTCACCGAGGACGGTGTGCTCGTGTACCCCGGCGTCCAAGGGGCCACGAACTGGTATTCGCCTTCGTTCAGTCCACGAACGGGGTTGTTCTACGTCCCCACCTGGGTCAACACCTATTCGACGTTCACCAAGCGTCCGGTCGAATACAAGGAAGGGCAGCGATACACCGGGGCGCTTCCAGCGATGCCGATTCGCCTGCTCACGCCCGGCCCGGCAATCAACCGTCGCCGCCCGGAAGAAGGCTCTGGCGCCATTCAAGCCATCGATCCGAAAACGGGCGTCAAGAAGTGGGAGTACGCGATGAGCGACGTCGTCGACGCCGGCGTGCTCACCACAGCGTCCGACGTCGTGTTCTCGGGCGGACGCGAAGGCTACGTGTTCGCGCTGGATGCGCGCACCGGCACAATGCTGTGGAAGGCCAACGTGGGCGGACCGGCTTCGAACGGGCCGATGACGTATGCCGTGGGAGGCCGTCAATACGTGGCGTTTGCCGCGGGAAATGCGATGTTTGTGTACGCGCTGAAACAATAGCGCGAAGCAAGACCGGTTCCGCTACCGTGGCAGTCCAGCCCGTATCCGTCTGTTGTCTTCGAGGAACGGCTCGAGCGCTTTGGGGTCTTTGGCAAACGACTCGCGCAGTACCGCGAGCGCGCGCTCTGAGTAATCGAGTGCGAGTACCGTCTTGCCCTGCTCCGAGAGGATGATGGCGCGGTTGTTCAGTGCCGCGCCGTAGTGTATGTCGCGGGTTCCGACGGTCTTCTCGAAGATCTCGAGCGCGCGATCGCTGGCGGCTTCGGACGCTGCCCACTGTTCCTGTGCGCGCCTGATCATCGCGACGTTGTCGTAAACGATACCGAGGTACGCGCCGAGGTCGCTGAATTGACCGGCGAGCGAGATGACGACGTTGTATTCGAGCACGGCGCCGTCAAGATCGTCGAGCTGGCGCATCAGCGAGGCGAGATCGAAATGTGCGCCGATGCGTTGAGCCAGCGAATACCCCTCCGACAATTCCACCACGCGCCTGGCGATCGGCAGGGCGTCGGTCCATCGACCGGCGTCGAGCAATTGACGGAGTTCACGCTGACGCGCGCGCAGGTCCGCGGACTCCGGGGTGACCGCCTGCGTCCCCGTCGATGGCGGGGCAGCGTCCTGCGCTGATGCTTCGACCGACAGCGCGAGGCCGATGAGCGCGAACGATGCCGCGTGGCGGAAGGCCCGGACGGTCATGAATCGGTTCGGCGAACAGTGCTCATTCTCGCACGCGGAGGCCGACCACTTTCGCTCGCCGCACACGCTGCGGTGGTCCGCCGCAGCCGTGGCAAAGGCGAAGGCCTCCGCTCGACGTCTTCAGCGGAGCGACCACCGCTAGGACTCTGGTCTGCCATGGTCGACCGGCACGGAGTATTGGATGACCCTGGTCGTGCCTCGTTGCGCGCACGCCGTGACGATCAGATTGCCGGCGATCGAGACATCGCTGAACCAGCAATCCTCCCGCATCGGAGCGAGCATTCGTATCGTGGCGGAATCGAGATCGATGAGGGACAGGTTGCCGTCGACCCTGGCGCTCAACAGACTGCGTGTGTATTGACGGACGTGCCCGAACCTGCCTCGTGTCTGACCCACGGGACGCAGGCCGCTGATCGCCGAGTCGAGCCGCCAGATGCGAGACCATCTTCCGTCGAACGAGAGGCAGACGAAGCTGTCGATGCCCATCGGCGGTGAGAGACAGTCGAGAGTCAGTCTCGACGTCACGATGTCTGCGGAACCCTCGGCGCTCGCCCGCAACAGCGTCGTCTGCCGCGAACCGATTCCGAGCAGGGGGCTCGGCGGTGGAGTGTCCAACATAGTCGCCAGGCCAAGTGCGACAGCTCCTTCCGCGATGCGTGGGGGCGCGACAGACGCGCGGCGATCGGCGGCGATCGTCCAGTGTGTTTCGGCGACGTCGTCGCTACCCACGTGACCCTCGATCCGTGTGAACCCGTTCCCATGTCGGGCGAGCACGCGCCATCGTCCGGATGCATCGGTCTGCAGCAGTGACGCGTTGACGGCAAGCGATCGCGTCCACAAGACCTGGCCGGTGCGCGCATCATCCGCGTGCAGCCGGCTGGTGCCGTGGCCGCGATCGAGTACCAGCACCCGCTCATCGTCGATGGGGGAGGCCTCCGATGCCTCGAAGGGACGCGACCACCCCGTGAACGCCCCGGCCATGTACCGTCGCGGAAGCGACGGTGCGTCGGCTTCCTCGTCGATCGCGTTCTCATCGGCGTCGGTGGCGAGAAGAAAGGTCCGTCCGCCTGGCGCGGTGCTCAACGACGTGAACTGTCCCTCAACCGATTGTCGCAGGGCCGGCGTGAGCGACATGCCAACATCTGAGATCGTGGGCATGTCCGCCGCCAGCGGATCGCGCACGATTGCCCGCAGGAACACGGGTGAGCCGATCCACATGGCGAGCATGGCGAACGCGCCTACGAGCGGACCAAGCCGACGCGATGCGCGACGGGTGGAGAGCGAGAGGAAGACGGCGAGGGCTGTCCCGGCTGTGATCAGCCACGGATCGTCACGCACCGTCGCGTGGAGCTCGAAGAGGTTGCGCGCTGTCGCGGCGAGGAGCAACAGCCCGATTGCCGTCGGGAGGATCAACGCCATGCGTTCCAGCCAGAACCATACGCGCGACTCTTCATCGAATTGCCGGGTCCGGCCTGCGGTCCACAATGCGGCGCTGCCAAACATTGCGAGCACCAGCATCTGCGTCCAGCGGACGACCGGCTCCTCCCATTTGAGCATCGCAGCCACTGTGAGCGCCGCCGCGAGCGCGATCATCAGTCGACGATTCGGTCGCCTGAGTGCGAGGAGCGCCGGCGCCAACACGGGTAACGACGCTCCCGAGATCGAGGCGGCGATGATCACGGCCATGACCATCGCACGCAGCGGGGCGTTGCCGGGCGCCGCCGGCCTCGGCACGATCAGATGGTCCACACGATCGAGTGCTGCCTGCACGCGCGCGGCGTCGTGCTCGGCGACGGGCATCGAGAGCCGTCGCTCGTGGTGACTCACGGCGGTCAGCGTGAGCGCGCCTCCGGACGTCGCGGCGATTCGCAGTTCCTTGAGTTCCGCGTACGGGAATGTCTCGGCGCGCCGTGCGCGACGCGTGTCGCGACCAGTCTCAGAGGCGTGACCGTCGTACCAAAGGAAGCCGACGCGCTCGTGATCGACGAACGCAAGTCGCCCGGATGCCGGTGACGCGATCACGAGACGCTCGATCGGTGGGAGCGGCTCGAGAGAGGCGGAGTGCTGCCGGATTGCGTGGATGCGGCGCGCGAGGCTGGGATGCGTCGCGCGTTCCTCCATCTGCGCCGACCAGCGCCGCGGGATGTGGTTGATCTCGTAGACGCGAATCAGCCCGTTCACCAGCGCGTCCGCGTCGCCGCACAACTCGACGGCACGAAGGTCGGCTTCGGTCTCTTTGGGCTGCATTGCGCGGGCACGGAGAAACAAACCGATGAACACGGTGCAGAACGAGATCGCCGGCACCCACGACTCGAATCCTGGAACGAGAGGCGTCATCGCCGCGCCACCGAGGATCAACGTGGCCATCAGTCCCACGGTGATCGCGTAGATGGCGACCAGGCGCCGGCCGCTGAAGTACTCGAGATGCGCAATCTCGTGCGCGAAGATCGCCGTGACCTCGCGCGGGCTCAAGCGCTCGAGCAGCGTGTCGAAGAAGAGCACGCCTGAACCGCGGATCGAAGGGAGCGCTAACGCATTGGCAAAGACGCCTCCGCGTGCGCCGGCGCGCCAGAGCGTCGGCGGCGCGACGCGTGCCCGGCGCATCACCTCGTTGAAGGGACCATCGAGATCGGGTCGCGTCAAATGTGACGCGCCAAGCACGCTGAGCAGCACTCGACCGTGCCAGTGATACCACGCGAGCGCGACGAGGAGCAGCACAGCGGCAAGCCACCATCGACTCGATGAGACACTCGCGGCAAGAGCTGGAGCCAACGCGAGAGCCCACCACAGTCCGGACACGCCGACGATCCACTGCATGCGCCATGCGAGATATCGACGGAGCGACCACGTCTCGCCAAACAAGGCGCGTCTGGTGCGATAGGCCGAGCACGTGAGCGCGAGCAATTGTGAGGGCACGATCCAGAGCGCCTGCCACCCGGCGAGCACGATGATCATCAGCGAGCACAGGATCGTGACGCTCGAGACGCGCTGCGCCACGGCGAAGTGGCGTTCGGGCCGGATGGTCGCGTCAACGCCGAGGAGCGTCCGCCTCCACCACCAGTTCAGGGCCGCAGGAACCAGCGCGAGCGGAATCGCGATCCACCGGGCAAGAATGTGCAGCGGATCGAAAGAGCTGATCATCGTGATCGGTTGTTCTATCGGCCGATCACGCGCCAATCCGCCTCTCGGCTCTGCGCGATTTTCGTCTCGTCGCCAGGCCTAAAGCGGATGACTCACGGCAATGGCTTCAGCTCGGGCGCGACGCCGTCCGGAAGCGGATACTTGTCGGTGTTGAGCAGCATCGACACCAGCTGGTAGTAACCGGTTACGCCGATCAGGTCGACCACACCACGCTCGCCGAACTTCGCCTTCGTGGCCTCGAACGTCTTGTCGCTCACCTGCTTGGTCGTCAGCAGCTCCGTGCAGAAGTTGTAGACCGCTTCCTCATCGGGCTGCATGCCGGTCGGCCGTTTGCCGGTCGCGATCGCCTGGATGATCGCTTCACTCAGGCCGGCGTTGGCCGCCGCGCGACGATGTGCGTACCACTCGTAGTGCGAGGTCCAGTGACGCGCCGTGATGATGATCGCCATCTCGTTCAGCCTGGGCGGCATCGATGAGTGGAAGCGCATCGACGCGCCGAACTGCTGCGCGAGATTGCCCATCTCCGGGCTGCGCAGGAGCACGTTGAACGGACCTGCGGCGCCGCGCCGTTCACCCGAGATGAGGTCCTCGAACATCTTCTTCTGCTCGGGAGTCATCGTCTGATAGGTCAGCGGCGCGAAGCGATTGCCAATCAGCTTCACGGTGTTCGGGTCGGGGCGTGCGGACGCAGGCCCGGGATTCTGTGCAGTCATGACGCCCATAGTACCGATCAGGCCGATGACGACGGACCAGAACGCGACTGTTCGACGCATGATGTATCTCCTGACTGTTGAGGCCGATCCAGCCAAAGACGGTCCTACTTGAGCGTGTGGCGCTCGAGCATGCGGCGACGCACGACGGCGCCGTAGACATTGCCCTGCGCATCGACGCCGATCCCTTCGGCGCCCGAGTGATCGGCGACTGTCGACTCCATGTCTTCGATGAAGGTCGTGACCACTCCGGTCTTCGCGCTGCCGATACGAATGCCTTTCTTGATCCCCATCAGCTCGTGCGCTCCGGTGTCGGGGCCCGATTCGGAATCGGTCACGTAGATCGTGTCGTCCTTCGTGATCGAGATGCCGCTCGGCCTGCCGAACTGATGCCACTGGGAGATGAACGTGCCGTCCTGATCGAAGATCTGAATGCGATTGTTCTCGCGGTCGCCGACGAAGACCCTGCCGCGCGAGTCGATCGCGATTGTGTGCGGCTCGCTGATCTCACCTGGCCCCGACCCCTTCTTGCCCCATTCCTTGATGAACTTCCCGTCCTTGGAGAAATGCACCACGCGGTTGTTCTTCCCGTTGCGGTGACTGTCGGTGACGAAGATGTCGCCGCCCGGCGTCACGACGACGTCGGTGGGTTGATCGAACAGATCCGGTCCCGATCCGCTCACACCGGCTTTGCCGAGCGTCATCAGCACCTTGCCAGTGGGGCTGAATTTGAAAACCTGATGACCCTTGCCGTTCTCTCCCCGCGCATCGGTGACCCAGAGATTGCCGTCGCGATCGACAGTCGCGCCGTGCGGGAAGATGAACATCCCCGCTCCCCAGCTCGCGAGCAGCTTGCCGGTCTTGTCGTATTTCAGAATCGGCGCTTCGGGGCGTCCCGCGCAGGAGTTCTCGAAACAGCGGTGAATGACGTAGATCGATCCGTCAGGCGCGGGCTCGACGGCGGTGACAGCGGCCCACACGACACCGGGCGGCAGTTGTCCCCAATCACGGCTGGTGCGATAGCGCTGCGGGAGATCGTTGCGCGGAGCATCGGGTTGTTGAGCTGCGACGGCCGTCGCAAGCAGCAGCGTGGCGATGAGCGTGCGCATCATGCGCGGAGCATACCCTCTATTTCCCTTTTTCGAGCATCTCCTTTGTGCCTTCGAGCACCGCGAGCGTTCCCGACTGGATTTCGCTGCGGGCGCGGCGTCGGATGAAGAATCCCATGAAGCCGCTCAGGCCGTCGGAGCGGCTCCGGTTGATCGTGACGAGCCAGAACCCACGTCCGCGAGCGGGATCGGGCACGAGCGTACGCAGTTCGAGCGCCGTCCAGAAGTAATGGCTCGCATACAGCATTTTCGACGCGACCACCGTGTCCTCTTGGCCTTCCACAATCACGAGGTGACTGATCCGGATCACCGGCTTCAGGCCGAATTGTGTTTCCTGCCAGTAGAGCAATGAGCTCGCCCCTGGCATCGTCGCGGCCGGATACTCGAGGAGGTATCTGCGCACCTGGGGAATCGATGCGCTCAGCGCCGGCATCTGATCGACGAGCTGGCGGAGCTCCTGGGCGACGAACGTCGGACGCACGTTGTCGCGGTAGACGGCGAGCTGGGCGTTGCCCTTCTCGACGTAACCGGCGACATATTCGCGCGCGAGACGTCGCATCACCGCCTCCGCGGCGGCTTGCACATTCGCCGCCTTCCAGTCGACCTCGGTGCGAAAAGCCTGAAGCGCCTGCTGACTGAGCTTCAATTCACAGTCGCCCACGCGGCAGGTGCGGAGATCGGCGACGTCCTCGGCCGAGAGGTGCAGGTCGCGGAAGTCGTCGAGTTGAGGCGGCGTGCTGATTCGACGCGTGATCTTGAAGCGCGGGCTGCGCTCGAAGCGCTCGATGTCCTTGACCGCGTCGATGTACTGCCGAATCGGTACGTTGATCCAGATCGCGCCGAACACGGCCAGCTCTTTCGTGACGTCGGCGTCGAGCAGCCTCGTCAGTGCCTCACCGTTCAGGAGACGCGCCCGCTCATCTTTCGTCGGGTGGACGACCGTGTTGAGATACGCGTCGAGACGCGGCGGTAGAGATCGCGCCGGACTCTGCGTCTCGATCGATGACGACTCGGCAAGGATGGCGACGGCCGCAGCCGCGCACACGGATCGACGATGCCACTCGAAGCTGCGCAGACGATTCAAATGGTTGACTCGATGTGGGGGCGCAACTAGTGTACTTGTGTTCGCTGAAGGCGCGACGAGCGATGTCGAGACGCGCAGAATCCGTATCAGCCGAAGCGTGCGTGGCGCTGGGCGCCCCCGGTCACGAGCTGCAGTCCTATCCCAACCGCGAATTGAGTCTCGGCTCGCTGACGGTGTCGCGCGCCCTTCCGGTCAAAGACAAACGGCTGGTCGGACCGTGGTGCTTTCTCGACCGCTTCGGTCCGCTCTCGTTCACCGACGGCAAGCCGATGGACGTCGCGCCGCATCCACACATCGGGCTGCAGACGGTCACGTGGCTGTTCGATGGCGAGGTCGTGCACGACGACAGCCTCGGGAGCGAAGCCGTGCTGCGTCCCGGCGGTGTCAACGTGATGACCGCCGGCGGCGGCATCACGCATGCCGAGCAGACACCGCGCGATCACACGGGCCGATTGAACGGCGTGCAGTTGTGGGTGGCGCTCACGAACGAGCATCGCCACAGGGCCGCGGCGTTCCAGCACGTGAAGGATGTGCCCGGGCTGCCGCTGTCGGGTGGCATCGCGCACGTCTTCGCCGGTTCGCTTGGCGGCGCCACGTCGTCGGCGTCGCACTACTCGCCGATTGTGGGTGCCGATCTGGACCTTCAGCCGCGAGCAACGGTCGACCTGCCGCTCGATCCGTCGTTCGAGCACGCAGTCCTCGTGATCCGCGGTGACTGCGCGCTCGAAGGCCAGCGTCTGGACGAACGCGTGCTCTACTACCTCGGCACCAGGCGATCGGAGGCCAGCTTCTCCAGTAGCGACAGCGGCCGTCTGCTGCTGATCGGCGGACCGCCGTTCCCTGAAACGATCCTCATGTGGTGGAACTTCGTGGCACGCACATCGGAGGAGATCGCCGACGCACGCGCTGATTGGGAAGCACACCGCCACTTCGGCGATGTTGTTGCCTATCATGGTCCTCGTCTGAATGCCCCGAGTCTCGTGCGTCTCGCGCGGCCGAATCCTCTCAGTTAGTCAAGACACGGAGTTGGCGGAGGAAACGGATTAACAGGAGACACGGAGTAACGGAGGACGAACGGAGGCGATCACTTGCGCTCCGCGCGTGGCCCCAACCGCTGCAGAGTCGATCGTGAAAAGAGTGCCTCCGTTCGTTCTCCGTTGCTCCGTTGCTCCGGTGAGGCTTTTTCTGCGACGTTGGTTAATCAACGATCAGTTCGGCGTTCGGCGGCCATTCGCCATCGAGGAACGTGCGCATCGCGCCGAGCACCAGTTCGGGTGCTTCGATCCAGGGCGCGTGGGCCGCGTTGCCGACGGCGAGCAACCGCGCGTTCGGCAGCACCCGTGCCCAGTCGCGTCCTCCGCCGAATGGCGCATTGCGGTCCTTCGTTCCGTGTACCACGAGCACTGGCGCTGTTGCCGCTGAGCACTCCTTCGACGTCAGCGTCATCTGCTGAATCGACGGCTGTATGTGCTGCATCCATGGGCCCAGGAAGTCGCGCTCGTTGGCCGAGTCACATTGAACCCATTTGAGCCTGTCCACGTCGGCTGGATTCATCACGTAGACAGGTCCCAGAATCGACCAGAACCGCCTGCAGAATTCGACTGGATCGAGGGCCGCCCGCTCTTTCATCAGCTCACCGAGTCCCGCCATCGCCTTCTGCATCGTCTCGTCGACGTTGCTCAGGGGAGCCGGGTACTGGCGGCTGGGGTCCGGACCGATCGGCCCGATCTGGATCACGCGCCGTGTCGACGAGGGATGCATGATCGCGAACATCGCCGCAGTGAAGCCGGCATACGAATGGCCGATCACATCGACCTGCTCGACTCCGAAGTGGCGTCGCAGTGTGTCGAGGTCGTCGATGTCGTGATGGATGCCGCGCTCGATCTGCGTCCGATCGCGCGCGGCGTCCGATCGGCCGCGATTCCGGTTATCGAAGAACACGATCGTGTGTCGCTCCGCGAGCGGTGCGAAATCCTCGATGAGCGGAACTCCATTGAGAAACAGCACGAGGTCTCCACCCGTTCCCATTCGCCGAACGAACAGCCTCAGGCCGTCGTCGGTCGTTACATAGCTCTCGCTCACCGTCGTCATACGGTCGTCTCCCTTCGGCGGGCGCAACGCTGCCGCCAAGTCACTTCTCGACTGTCGTGGGTTGAAAACGCGCGAACGGACAACGCCGCGCGTTATGCGGCGTTCACAGCGGTTCGAATGGTCCGTCGAGTATGAGCGACCGTCGACGGGGAGGTCAAGTCGGTTACGCGAAGCGCATCAACAGCACGAGCGCGGCGATCGCGAGAACGATTCCCGCCATCTCGGAGTAGTTCAGCGACTCGCGGAACACCACCGTGCCGATGGCGGTCAGGAGCAGGACCATGGAGACGGAGTACAGCACGCTGATCGTCGCCAGCTTCAGGTACTTCATGACGAAGACCCAGCCGAATGCCGTCGAGGCCAAACCCTGTCGCAAGGATAACGACTCGACGTGACCAACGCAGCTGAGGCGGGCGCTACGAGGGCTGACGGCTCAGATCACGCCAGCGCGCTTGAGTGCGTGGTACCGATTGACGAGTTCCACGCCGAGTCGTTCGGGCTCGGCATCGACCATCAGATTCGGTCCGGCTGAGAGTCGGTTGAACGCGTCGCGCCGCGACTGTTCATAGAGATGTGCGCTGGCGACCTCGATGGGCGCATCAGCGGTCACGAGCGGCTGCGTCTGCAGCTCCCCGACGATGCGCTCGCGCAGGCTCGCGAGCAGCACGAGGTGACGTGGTCGCAGCAGCCGGAGCGCCTGGCGAAGCTCCGCGCTGTCTTCGTCGCGGAAGTTGGTGATCACGATGACGAGCGATCGCTTGCGATGACGGCGGAGCACTTCCTGGGCGGCGGCGACGTAGTCGGAGTGTGTCGGTGTCGGCTGCACGCCGTACAGCTGACCCATGAGCGCGTTGAGTGCGCGTGCGCCTTTACGTGGCGCGAACGACCGTTCGGCGCCGATTGGGGTGCCGAAGGTCATCGCGCCGACCGCGTCGCCCTGTTTGAGCGCGACGTACGACAACAGCATGACGGCGTTCAGGACCTGATCGAAATGGGTCGTGCCGATCCCGCTCGCCCGGTCGTCGGCGCGCATCCGTCGACCACAGTCGACGAGCAGCACCACGCATTGGTCGCGTTCGTCCTGGAACTCACGGACGATCGGCTTGTCGAGCCGCAGCGTCGCGCGCCAATCGATGTGTCGCACCGAATCACCGAACCGATACTCGGAGAGCTGCTTGAAGTCCGTGCCCTGTCCCCGCAGCTGATAGGTCTTGATGCCAATCTCCTGCAGACGCTGATCGCCGGCGAGCCACGCGTACCGCGCCACCTGCGCGAAGTCGGGGTAGACGCGGCGGCGCTCGATCGTGCCGACCCGTTCGAGCAGTTCGCAGAGTCCCCAGCGCGAGCGGACGCGAACATCCGCTTTCGCGAACGTGACTTCACCTCTGGCCGTTGGAATGACCGAATATGCGATTTCGAGCCGACCGTTCTGCGGGATGGTCAGGCGAGCTGGAAGGCCGTCGGTCGCCAGACTGGAATCGGCGTGATCGTGGAGCACGCAGGTCCAGACATCGGACGCGTCGTTCTCGATCGTGAGGCCAATCTGCCGTTTGATTCCGATCGCGAATGCGGCCGGAAGACGGCGCGTCATCGTGGGCGTCGAGCGGCGCCAGGCGCGACGCGTAGCTGCGTAGTCCCACGCGGTTGCTGTGATCAAGCCGACGAGGATCGCGATCGCCGCGAGCAGGGCCGTGGCTGGCGACATGCCCGCGACGAGGGTGAACAAGACGACGCCCGTGCAGACGGCGAGCGCGAGCAGCGCCGTGCGGCCGGGGATGAGTGGCGGTCTCACCGTCGTTGGTGTCGACTCAGACTCGCGGCGCCGCCACGGTCTCGATCACTTCGCGCAGCAGCTCATTGGTCGTCCGGCCCTCGAGCAGAGCGTCCGGAGCGAGTGCCACGCGATGACGGAGCGCGGGCAGCCCGACCGTCTTGATGTCGTCTGGCGTGACATACGTCCGGCCCTCGATCAGCGCCACTGCGCGGGCGCCGCGCACCAGCGCGAGCGCACCTCGTGAGCTGCTGCCGATCGCAAGTCCCGCATACTCCCGCGTCGCGCGAACGAGGCGAACCGCGTAGTCAATCACCTGCTCGTCGACGCGCTGCTGCGCCGCGAGCTGCTGAAGCATCACGACGCTTCGACCATCGAGGCATGGCGTCACGTCTTGGAGCGGCAGCTCGTCACCGGTCTGATCCGTCGTCACCCGCAGCACGACGGCGACTTCCTCGGCACTCGATGGGTAGCCGATCTCGATCTTGAAGAGAAAGCGGTCGAGCTGTGCCTCCGGCAGCGGATAGGTGCCCTCGGTTTCGACCGGGTTTTGCGTCGCCAGCACCATGAACGGTTTCGGGAGCGCCAGCGACTGGCCTTCGAGCGTCACCTGGTATTCCTGCATCACTTCGAGCAGGGCGCTCTGCGTCTTGGCTGGTGCGCGATTGATCTCGTCGGCGAGGAGCACGTGCGTGAACACCGGCCCCCGGACGATGCGCAGCTCGCGCGTCGAGGGATCGAGCACCGCGTGGCCGGTGATGTCCGACGGCATCATGTCGGGCGTGAACTGCACGCGCGCGTGGGGAAGCGACAGCGCCTGCGAGAGCGCGCGCACGAGCAGCGTCTTTCCGAGACCGGGCACGCCTTCGATGAGCACGTGCCCGGATGCCACCAGTGCGACCAGCACCTGCTCGACCACGGCCGACTGGCCGACCATGGCGCGGCCGATCGAGTTGCGCAGCGTGGCCAGCATCGCGGCCGCTTCTGCGACGGATGCGGATTCAGTCAGTTCCATCGGTCTGCCTTTTGTGATTGACGAGCGTGATACGACGCGCGGCCTCGAGCAGCGCAATCGTGTTCCGCAGTTCGCCCGGCTGCCGGGCCCGTTCGTGGTGAATCGCGGTCAGCAGCGCCTGTCGATCGAAACCCGTGACCGTCGCGAGCGCGGCTCCGCGTGCGTTGGGAGGCAGCGCCGCGTACCCGGGTACTCGTCGCGCGGCCGCTTCTTCGAGCGCACGGACCGATGCGGCATGAAGGGCGGCCCCGCCGCCGTGACGCAGCGCGAACTGTCCGGTGCCGCGAATCTGTTCGGCGAGCGATCGTCGAGCCGCACCGAGCGGTGCCGCGAACGGGCCGAACCGGACGCCGTTTCGCCACAGCGCGAGCCCGACGAGCGCCAGCATCAACACGACGACCGCGCCGCCGTACTGCCACGTCAAGGCGAGCAGCGACGGGTGATCGTCTTCCGACAGCAGATGCACGTCATCGTGACGCCGCAATTCGGTGGCAGCGACGAACAGCCGCGCGTGATCGCCGTCGAACAGGCTCCGGTATCGAAACGGCGATCCGTTGATCACCGTCACGCGCCCGCGACCCACGGCCACACGCATCGCCTGGACACCAGCCTGGTCACGCAAGGTCCACAGCGTGTGTCGCTTGGTGGTGAGAAACGCGAAGGTATTGAAATCGCACAACCAGTATCGCGGCCGCGACCCCGCCGGCGCTGGCGGTGATCCGTCCCGTTCTTCCTCGAACGTGCCGCACAACTCGTCTCGCCTCGCTTCCTTGATGGCTGTATCGAAGGCCTCTTCGTGGTAGTCGGTGGCGATGCCGGACCAGCGCTCGAAGTCGTCTTCCCCGTCGACGACGCTCGAGTCGACGACCAGACGCCCTCCCGCTTCGACCCACCGCGCGAGCGCATCGCGGCGACCCCGGCTCAAGCTCCAGTGCCACGACGACAGCACGATGACCGAGTCGTGCGGTGGGCCGCTGAAGACACGATCCCACGAACTCCGTGATCCAAGCGCCTCTGCGAATCGCTGCGTCGCGTAGAACGGGTTGGTGAGCGCCTCGCCTTTGAGCGGTATCGGGAGCGCGACATCCGCCCAGTACGTGTTGTTGGCCACCCACACAAACAGCAGCACCACCGGGATCGCAACCAGCAACCACAGGCCGGTGCGCTTCATACCGCGCGTGCTTCCCCAGAGGAGTCGAGCGGCACACCGGCGTCGAGCGTCGCCGCGAATTCATCGCAGAGCGCGTACACCGTCGCGGGCACGACCGTCTCCCGTCCGTACACCGATCGCTGCCACACACGGATCAGGCGCGACGTGTACTCGTGGCTGTCGTGGGACAGGTGGCTCGCGGTCAGCGTCAGGCAATCGCCTTCGGTCGTCGAGTCGCGAATCGGTAAGCGGTGCACGTGAGCGAGTCGCGACAACATGCCGCGATAGAGCAGTGCGAGCGCGGCACGGTGTTCGCCGCGGTCCCACAGCGTGCGTGCGGCGGCACCGATGTCACTGGGCAGCGTTTCAGGACGGATGTCGAGATCGCGTACGTGCGTGGGCGCGACGAATCCATCGACGGTGAGCGGACTGCGTCGCGTTCGCACGAAACGGGTGATATACACCGCCAGCATGCCCGCCAGCACTGCGGCCGCGCACCACACCAGCATGCGCGCCGACTGCTCCAGCCATCGAATCAGATTCGCGATCCACGTGAACCACGCCGGCGTACGTGACGGTGTTGGATCGGGCGAGGTCCTCCACTTGAGTGTCTTGATCGTCTGTTGGGCCGCCAGATTCGGGTCCTCTTTCACGCGGGCGATCGCCCGTGCGATCTCGCCGGCCTGGGGAGTGTCGATCGACGTGGGGCTGGATGGCGCCTGGGCCGATGGGGTCGCGAGCACGAGGAGCGCTGCCATGATCGCGAGCGCCGGAGCGGCCATGTGCCTCTCAACTGGCAAACGCACGTCGGAACTCCTGTTCGATATCCCACGCTTCGAGCTCGGCCCGTCGATTCAAGTACATGCCGAACCCTGCGGCCACGAAGAACGGTTCGACGAACAACACAGTTGCGGCATAGGCCACCGGTGCGGCCCATGAGAGCAGGCCTGGCACTTCCCCGGAGAGCAGAGCGGTGATCTCAGGGGTGCGGCCCATCGGTGCGAACCAGAAGACGAGCGACATCAGAGCGAGCCAGAGCCCGGTTTCCGCGATCGAGAATGCGGACGTGAGCAACAGCGCCGATCCCATGTGTCGACGCCGGATCTGACGCACGCGTGCGCGCGAGCTCCAGACCGAGAGTCCCTCGAGCTGATACACCGGTTGGGTGAGTGAGCGCCAGAACGAGATTCGCTGAATTGTCCACGTGAAGATGAACTGACGCCACCAGACCTGTCGCTGCGCGTTCCAGAGATCCCATGGGCCGGTCTGCTGTCCGAACGCCGCACGCGACAGGATGAACAGAATGGTGCGGTCGAGCCACGGCTTCATCCACCAGATCACAAACGAGGGCAGCCACACCGCGATCTCGCGCGAGGCCAGCGCAAGCACGATCACCGGTATCGCCACGATCGCGTATCCAGGGTAGACCGATCGCGCGACGCTCTGACACAGTCGCACGCCGAGGTCGGCCGCTTCGAGCGGCATCCTCGGTCGGAGCCGGACGGCGAGCGCGTCAATCTGCACGGCGACCCTGGAAGAGGAAGTAGCCGACGACCGACACCCAGCAGAGCGATGCGACGCCGTACTTGACCAGCGGTGGAAGCCAGCTTGCCGATGACCAGAAGGCTTCGATCGCCGCCGCCACCAGCAGCATCGCGATCACACCGTAGACGATGACTACCGATTCGCGCGAGGCGACGACGAGTGCGTGCAGGCGCGTCAGCCGCCCGGGCGCGAGGAACGCATGTCCGAGGCGCAGACCTGCGGCGCCCGCCAGCACGATGGCGGTCAGCTCGAACGCCGAATGGGTGGCGATGAACGAGAAGAACGTGGACGCCAACCCGCGCTCGATCAGATATCCGGCGATTGCTCCGCCAAACGCGCCGTTGACCGCGAGAAAGAAGATGCTTCCCACGCCGGCGAAGAATCCGCCGGCGAAACACTGGAACGCGACACCGATGTTGTTGCGGATGTAGTAGCCGAACATGATCCAGTCGGTGCTGGCAGACCGGATGCGGCCGATCGAGCGCGCGGTCGGCGAATACATCTGCTCGAACTCCGCGGCGGTCTCCGAGTTGACGACCGACAGAATCAGCTCCGGGCGCGCATACACCAGCCACGCGATCACGATCGTCGGCACCACGAAGAGCGCCGCGGCGACGGCGACATATCGACGATGGCTCCTCACCGCAGATGGAAAGTCGACTGCGATCAGATCCCGGATGCGCGCGAGCCCGAACTCGCGGCGGTGATAGATCAGCTGATGGGCGGTCGCGGTCATGCGCTCGAGACGGTCGACGATGTACGCCGGATACGAGCGTGCGCGCGCCAACGCGAGCTGTTCGCACGCACGACGGTACAACGCGGCGGCGCGGGCTCCCGAGATCGTGTCGCTCCGAGACCCGCCTGTGCGTCCGCGGATGCCATCGAGGAGGGCTTCGAGCTCGGACCACTCGTCCTGGTACATCTGCTCGAATCGCAACGGGGTCATGCGCGCCGCCCCAGCACCCACTGTGCCACGCCGAGCACACGTCGAGTGACGTCGGGTCCGCCACGACCGCGATCGCCCGATACCGACGCGGCAAGCGCCGCCAGTTCGTCCAGACGTTCCACCGTGAGGCTGTGGGCGCGAGCGGCGAGCGCCACCACCGCCGCCTGGTCCTCGGGAGCCAGTGGACGTGCCGGTGGCAGTGGCTCCACATCGACGGGCGCGATGCGCGGAACGACACGCGCCTCGTGCACCACCATCGTCGCGGCGGCGATGTCGCCGAGGCGCTTCGAGTCACTGCGCACGAGCAGGCTCACGATCGCGAAGCCGTACGCGAAGGGAAGGAAATCTGCGACCCGCAGGAGATTGCGGGTCACCGAGGCCGCCGGCGTAATCGGCAGCCCGTTGTCCATCACGACCTTGAGGCCGAGTGCGCGCTTGCCCGGCGTCGAGCCCGACGGCGAGAGCTCGAAGACGACCGGGTAGAACCATTCGAGCAGGAAGAACAGGATGATCCAGAACGCCACGCCGATCCCGCCCAGGATCGCGGTCACAATGGCCGCGGCCCACATCACCGCCAGCCGGATCAGCCAGTCGAGGGCGAACGCGTAGAAGCGCGTCGTCAGACCGGCCGGGCGCAGCTCGAGCAGGATGCCTTCAGGCGTTTCTGCGGATACGACGGTATCCAGTACGTCCCTTGAGCCCAGGAGTATTCCTCACGCTTTGATGACGATGGTGTCGGCAATTTTATCGTGCAGACACTGGCGCGCTTCACCAAAGATGAAGAGCACATCGACGATGCCGTAGGGGGGAATGATGCCGAGGATCTGGTTGAGGACGTTACGAAGCCAGATCAGTCGACCGAGCGAGGCGCTGGATCCGTCAGTGCGGACCACCTTGATGCCGAGCATCTTCTTCGCGATCGACTGCCCGTTCCGCTTCATGTTTCGGATCGTCAGCCACAGCCAGACGCCAAAGCCGGGAAGGGCGGCAAGGGATGCGATCACGAAGTCGTCGCCTGGCCTTGTGTCGACCCTAGCGAGGACTGCGATGACAAGCGGCAGATACACCATCGCCACGAAGATCACGCCATCGAGTAACGAAGCACCCAATCTCTCCAATCGCCCGGCGGGCACAATCTGACCCTGAGGACCGGCGATGTCATCGACAACAGCTTGCGGCGGCGCGTAGGGATTGGTCATTGCGTGTTCGGCTGAACGGGGGACGATCGTCACTATCGGCCGGTGGTGACCGAGCATTCATGCGTCTCGTGTCACGCCGGCTCATCCTCGCGCACGCTCATCACAACGACGCGCGGGGTTGCACGAACCTTCGCTCGACTGCATCGACATCGGTACGCGACATGCTCCGTCACTGGAGCCGTCCCCCTTTCTGACCGGTTTCCACGAGGATCTATGCGGAAAGACGTCTTAGCTTGCCAGCAGCCACGACATGCCGCGGTGAAGGCACGCCGTCGATGTGTCCGGCTCGTCGTTACAGTCGGCACATTCGTCGGGCTTCATCTGCTCGTTCCTGTCGCGTTCGCTCAGCAGCCTTGGCCGGCGATAGTCGTTCGCGGAGGAGCGCTCGTCGCGGACCTGTCGTCGGACATACGTATCGATACGACCATCGGGAACATCGGCACGAGCATCGATCTGGAGAACGCCCTCGGCTTCGACACCAACTCGACGACGTATTTCGTCGACGGCACATGGCGCATCTCGCGTCGCAACCAGCTCCAGTTCGACTTCGAGTACATCAACCGGGACGTGTCCCGGCAGTTCCTCAGCGCTCCGATCACGTTTCACGACACGACGTTCAACGTCAACGCGTCGGTCGACGCGTTCTTCGATTCGTACTATTTGTCCGCCTACTACGGGTTCGCGTTCGTGGCGACCCCGCACGTCGAGCTCGGCGCATCGATCGGCGTGACGGTCGTTCGTCTCCATTCGGGCATCGGCCTGTCGGCCGGAGTGAGCGGCTCCGAGGAGGTGTCGCGAGATCTGACCGAGGACGCGCGATTCGACGTGCCGGTCCCGCTTCCCGGTTTGTTCGTGAACATCCGGCCGCATCCGCGCGTCACGATCATCGGATCGACGCGTGGCCTCAAGGCCACCGTCAACAACATCTCGGCGAGCCTCGTGGAAGCGAAGGGTGGCGTCGACGTCAAGCTTGCCGGACCGCTCGGAGTCGGCGGTGGCTACTATTACAACCGCGTCAAGGCCGAGCGCGATGACTCACGGACCGACGGACGCATCGTGTATTCGTTCAACGGTCCGCAGGTGTACGCCATGCTCGCGTTCTGATCTCAGCGCGCTTCGAGCAACCGAATCGACTCACCGACGCGCCGGAAGGTGTCCTGGAGGGCCGCTGCGTCGCTCTCCGGCGCGAGTGTCAGGTAATAGAACAGAACTCGATCGTTGAGAAACGTCGTGTAGACGACGATGCGCTCCTGGCCTCCCAGTGGCGATGGGTTCACGAGCGACGTCGCAAGCCCTGAGCGTTGGGAGATCTTGGTCGGCTGCTGCGTACCGGCAACTCGGAGCTCGGGATTGTTCTTCGCGGCAGCCTGCAACCAGGCCTTCGTCGCTTCCTGCAGATCGCGCGATGAGGCGTCCGCCACTCCGAACTCGACGCCGTGTGTGAACACCGTCTGTCCATTGAGTGGACCGTAGCCATTTTGCGGGACGACTCTGATGGACGTTTTCGAAGGCAGGCTGGTCCAGTTGTCTGGAACGGAGGCCTGAAAAACCTTGCCTCCACTGATGTCCCGGAATTGCGCGGAGGGTGGCGGGACCGGCTGCCCTGGAGTACCGACAGATTCAAGCGTCTCGCCCCCGTTTCCCCCACCGCCTTTGGCGAGATCCGCGGTGGACTTGGCGGCCGGCAGTGCGGCGAAGGCCGCCTTGATCGGTTTGAACTGGCTGTCGTCGGCGGCAGTGGCGATCGTCAGCGACTCGGCTTCCTTGTTGATGTACGCGGTTCGATTTCCGGGATTCGGATGGCTGCTCAACCACTGAGGGGTACCGCCACCACCGCTTTCCTTGGCCTCACGCTCGATCGTTTCGAACATGTGCGCAAGCGCTCGCGGGTCGTAGCCGGCCTTCGCCATGATCTGCGAGCCCAGAATGTCCGCCTGCTTCTCGAAGTCGCGGCTGTATCTCAAGAGAATGCTCCCGAGTCCGAGCTGGCTCCCTTGCGCGATCGCCGATCCCGCCGCTCCGCCGACGACGGCGCCGCCGAGGGCGCCCGCCACCTGACCGAGTTGCAGCCAGGGGTTCTGCGCCTTGGTGGCGTTCGCCGTTCCATGTCGAAGGAGCACGTGCGACAGCTCGTGCGCCATCACGCCGACGACCTCGGCTTCCGAAGCTGCCGCCTCGAACATGCCGCGCTGCACGAACATCGGCCCGCCCGGGAGCGCAAACGCATTGATCTCCTTCAGGTTCACGGGCGTGAACGAATACTGATACACCGGCTGATTGAGTTCGGGCGGGGCGACCGCGACCAATCGATCGCCGAGTTTCGTGAGGTAGGCCGAGATCTGCTCATCCTTGATGATCGGGTACTGCTTCCGCACTTCGGCGGCGGCCTTCAGACCGAGCTCCACGTCCTGCTGCGGCGTGAATTTGTTCTTCGGCAGCTTGATGACAGTCTGCTGCGCGAGGAGAGTTGCCGACACGCACGCGACGATCATGAGCGCCGCGGCGCGCGCTGAAGGGATGTTGATGGCCATGACCGCCCTCCTTCGGGAGCGAGCGCGAACTCCTACTAAGATGGCACATCTCGTACCTGCGCTCTGGTTGCGAGAAGCTGCCGATGCTCGACCATAGCGACTTCTCGAGCCGCCGCCCGGCTGCACGACAGCCGCGATGCCTCGTGGCCCGACGCGAGTTGACGCGGAATGACTGTCGTGTACCCCTGAAGGTCAACCGCTGGCCCTCATGGCTGAATACGGATGGAGTCCGCGTCGCAGATGTGCGTCTGGAAAGGCGAAGAACGTCAGGGGAGAATTCGCGCGTCAGCGACGGATTTCGGGAATGCAGTGGGAGGAGACGAAATGGCTGCGACGCTCATGTTCTATCCCCGACACGCGCTGCTCGAGGCAACCGCTGCGGGACAGACCTTCCAGTTGCGCATCCTGCAGGACCACGCAAGGATCTCGGCGTGGGAGCACATGTTCGAGCTGCGTCCAGGCAAGCAGACGCTGTGGGATCACACGTTCGAGGTCCCGGGCACCACGACCGGCCGCAACGGGACAATCAACAATCCGCTGGCGACAAGGGCTGTAGCCAACGACGAAGGCCGACGCGCCGCATTCCATTCATATCCCGGCCCGACGCTCTATCTCGGGACTCCCGAGCGCGGCGTCCATATCCACGGCTGGCCCCCGTGCAACCTGACGACGTGCATCGTCGTGCTGCAGCAATGGGACCGCCTGCAGCTGGCGATTGCCGGCGAGAGGAGCCTCAGGTTCTGCGTCCGGGCCTGAGGGAGCCTGAGGGGCCTGAGAGCCCCTCGCCGATCCGCCACAACCTTCAGCACTGCAGGCGGCGGGACCTGTAACGTCCACGCGCACAAGCCCGGCGGCAAGCAGTTCCATTGAACGTTCGCGTGCGCCGGGTTACGATGTTCTGTTCACACCACACGTGGGCCTGTAGCGCAGTTGGGAGCGCGCCTGAATGGCATTCAGGAGGTCACGGGTTCGACTCCCGTCAGGTCCACCAAATTTTCATTTTCGGTTCTGGTTTCCTGCAAGTAGCTGAACGCCGGTGCAGTTGCGCCGGTTCCAATAAACCGATTTCCGTCGAACGCGATTCCGTTGTTGGAACCGCTGTCGCTGTTCGAGTGACGCTTGGACCCGGAGGTCGGCGGCACGCGGCAGGACACGTTCTGCAAACGCCGGGTGTCGGCTGAAGAAGCGCCAGTTCGTCTGCGAACAAGCCTTCAAGCCTGGCCTTCGAGATGTTCACCGTACGGCAGCCAGGGCGGCAATGATAGTGGGCGTAGTACTCGTTGCGGCCCTTCGACCAGCTTCCCGTCAGACCGCGTCCGCAGGATTCGCAATGGACGAATCCGCGCAGCGGAAAGTCTGGATGGGCCCGTTGCCGCGGCGCTGTGCTCGGCACACGGCCAGACAGAATCGCTTGGACGCGGTAGAACAGCTCTTCCGAGATCAGCGGCTCGAAGTCGCCGCGCTTGCCACGAACACCGTACTCGGGCACGTCCACGATGCCGGCGTAGATCTTCTACCCCACAACCGCCGTGCTACGCTCGGCGTCGATGGGTACCGACACCCGGCTCGCGCTCAGGCGGCTGGCCGCGACGCCGCTGTTCACGGCGTTCGCGATCCTGTCGCTCGCCGCCGGCGTCGCGATCACGACCGCCATGTATTCGATTGTCGACGGCGTGTTCCTGCGCGGCCAGGGCATCCGCGATCCCGATCGCCTCGCGGTCGTCGTCACGCCGTACAGCGGACGGCTGATGACGGGCGTGGTGTCGGAGCCGGACTTCCGCGATCTGCAGGCGGCGCAGACGTCGTTCACGCACCTGTCCGCGTCCGCCACGTCCGTTCGCCGCCTCGCGTCGCCGTCCGTGACGCAGATGATGATCGGCGAGGCGGTGAGCGGATCGTATTTCGCCACGCTCGGCGTCGGCGCCGCGCTCGGACGCCCGATTCAGCCCGCCGACGACGACGCCCATGCACGCGTCGTGATGCTGAGCGACACGCTCTGGCGGCGGCGCTTCTCGTCCGACCCACGCGTCGTCGGCACGACCGTGTCGATCTCCGGCGAGCGCTTCGAGGTGATCGGCGTGGCGCCGTCCTCGTTCAGTGGTCCGCGCGGATGGCTGATGGGCACGCAGTTCTGGATCCCGCTCGGCACCGAATCGCAATTGAAAGAGGCGCCGCGGCAGACGACGCCTCCGGCGCGATCGGAACGTGAGAATCAGCGGCTCACCGTCTTCGGCCGCCTCGCGCCGGCCGGCACGATCGCGGCCGCCTCCGCCGAACTGCAGACGATTGCGGCACGCCTCGACCGCTCGTTTCCGCCGCGGTTTCCCGGAAAAGGCGTCGCCGCGACGGATCGGCCGTGGCGCGCGCGGACGATGGCCGCGGTCGGCGACGAGGACAACGCCGTACGGCGATTCGGCCTGTTGCTCGTGGCCCTTGTCGCGCTCGTGCTCGTCGTCGCCTGCACGAACCTCGGGAATCTGGTCCTCGCCCGCGGGACGACGCGCGTGCGCGAGCTCGCCGTGCGGCGCGCGCTCGGCGCGTCGACGTGGCGGCTCGTGCGCGAGCAGTGCCTCGAGAGCGTGATCCTCGCGGCCGGCGGCGCGGTGGCGTCGTATATCGCGTTCCAGCTGCTGAGCGTCCTGATGGACGCCGAGTTCTCCCTTCCGCTGCCGTTCGGCGGCCGCACCACGCTGGCGTTTCATCCGGTTCTGAACGCGCCGGCGCTGACGATTGCGGTGTCGTCGCTGCTCGTCACGCTGATCGTGTTCGGCCTCGAGCCGGCGATCCAGCTGACCCGCACGATCGACGTACGGGGCGCGCTCGCCGCAGGGTCGTCGGGCGGACCGCCGCGCCGCCGGCGTCAGCGGATTCTGCTGCGGTGGCAGGTCGCGATCGCGGCCGGGTTCTTCATCATCGCGACGATGTTCGTGAAGTACTCGATCGCCGAGGCGCGCCACGATTCGGGCATCG
Source organism: Vicinamibacterales bacterium (assembly GCA_035263125.1). Lineage (GTDB taxonomy): Bacteria > Acidobacteriota > Vicinamibacteria > Vicinamibacterales > UBA2999 > Gp6-AA40. The sequence continues at coordinate 38,562 of DATFRP010000175.1, forward strand.
ACATGGATCGGATCGCCGTGGCCGTTTTGGACTTTGGCACGCCGGAGTGGAACGAGCCGCGCGCGCGGCGCATGGCCGACCGCGTGCTCGACGAGCTGCGGACGCATCCATCAATCGACACGGCGTCCCTCGCGGGAGGATTGCCGTTCGGCGTACCGAGTACGCTGCGCCTTTCACTCTCGCCGATGGAACAGGCGGGCGCTCGACAGATCGACCCCCTGACGATGACCGCAATCGCGGGCGCGCCGGCGCTCTTCCGCACGCTGGGGATCGAAGTCCTTCGCGGGCGCGGCTTCGACGATCGCGATGGCCCCGGCGCGGCGCGCGTCGTGGTGCTGAGCGAGTTCACGGCTCGGCAGATCTTCGGGACCGCCGACGGCGTCGGGCGGCAAGTCGCCCTCGCACAGCCGCAGCGCGGGGTCGCGGCCGCGACAGTCATCGGCGTGGCTGCCAACACGGACGTGGGCCGTATCTTCGGTGATCCGCGGCCGCTGGCTTACGTGCCGTTGTCGCAGTATTACCAGCCGCAAGTGACCGTCGTCGCGCGGGCGTCGGGATCGGTGGCGAATGCCGTGAGCGCGGTGCGGGAGGCGGTCCGGCGCGCCGATCCGGACGTGGTAGTGGACACGATCGGAACGGGACGTTCGGTGCTCGCCGGACCGTTCCAAATGCTGCGCGGGCTCGGCCTGACGGCGATTGCCCTCGGCGCGATCACGCTGCTGCTCGCGATGGCAGGCCTCTATGGCATCCAGTCGCACATCATCGCGAACCGGACGCGCGAGATCGGCGTTCGGATGTCGTTCGGCGCCACGTCGGCCCAGATCAAGCGCATGGTGCTGATGGACGGCTATCGGCCGGTGCTCGACGGCCTCGTCTTCGGATTGTTGATTGGCCTGATCGGGCGCGCGTACGCGCGCGCATACCTCGAGCTGGACGTCGCCATCGTCGACCCGTGGATCCTGGTCGTGACGCCGATTCCGTTGATTGGCGCCGCGTTCTTCGCCTGCTACCTCCCCGCCCGGCGCGCCGCGGCGGTCGATCCCAACGTCGCGCTGCGCTGCGAATAGCCCCGCGCGT
>DATFRP010000176.1:0-23662 GCA_035263125.1 Vicinamibacterales bacterium
TCGCTTCCGCGTCTCAACGGCGCCGGTTCGGCCAGATCGGGCATCGGCGCCGACATGAAGAGACGCCTGGCAATCTTCGCGAGCAGACGTGCGCGTTTCGCCGAACGGGCCACGCGCGCGCTGTCAGTCGCGATGCCGGTATTGGCGTACATCTGTCGATACAGCTTCGAGATCAGCACGAACGCCAGGCGAGAGCGGAGCGATCGAACGCACGACGAGCGCTGCCACACTGCGCCGAGCGAATAGAAGCGGTTCCAGACGCCTTGCGTGCGCAGCCGGATTTCATCGGCCGACATCGCCGGATGCGGCGTGTAGATGCGCGGCCGGCGCGAATTCGGAATCAGCCAGTAGCGCGTCAGCGGAATGCCGTCGACCGCCGGCACGTCGGTGGCTTCGCGCTCCCACTTCTGGAAGTCGAGTGTGCCCGGCAGCGGCTGGAGCATGACGAACTGAGCGAACGTCACGCCCGCCCTGTGCGCCAGATCGGCCGTCGCATCGAACGTCGAGGGCGTATCGGTCGGCAGTCCGAAGATGAAGGAGCCGAGTACATGCAGGTCATGCTTGCGGAACGTCTGCAATCGATCCACCAGCGACTCTCCCGCCTCGTTGAAGTTCTTGTAGATCGCCTTCAATCCCTCCGGCGTGACCGATTCGACACCGACCAGCGCTCCCCGGATACGTGCCCGCCGCATCGCGTCGAGGAACTCGGGGTCCTCGGCAACTTCCATGGTGATCTGTGTAAAGAACACGGTGTCCTTGGGCAGTTGCTCGAGCTGCGCCATCAGATCGAATCGTTCCTGGCGCAGTGCGGCGAGCGAGGCCAGCTGGCTCTTGTCCGTACGACGATCGGCCGCCGCAAGATCGGCGCGTGTCACCGGATAGAAGTTGTCGTCGGCGAGCACGATGAAGCGGAAGCCCTTCCGGCGCAGCGCGACAACCTCGCGCACGACCGCGTCGACATGTCGCTGTCGCGGCTGCTGTCCGTCGGTACGCCAGACCGAACAGAACGAGCAGTGCTTGGGACATCCGCGTACGGTCTGCACCGAGGCCCACATGTACTTGTCCTCGGGCAGAAGGTCCCACCGCGCCGGCACGAACGAGTCGCCCGCGACGCGCCCGCCTTCGTAGTCGGCCGCCGGCGCTCCCGATTCGCAGTCGCGCAGCACCTGCGACCACACCAGGTCGCCGTCTCCGGTGACGACGGCATGCGCCCCGCCCTGCTCGCGGACTTCGTCGGGAAAGAGCGATGCGTGGATGCCACCAAAGACGACGTACGCTCCGCGCTCGCGCGCGAGTCGTCCCAGTTCGTATCCACGAAGCGCGTTTCCTGTGTGAATGCCGATGCCGACGACATCACCGCGTTCGATCGTCGTCAGATCGAGCGGCTCGAGCGTCTCATCGACTATGACAGGAGTGCCGAAGCGCTCCGGTGTCGCCGCAGCCAGTACATACAACCAGCGCGGTGTAATCACAGCCGTGCCGAAGGACAGATCACTCGGGTTTACGAGGTGTACTCGCACGCAGACATATCCTCAAAGAGGGTGAACGTGTTGTGCCGTAAGCCGTCTCAGAACGAACCAGCGATTCGCTTTCCGAGCTTGGTGAAATACCCTGCAGTCGCGACCGCCGCTTCGCGCGATTCGCGACCCAAGGAGACGCCTCCGTCGGCAGCGGCACGCCAGGGAGCGATTGGCGTCACATTCGCTGCCGCACTGCTGGGGGAAACCGTAGCTGGCGCGCGCGCGTTGAACGCGGCCGACACTCGCGACGCGCCGATCTCTGCGACCTGAGACGCGGTCGTCCCGCTCACATTCGCGGCAGCCGTGTGAGCATCGGGATTCGCGACCGGCGGCGATGTCTGCTCGCGCGATCGAGTGGCTGGCCGCGAGCCGACGGCAACCAGCGACATCGCATGAACCGGGACCGGGGCAGATCGAGGCGACGGTTCCAAGGCCGACTCGATCGTAGCACTTGGCACGATCCGTTCGGCGACGGCCTCGATGACATCGGTCACGTCCGTCGCCGCCTCGATGGCGCGCACGCCACCCAGCGCACCCGCCAGGACACACAGCGACACGCCAGCCGCAGCTGCAGCGAAACGCCACGTTCTCGACGACGACCGGCGATCGGCCGAGAGGATTCGCGTCACTCGCCGTCGAAGCCCTGAGGGGCTGATGGCGGTCACCGCAGGAAGCAACGTGACGTGACGCAGAGGGAGTCCGGCCAGCTTCACGAGACTTGCCGCATATCTCTTGGCCGAACCGACCTTGGCGACGGCACACTCGTCGCACGCGATCTCGCGTTCGAGCCGGAGCTGCCGACCCAGCCACCACACGGCCGGATGCCATCCGGCGATGACCCCGATGCACGACTGTGCCAGGTGCATCAGATCGTCGCGGCGCTGTACGTGCGCCCATTCGTGGATCACGATGCCGTCGAGCTCGTCATCGGTGAGCCCGTCGAGAAGTCCCGGCGCAATCGCGATCATCGGTGCCCCGCAGCCGAGCACCGCGGCGGCGTGCACACCCATCGAGACCCTGAGGTCGGTCCGCCTGCCATCGCTCGTGACCGACGCCCAGTGACGAAGACGGGCCTGGCGGGCGTCGGGCACACGCACCGAGGCGCGCTTCACACGAACGAGTGACACTGCGGCGATCGCCAGGCGGCACCCGGAGACGGCGAGCCAGAGCGCCCACAGCACCAGAACGGCGGCGTTCGACGTCCACCATGCTGCCGGCATCGACACGAACGGCGCGCGCGCAGCGGCATCACCACCCGTCATCGTCACCTCGGCGATGGCGTCCCGGAGATACGGAACGATCGGCAGGGCCAGCACGGAGAGCAAGGCCGCCCAGACCGTCAGGTACCGGTCGCGCGCGCTCGATCGCTCGATCACGGCGAGCACGAGTGTCGTGATGAGCGCAACGACGCTTCCCTGCCAGATCCAGTTCAGAACGGCAACCACGCGATCTCCATGCGGCTCTCCCTAGGCTTCTCCGATGAGTCTCTTCAACCGTTTGAGCTCCGCTGGATCCAAGGCCTCGTCCTTGAGCACGTTCAGCACGAGGAGGCTGGGCGAACCGTCGAACAACCGGCTCGCGAGATGGCGCAACGCGCGCAGACGCGCCTGCCGCGCGTCGACTCGAGGCTTGTAGATGAATGCGCGCGCCACCTTCTCGTGCATCACGTAGCCTTTGGTCTCCAGAATCCGCAGCATCGTCTGGGCGGTGCTGTACGTCACCGCGCGTTTTTTCCTGAGCCCGGCGACGACATCGGCGACCGTGGCCGTCCCGAGTTCCCACAGAACCGCCATCACCCGCGCTTCGGCGTCAGTCAGTGCTGGTGATCGCTTGCGTGCCATGCGTGTGTGTGTGCGCGTGCGCGTAGTTTCTGAACTCTTAATGAATTAAGACTTCGCGCATACTCTAGCAGCGTTGACTCAACTCGTCAACTCGCCTTGACAGGCCGGCGGCGTGCAGCGAATATCCACGGCGCGTCACAGCGGGTAACAGTGTGCACGCGCGCAAGTTGCCGGGACCGATTGAGAGGTGGGACATGCGTGTAATTGTGAAGACCCTGGGATTGATCGCCTTGCTCGTCCTCATGCCAAGCGTCGCGTCTGCACAAGCCGTCATCGCAGGCGCCGTGAAAGATGCGTCGGGTGCCGTACTGCCCGGCGTGACCGTCGAAGCCACCAGCACCGCGCTGATCGAGAAAGTTCGTTCGGGAGTGACTGATGGCACGGGTCAGTACCGAATCGAGAACCTGCGCCCCGGCACGTACACGGTCACGTTCACGCTGCCAGGGTTCAGTACCTACAAGCGCGAAGGGATCGAGCTGACCGGCTCGTTCACCGCGACGGTCGACGCGGAAATGCGGGTGGGCGCGCTTCAGGAAACGGTCACAGTCTCCGGCGCGTCGCCGATCGTCGACACGCAGAGCTCGCGCCGCGAAGTGACGATCGACAACGAGATCATCCGCGCGATCCCGAACCAGCGGAACTACGGATCGATGGTGGCCATGGTGCCAGGGGTGATCACCAACGTGAACGACCCTGCCGCCGGAACCGTGACGACGCAGTTCCCCGTGCATGGTGGTCGTGCGAACGAGAGCCGCATGTGGGTCGACGGGTTGAACATCGGCAACCCGCCCGGCGGAGGACAGCCGCCGACCTACGTCGCCGATATCGGCAACGCACAGGAGATCGCCTTCACCACATCCGGCGGTCTCGGCGAATCGGAGACAGCGGGTCTGGTGATGAACGTCGTGCCGAAGACCGGCGGCAACTCGGTGCACGGTGCCGCCTTTTACAGCGGCACCGGCGCCAGCCTGCAGGCCGACAACGGCTCGGGTGTCCCGCCGCTCAACAGCGTCTACGACGTGAATATCTCCGTCGGCGGACCGATCAAGAAAGACAAGGTCTGGTACTTCGTCAACGGACGCACGCAGGCGGCCACGCGCTACATCCCGGGGATCTTCTACAACCTGAACGCAGGCGATCCGACCAAGTGGCTGTATTCGCCCGACACCACCAAGCCGCAGTTCACCGATCGGACGTGGGAGAACATCAGCGGTCGCGTGACATGGCAGGTGACACCGAAGCACAAGGTTGGCGGCTTCTGGGACGAGCAGGTCGTGTGCCGCACGTGTGAAGGGACGACCTACGGCATCACCGATCCGGCCAGAATGTCGCCCGAAGCTGGCGGCTTGAGTCAGTACAAGCCGCTCCGGGTCACCCAGCTGACCTGGGCGTCACCGTGGTCGAATCGTCTACTGCTCGAAGCGGGGCTCGGCACGACGTACTACGGGTGGGGCAGCTTCGAGCGCGACCCGAATCCCACGCGCAATCTCATTCGCGTACAGGAACAGTGCGCGGGTATTCCTGCGCAGGGCATCGTCGGATGTCCGGCCAACGGCGGCATCGCGGGCCTCTTCTATCGCTCGCAGGATTTCGCGCTCAACTACACCGGCGCCTATGCATGGCGGGCATCCGCCTCGTACATCACCGGCGCGCACAGCTTCAAGGTCGGCTACCAGGGGTCGTACTTCACCGACGATCGTACGTGGTTCACGAACGATCAGAACCTGACGTATCGCGTGAACAACGGCATCCCGAATCAGCTCACCGAATCGATCTCGCCATGGGTCAACAACGCCCGTGCGGGATGGACCGCGTTCTACGCGCAGGAGCAGTGGACGATGGGCCGCCTCACGCTGCAGGGCGCGCTGCGGTACGATCGCGCCGGCAGCTGGTTCCCCGAGCAGACGATCGGACCGACGCGCTTCCTGCCGAACGCGTTCCACTTCCCGGAAACGCAGGGCGTCGACAGCTACAACGACATCACGCCGAGAGTCGGCGCCGCCTGGGACGTCTTCGGCAACGGCCACACCGCGCTCAAGGCGAGCTTCGGCAAATACCTCGAGGGCGTCGGCACCGCTGGCAACTACGCGGGGGCGAACCCGACGAGCCGTTTGCCGGTGACCGGCGGCGCGTTCGCGACCGGCAGCGTCACGCGCAGCTGGACCGACGGCAATGGGAACTTCCAACCCGACTGCGATCTGCTGAACCCCAACGCGAACAGCGCTGGTGGCGACACCTGCGGCGCGCTCTCGAACCTCCGGTTCGGACAGAACGTGCTGACGAACAACTACGATCCCGATTTGCTCAAGGGCTGGGGCGTCAGGCCGTCTGACTGGAGCGTGAATGTTTCCATTCAGCAGCAGCTGCTGCCGAAGGCGTCTGTGGAAGTGGCGTACTCGCGGCGATCGTTCCGTGGCTTCACCGTCAACGACAACACCCTGGCTGCGGCTGCCAATTACACGAGCTACACGATCACGGCGCCGTCCGATCCGCGTCTACCTGGCGGCGGCGGCTACCCGATCTCGAACCTGCTCGATGTCGATCGCGCGCTGGCGGGCCAGATCCTCAACACCGTGACCGACTCGAGCAACTACGGCAAGTGGTCGCAGTACTTCAATGGCATCGACGTCACGTTGAACGTGCGCATGGGGAACGGCTTGAACTTCCAGGGCGGCACGAGCACGGGTCAGACCGTTGCCGATGCGTGCGACGTCCGCGCCAATCTGCCGGAACTCAGCTCGGCGCTCGGCGCCGGCCTCGCGGGATCGACAGTCAGTCCCACGAGCCCGTATTGTCACGTCGCGTACGGGATCCTCACGCAGTTCAGAGGACTCGCGACCTACGTCATCCCGAAGGTCGACGTGCAGCTCAGCGGCGTGATGCAGAGCAAGCCCGGGCCGCTCCTGGCCGCGAATTGGGCCGCGCCGAACTCCGTGATCACTGCCGCGCTCGGGCGCGGACCGGCGGGCGATCCCGCCAACGTCACGATCAATCTGATCGAGCCCGGCACGCTGTACGGGAACCGCGTCAATCAGCTCGACTTCCGCGCGGCGAAGCTGCTGAAGTTCGGGAACACCAAGACGATGGTCGGCGTGGATCTCTATAACGCGCTGAACTCGGGAGCGATCCTGACCTACAACAACAACTTCATTCCCGGCGGCACCTGGCTGCAGCCGATCTCGATCCTCTCGGGACGCATGGCCAAGTTCAGCGCCGAGTTCACGTTCTAGGAATTGGGGTCGGGAGTCATTTCGGAATCCGTAATGGGGTCGGGAGTCATTGCCGAGCGTTCCACATGACTCCCGACCCCATTACCACCCCCGAAATGACTCCCGACCCCATTACGGAATAGTTCACGTTGCTCTCGGCATGCGACGGGGGTAGGCTGACGTTCGCCAATGCGCATCGCACGCGAACGTGTGAAAGCAGGGGCGTGGGGGCTCGTCGCCAGCATCCTGCTCGCTGTCCTCATCATCGTCGGCTCGCGGGCCCTCGACCACTTCGACGCGGCGCTCGTCGGTTACACATTCGCGACGCTCTTCGCGACCTTCGGTATCACCTACCGCTATGCGATGTGGCTGCAGCGTCCGCCGACTCGTCTCTACTGGCGGCGCGGGTGGGAGGTCTTCACCTCACCTTCCCATGTGGCCGGCAATCTCCGTGAACTGCTGCGTCGATTCGCGCTCGAGTTCGCGCTGAACCGATTCATCTTCCGTCGCGGCCACATGCGGGGGCTCGCTCACTGGTTGATCATGTGGGGCTGCGTGCTGGCGGCCGCGATCACGTTTCCCCTCGTCTGGGGCTGGATTCATTTCACGACGGTCCCGGGACATCTCGACATCTACCGGGCGCATGTCTTCGGCTTTCCGCTCCTCGACTTTCCCGTCGACTCTACGATCGCGTTCATCGTGTTTCACGGACTGGTCTGGGCCTCGTTCCTCGTCATCGGCGGCGTGATGCTGGCGTTCCGGCGCCGGATGATCGATCACGGCGCGGTTGCCGTGCAGCAGTTTGGCCAGGATGTCCTGCCCCTGATTCTGCTCTTCGCGATCAGCACAACCGGCCTGCTGCTGACGGCCAGCTACACCTGGATGAAGGGCTATGCCTACGACTTCCTCGCGATCCTCCATGCGACGACGGTCATCTTCACGCTGCTGTATCTGCCGTTCGGCAAGCCGTTTCACATCTTCCAGCGACCGGCGCAACTCGGCGTGAGCTTCTACAAGGAGGCGGGCGCCCGCGGCGAGCAGGCCGCATGCCGTCGCTGCGGACGCGCGTATGCACCGGCCGCGATGATCCGTGACCTCATCACAGTCGAACGGAGTCTGGGATTCTCGTACGAGATGCCGGACGCAACCGGCGCCGAACACTATCAGCAGATCTGCCCGCGCTGCCGACGCGCCCTCTTCGGGCTCGCACAAGGCGCGATGTGGCGCAGCGAGTGACCTGACGTGGCGACTCTTCCCCTCGACGAGCTGAAGATCATCGAAGGATTCGGGCCACACCTGTCCGCCATGACCGGCGTTCGCCTGTCGACGAGCGTCGAGCCCGATCGCCTGGTGAAGACTCACTGCTGCTTCTGCGGCCAGCAGTGCGGGATTCAACTCAAGGTCAAAGACAATCAGGTGATCGGGTTCGAGCCGTGGGAAGAGTTTCCGTTCAATCGCGGGATGCTCTGCCCGAAAGGCGTCAAACGGTACCTGCAGGGCGCGCATCCCGATCGTCTCACCACGGCACTTCGGCGCGATCCGGCTTCGCCGCATGGCTTCAGTCCGCTTCCGTACGACGAGGCGATTCGCACCGTCGCCTCGGCGATCGATCGCATCCAGAGCGCGCACGGTCGCCACGCGATTGGCGTCCTCAGCGGCGCGAGCCTGACGACCGAGAAGACGTATCTATTGGGCAAGTTCGCGCGGATGTGCCTGCGCACGCCGTACATCGACTACAACGGCCGCCTGTGCATGGTGAGCGCCGGCGCGGCCAACAAGAAGGCCTTCGGCATCGATCGCACCACCAACCCCTGGTCCGATATGGTGGGGACCGACGTGATCTGGGTGGCGGGATCGAACGTCGCTGAGTGCTCTCCGATCACCACGAATTATCTGTGGCAGGCTCGCGAGCAGGGCGCGAGGATCATCGTTCAGGACCCTCGCATCACACCGGCGGCTCGCACATGTGATCTGTTCCTCCCGGTCAAGCCGGGCCGCGACGCCGCACTCTTTGCCGGAGTGCTGCAGCTCATGATCGAGCACAACTGGCTCGATCACTCGTTCATCAACACGCACACGACCGGTTTCGATCAGGTGGCAGCGTACTGCCGCGAATGGACGCCGGCGAGAACCGCGGATGTCACCGGGGTGCCAGAGCGATCGATTCGCCGCGCCGCCGAGCTCTGGGGCACTGCGAAGAGCAGCTTCCTGTTTCACGCGCGCGGCATCGAACATCACTCGAACGGTGTGCAGAATTCGCTCGGCACCATCAATCTCGTGCTCGCGAGCGGACGGATCGGCAGGCCGAAAAGCGGCTACGGCACCATCGTCGGCCAGGCCAACGGACAGGGCGGCCGCGAGCATGGACAGAAGTGCGATCAGCTGCCCGGATGGCGCGACATCAGCAATCCCGAGCACCGCAAGTACATCACACGCGTATGGGGCATGGACGAGGCGGATCTGCCAGGACCCGGCGTCGATGCCTACGAGATGTTCCGCAAGATCGACGCGGGCGAGATCAAGGGGCTGCTGTCGATCTGCTTCAACCCGAAGGTCTCGCTGCCCGACAGCACGTTCATCACCAGATGTCTCGAGAAGCTCGAGTTCTTCACGTCGATCGATTTCTTTCTCAACGACACCGCGCGGCACGCGGACATCGTCCTACCCGGCAGCCTTCATGAAGAGGATGAGGGGACGGTGACACAGGTCGAATGCCGGGTGATCAAGATCAACAAGGCCGTCGATTGCCCCGGAGAGGCGCGGCCAGACTGGCGAATCATCCAGGACGTGGCCTCGGCACTCGGCAGGCCCACTGGCTTCACGTTCACGAGCCCGCGCGAAATTTTCGACGAGCTCCGCATTGCCAGCAAGGGCGGCGTCGCCGACTACTCGGGGATCACCTACGAAAAACTCGAACGCCAGATGGGTGTGTTCTGGCCATGCTACAGCGATGATCCGGAGACCGGCCGGCCTGTCGATCATCCCGGCACGCCCCGCTTGTTCGAGCCGGGGAGCTACAACCCCATCGCCAGAGGCGCGGGTCCGTTCTACTTTCCCGACGGCAAGGCGCGCTTCAACGTCGCCGAGTATCGTCCGCCTGTCGATGATGCGAGCGACGACTACCCGTTGTTTCTGACGACCGGCCGCGTCGTGAGTCAGTTCCTCTCCGGCACGCAGACGAGACGGATCGGCCCGCTCGTGAAGCAGTATCCCGAGCCCAGAATCGAAATACACCCGCGGCTCGCGTCGAAGGTAGGAATTGCTGACGGTGACTGGGCAATTGCCGAGACGCGACGCGGATCGATCACGTTGCGAGCGATGGTCGTCACCACCATTCGCCCTGACACCGTTTTCATCCCGTATCACTGGGCCGGACCGAAGAGCGTGAACCGGTTGACCGTGGCTGCCCAGGATCCCATCAGCAGGATCCCTCAATACAAAGTGTGCGGATGCCGGGTGCGCAAAGCCGATGGGCCGCCGGCGTATGCCGCCACCCTGGAACCGCAGCAATAGGCTTCTCTCGATGCCGAAGCCCGAGTACCTCCACTTCTTCGTCGATCCCAATCGATGCATCGGCTGCCAGGCCTGCGTGCAGGCGTGCACCGAGTGCGACACGCATCGCGGCGACTCGATGATCCACCTGGAGTTCATCGAGCGCTCGCGCAGCGTGCAGACGGTCCCGGTGATCTGCATGCACTGCGAGCAGCCGACCTGCGCAGAAGTCTGCCCCGCAGATGCGATCAAGCGCACCGGCGACGGCGTCGTTCAATCGGCGCGCAAGCCGCGCTGCATCGCGTGCGGCAACTGCGTCGTCGCATGCCCGTTCGGCGTCCCGGAGGTGTACGAAGACCGGCAGATCATGATGAAGTGCGACATGTGCTACGACCGGACGAGTGTCGGCAAAAAGCCGATGTGCGCGACGGTCTGCCCAAGCCAGGCGCTCTTCTTCGGGACGCGCGAGCAGGTCGAACAGCTCCGGCCGATGTCGACGCCGATCAACCGTTTCCAATTCGGCGCCCAGGTCGTGACGACGCGAGTGTTCATGATGGTGCCGCGCGCACTGGCGTCCGTATCGCCATTGGCCGACGTGACCGCGGCGATGCACGACGAGCCGCGCGAGCGCGCCGTGACGCTTCGCGTGCTGACTGCGGACGCGACTCAGCCCGCGACCGATTCTGCGAACGACGGCGGCGATCCATTTGCCGACGTCACGGTATGAGTCCCTGCGCAAAAGGAGTCCCATGACCGACGACCCTCGTTCGCGCCTGAGTGACGACCCGCGCCAGCCGCTTGACGTGCGGATCGATTCGCCTGCTCGTGAAGGGTTGACCGGCACGACGCCCGCGAGCCTCTACACGCGGCTGAAGGAGGACGACCAGATCACCATCGCTCCCAACTGGAGGCCGATGGACGAGCAGCCGTCGTGGCGGACGGACTTTCCGATCGACTGGCCGCAGGATCACTACGTCGAGCGCCGCGACTTCATGAAGTTCATGGTGCTCACGAGCCTGGCGTTCACTGTCGGGCAGTTCTGGATCGCCACGCAGAACTGGTGGCGGCGGCGCCGCGGGCGGGCAGAGATCACGCGGATCGCGTCGCTCGATAATCTGCCGGTCGGCGGCATCGTGACGTTCGCGTTCCCCGGCCCACACGACGATTGTGTGCTGGTGCGGCCGCAGGAGAACGTGCTCGTTGCCTACAGCCAGAAGTGCACCCACTTGTCGTGCGCTGTACGTCCACGCGTCGAGGCAGGGGTGATCCACTGTCCGTGTCACGAGGGATACTTCGATCTGGCAATGGGCCGGCCGATATCAGGCCCTCCAAGACGTCCGCTCCCGATCGTTCACCTGGAGGTTCGCGGCAAGCAGATCTTCGCGACCGGCATCGAAGAAAGGACGACGTAGCCGGCATGAACGTGCATCGCCCGTTCACACGCCAGCAGCGGACGACGATCATCCACGGCATGGTTGCCTTCGTGCTGATGCTGGTGGTGCTGCAACTCTGGCTGCTCACCGCGACCATGAACGCGTATCTCGGTGGCGACGAGTCGGTGATCTGGCCGGCAGCAGGCGCAAGCCTCGCGTGCCTCGCGCTCAACGCAGGGCTGCTGCGGTATCTCTACCACATCGATCGCGCGAGACAGTGACTGACCGGCGCGCCGAATTCATCGCGTCGATGCACCCTGCGTCGTTCGCGCTCGTGATGGCGACCGGCATCGTCTCGAACGGCAACCAACTGATTGGATTTCCGTGGCTGGCCGTAGTGTTGTGGTGGGCGAACGTCGCGTTCTACATCACGCTCTGGGTTCTCACGGTCATCCGCATCGTCAGATTTCCCGCGCGCGTCGTCGCCGACATCTCACATCACGGGCGTGCCGTCGGCTTCTTCACCATCGTCGCGGCGACAGAGGTGCTCGGAAGCGGGGCGCTGATCGTCCAGAACGCCTGGCATCTTGCCGCCGCGCTCTGGGCGATCGGGATCGTCCTGTGGGCCGTGGTGACCTACACCGTGTTCACAGTGCTGACGATCAAGGCGGACAAACCGCCATTGTCGGAGGGCATCAACGGTGCATGGCTGCTGGCGGTCGTCGCAGCACAGTCGGTCAGCGTGCTCGGCGCGCAGGTGGCTGTCGGGATGCAGGGAAACGCGCAAGCTGTCCTGCTCTTCAGCCTCTGTATGTGGCTCGGCGGCGGGATGCTGTACATCTGGATCATCTCGCTGATCTTCTACCGCTACACGTTCTTCGCCATGAGCGCGTCCGATCTGGCGCCTCCCTACTGGATCAACATGGGTGCGGTGGCGATTTCCACGTTGGCTGGAGCGACGCTCGTCGGCGCGGCCGCCAACTCTCCCGTCCTGACGGACCTGCTCCCGTTCCTGAAAGGGCTGACGCTGCTCTTCTGGGCAACCGCCACGTGGTGGATTCCGATGCTGGTCATCCTCGGCATCTGGCGGCACGTGTACAAAAGATTCCCGCTGACCTACGACCCGCTGTATTGGGGCGCGGTGTTTCCACTCGGCATGTACGCGGTGTGCACGTTCCGTCTCGCGCACGCGATCGACACTCCGTTTCTGCTGGTGATCTCACGCGTATTTCTCTACGTCGCCATTGCCGCGTGGTCGGCCACGATGGTGGGGCTGCTGAAAATGGGGTCGGGAGTCATTTCCGGGAACCCGCCAAAATGACTCCCGACCCCATTACAAACCTGCAATCAGAATCGCTGCGGCTGTCGCGGATGTCGTGACGAGCGTCCATCCGACCGTGCGAAGACGCGTGGGCGGCGGCGGCAACAGCGAGAGCCATGCGGCGCCAACGAGCCCTGGCGCGACGGCAGCGAGCGTGGGCCAGGATGTTGCGTGACGCGCGAGAGCGGCAAGAAGAGCGACCCCGATCACGAGTGCCAGCATCAACACGGCGGCGCGCGTCGCCCGTTCGCGGCGAGGATCGCCGCCGCCGCGCACACGCAGAATCACGACTCGAACAGCCAACGTCGCCGTCACGAAGATGGACGCGAACGTGCCTGCGACGCTGAGCGCGGTACGCATGGGAGCGCCAGACGCCAGACAGATCGGGACAGAAACGAAAGAGAACGTCAATGCGGCGGCCACTTCGCCGAGCGCACGTTTCTCTCGACCCAGAGCAATGGCGATGGTGAAACACGCCGCCGGAATGAGCGGGAGCACGAGCGACCATCGCATCGGAGGCGGCATCACGACACCGGCAATGAGGCCGGCCCCGATCGCAAAGATGCCTGCCCCCCCGAGCGCACCGATCGCCGCCCGACGATGGTCCCGCCCCGCGCGGACACCGCGCCGGCCGAGCAGCACGAGCAGTGGTTCGTGCACCAGAAAGGCGGCCACGGCACTCAGGCCGATGAGCGTCGCTGCCGTCGAGAACCCGGCGACGGCAAACGAGGTAATGAGCGGAAACGCCAACTGCCCGTAGGCACCATGTTCACGTGGCAACATCGCTGTGATCGTTCTCGCAATGGGCGTGCCGACGCGAGAGCGCACCTGCCTTGCTAGTCCGGCATCCGGAACGTCATCGCATCGGGAGGGTTCCGCGTCGCCGCGAACTAGTCCCCACCTTCGTCGCCCGCTGGTCGCTATACTTGCCAGAGGCCTTTCACCCGCGCGAGCACCCGTGACCCCGCCCGATGACGTTCAGCAGCTGACCGACATCAAACGCGCGCTCGATCATGCCGCGATCGTCGCGACGACCGATGTGTCCGGAAAAATCAGCTACGTCAACGACAAGTTCTGTCAGATCTCCGGCTATCGCCGCGACGAACTGCTCGGGCAGGACCATCGCATCATCAACTCGGGACATCATCCGAAAGAGTTCATCCGCGACCTCTGGGTGACGATCGCGAACGGCCGCGTGTGGCACGGCGAGATCTGCAACCGCGCCAAGGACGGGCATCTCTACTGGGTCGACACGACGATCGTGCCGTTCCTCAACGATCGCGGCAAGCCGTATCAGTACATCGCCATCCGCGCCGACATCACGGCGCGCAAGGCCGCCGAAGAGCAGCTGACGCGTCAGGCCGCGCTCGCCCGCGTCGGCCAGATGGCGGCAGTCGTCGCGCATGAAGTGCGCAACCCGCTCGCCGGAGTCAAAGGCGCGATGCAGGTGCTGGTGTCGCGTCGGGCCGTCGGCGACGTCGACGTTCCGGTCATGCGCGACATCATCGCCCGCATCGACTCGCTCAACGATCTCATCAACGATTTGATGATCTTCGCGCGCCCGCGCGCACCTCGCCTGCACCCCACTGAACTTCGTCCACTCGTACAGGATGCCATCGCGATGGCGCGACGCGATCCAGCCGGAGAACAGATCGACTTCATCGTCGACGGCGACGACATCATCGTCAATGTCGACGTGGAGATGATCCGGGCGTCGGTACTGAACCTGCTGCTGAACGCGGCACAGGCCATGTCAGGACACGGCCGAATCCGCGTCACGCTCGCCCGGCGGCACGCGTCGGCTCAGATTTTGGTGCGGGACACCGGCCCAGGCATCCCCGAGAACATTCGCGGGCAGGTCCTCGAGCCGTTCTTCACGACCAAAGCACGCGGCGGCGGGCTGGGCCTCCCGATTGCCAGGCGAACCGCTGAAGTGCACGGCGGTTCGCTGACACTCGATTGTCCAACGGAGGGCGGCACGCTCGTCACGCTGTGTGTGCCGCTCAACGGACAGGAATCAGGCAGCGGCCAATCCAGGCCTGCATCCTGATTCCTGCATGCTGATTCCTGTATCCTGCTTCCTGCTGCTTCCTGATTCCTGCTTCCTGATTCCTAGTAGAAGCCTATCCCCCGTCCCATGATGCCGACGCCAGACCACAGCAGCACCGACACCACTGCAACGACCTTCGCGATGCGCGAGTTGGCACGTGCGTCGTCGCTCATCGCGATTCGCTGACGGACAGCGAACGTGAAGATCAGCGCGGCGAACAGGAAATACATCTTCAGCCGGAACGCTTCGTTGAAGTAGTACTTCGAGTACGCGAGCGATGCGAGCAGCGGGATCCCCGTGAGGAACATCGCGATCACGCTGCCCACCAGCCATGGCCGCGCTTCGCGCGCCACTTCGCTGACGGACTGACGCCGAAACACCCAGCCGAGCGTGCGCAGGTCGACGACCAGCACCGCGCCGCCAATCACGGCGAGCGCCAGCAGGTGCCCCGCCTCGAACGCCGCGAACGCCCACAGCGAGCCGTTGACCGACACGCCGAGCCACGAATGTTCAATCCATTGAAAGAGGGCTGACATGCGGAACGCTCCTTAGACCAGCGGTGGGAACCAGTTGTACGCAACGAAACGGCCGGTCACGACGATCACCGCCCACAAGCCGATCGAGACGGCGCCCGCCACCCGGGCCCCGCGCGGAGTGACGGCTGCGGTGTCCCACTCAGGGAGCCGACGTTCGACGCCGAGATGAAAGATGATGGCGTTGAGCAGCGCGAGGAAGAGACCGAACGCTTTGATGCGGAAGAAAATATTGCCGTAGAACTTGACCGGATCCGAGACGAAGAGCAACACCCCACTGATCACCATCAGCACCGCGCCCAGAGTGATCCACGGGATCAACCACGACCAGACCTCCGACACCGCCACCCGGCGCAGCGTGATACCGACGAGTCGGAGATCCCAGAGCAACAGCAAGCCGACGAACACGCACAAGCTGAGCACGTGTACGGACTCGATCACCGGATAGGTCCATGTGGACTCGCGAATGCCGATGCTGAATGAAGTATCGCCGAGCCACTGACAGAATGAGAGAAGGGTCGCCATACCTCAGCGTAGCGGCGACCCCGCACCCGGGTACCTGAAGTCTTTATGAATTCTTCGTCAGGTGAACGGAACCTGAATGAACCCTGACGTGCAGTTCAGAAACCGCGAATGAATTCACGAGGTTCACGCGTCGCATGAACCTCGTGAACGGGTCTCACTCAGAACACATACTGCATCCCCACCTGCATAGTCCTGTTCCCGACACGCGATGTGATGAAGCCGAAGTCGGGCAAGGTGGGATTCGTCACCGCGTTGTCGAGGCGCGTGTGGTTGAGGATGTTGAACACTTCGAGCCGCACATCGAAGCGATGCGTGCCGACGCTCGCGAAGCCCTTCCGGAACGACATGTTGATGTCCCAGAAGCCGGGCTGACGCAGGATGTTCTTGGCCTGCGACGTCGCGAACGTGCCGGTCGTGGGAATACGGAACGCGTTCTTGTCGAACCACGTGGCTCTCGAGGTTGCATCGTCCCACTCGGTCCGCACCGCCTTCGGATCGCCGACCAGCTCGTAGAACTGGTTGCCGCTGCCGGGCCCGACGCCCGCGACGTCGACTGCGGTGCGCACGCTGAACGGCGCCCCCGACTGTGCCTGAAAGATCCCGGTGACATCCCAGTTGCCCAGCACCCATCGCATCGGCGCCGCCGACGACTCGAAGGTCGGAAAGCGATAGCGCAGCTGCGAGACGAGCACGTGTGGACGATCGAGATCCGAGATGCCGTAGTAGCCGGCGTCGGTGAACGCGTTGGGCAGGATGTCGCCGCGCCCGCTGCCGTCGTCCTTCGTACGCGAGAACGTGTATGCCACGCTGTAGCCGAGGCCTCGCGTCGATCGGCGTTCGACCTGCGTCTGCAGACTGTTGTACGTCGACCGCCCGGTCGTCTCGTAGAGCGTGATGCTGCCGAACCCGAGGTACGGCCGGAGCGCGTTGGCGTTGACACCAGCATTGGCCTGAATGGTCCCGGGCTGCAGCTGATTGATGTTGCGCGCGCGCTCGAGGTTCGACGCCTTGCGGCCGACGTACGACAGCGTGCCACGCATCTGCCACGGCAGCTGCCGGTCGACCGTCGTGTTCCACGCCCATGACGTCGGGTTGGTGAAGTCGGGCGACTGCATCGCACCCACAAGCGGGAAGTTGCGCGTCGAGGCGCCGCCGGGCGCGTCGACGATGCCGTTGATGACCGTCTGCATTTCAGAGAGCGGCGCGTTGAACCCGTAGGCCGCGGTCGTGTTGATCTGCACGCGGTTGAGGAAGCGTCCCACGCCCGCCCGGAACGTCGTCACGTCGTTGAGCGCGTACGCCATTCCCAGGCGCGGCTGGAAGCCGTTGGTCGGCGTGTCGGAGAAGCCGTTCGGCACGCCGTGATAGAGACGCTGCAGTCCCGCCAGCTGCGGGAAGTCCTGCAGCGCGTCGTCGGTCGGCTTGTCGCCGGGCAGCACCACGCCGTCGAAGCGGTCGCCGCTCACGACGAAGCCACCGGCGCGATCGATCAGCGGCGCAGTCGCCGGATCGTAGAACTGCGACTGGAACGACGCCATCGCGAGGTTCCTGGTGCCCCAGGGCTGCCACAACGAATAGCGGACGCCGAGCTCGAGCGTCAGATCGCGCGTCGGCTTCCAGCTGTCCTGCACGAACGCGTCGTACGCCATCGCCAGCCATTTCGTGTTCGGCTTGTTGCCGAACTCGGTGTAGTCGTCGAACAGGCCGAGCATCGTGTTGGCAATCGCGTTGCCGCTGGCGCCTGGCCGGGTGTCGAAGAAGCGGAACGATCCGTTCTGATTCGTCGTCGCCGGCGCCTGGGCGAAGCTGAGTTGAATGCGATCGTTCATGCCCGATCGCTCGATGCTGACGCCGGTTTTGAGCGCGTGGTTCTTGTAGATCTTCGTGACGTTGTCGGCCCAGAGGAACACGAAGTCGTTCCACGAACCCGGATACGCGGCGTTGTTGATCGCCGTGAGTCCCTGGATCGAGACGTTGGGAATCTTGTCGGGATCGAGCTTCGTGCCCGGGAACAGATACGGATAGTTGATGCCGACGTCCTGCTGCCGGGGATAGAGAAATGCATCGCCGCCGCCGGGGCAGTAGTCGCAGTTGCGCTGGCCGAAGTACTTCGACGGGCTGGTCGAACCCCATGAGAACGAGAACTCGTTGATCAGCGAATTCGAGAGCGTGCTCGTGAACGTCGCCGCGAGCGTGCGGCCGGGGTAATCCCAGATCGTGGAGTACACGCCCATCGGCTCGGGATCGTTCCAGACGTTCGGCGCCCACGTATGTCGCACGGCCAGTCGATGACTGGTGTTCGGCACCCAGTCGATCTTGAGGCTGTCCTTGCGCTGGTTGTTGAAGACCGAGGGGTTGCCGATCCAGTTGTTCGCGCCCTGCGAGAACCCGGGCGTCGGCATCGGGAACGCATTGAGCAATGCGCGCCCCTGCGGGCTGATCTTCTCGACCGGAATGATGTTCCCCTGGAACGGCTGTCCGGTGGCTGGATCGCGGATCACGCGTCCCTGAGCGAGCAGCGCGCTGAAGTCGCCATTGCGCATCGCAGCCGTCGGCACGATCGCGGTCTGCTCTTCGACGGTGCGATCGCGCTGCCACTCTTCACCCCAGTAGAAGAACAGCGACTGCTTGCTGCTATTGAAGCCGCCGGGGATATAGAGCGGGCCACCGAGCGTGAAGCCCTGTGCGTTGTAGTTGTGCGGCGACTTCTCGAGCCCGTTCTTCTTGCGCGACCACGTGTTCGAGTCGAGCGCGTCGTCCTGATGTGACCAGAAGACGTTGCCGCGGAAATTCTGCGTGCCGCTCTTCGTCACCAGCCGGAGCTGCCCGGCCGACGACCGTCCGTACTCGGCCTGGTAGTTCGTCGTCAGCACCTGCACTTCGGCGACGGTGTCGAAGTTCTGCGCGCCCATCATGAAGCCGCCGGCGGCGCGCACTCGAATCGATGGTGCGCCGTCGATGGTGGTGATGAACTCGTCGGACCGGCCGCCGTTGATCGAGGTGAAGCCAGTGGCGAACGTGCCGACACCCTGCGGCACCGAGCCACCCATGCTGCCGCCGACCACGCCCGGCGCCAGCTGCGCGACCTGCGATGCGCGGCGCCCGCTGAGCGGCGTCTCGGCGATCTGCTCGGAGCGCAGCGTCCGGCCGATCACCGAGGTGTCGACGAGCGTGGTAGCCGCCTGCACCTGAATGGTTTCACTGAGCGTGCCGACCTCGAGCGCGACATCGACTCTGATGTTGAGTCCCGCATTCACCTGCACACCGTCCTTGGTGACGCCCTTGAAGCCAGAAAGGGACGCGGTGATGCGGTACTCGCCGACCGGAACGTTGGGGAACGTGTAGAGTCCGGCTTCGTTGGTAACTGCGCGGCGTTCGTTCTTCGTGCCAACGTTCGTCAGCGTGACGTCGACGCCGGGGAGAATGGCATTGGTCGAGTCTTTGACGACGCCGGAGATTGTGGCCGAGTCGAACTGCGCACGTGCGGATACGGCGCAGAGGAGCATCAGGAAGGCAGCAACGGGGGTACGCCAGTTCATTGGTGGTTCCTCCATGCATCGCGGGACGAAGGCCTGTCTCGCTGTAGCCCGAAGGGCGAAGGCGGAGACCGGGGTCGTGCGGAACCCTCCGCACTGATATGTCGCCAGGCGCCAGGCGCCGCTTTAATAGCAGTCGAGGGGCTTCGAAAGCAAGACAGATCGACGTGGCTCAGACACAGTTCGGCGGGACTGCAGGTCGGCGGGTCTAAAGAGCAAGACCCGCCTACACTGTGTGTCGATGTTTGACGACGATCCCATCGAGGATCTGGACAAGCTGGTGTCCGAGCTCCGACTCGGTGTGGCGCCCGCGTCACTCGACCGCGCCGAGAAGACCGGACGCACGAGTGACGAGGTCGTGGACGAGGGGCCGCTGCTGGAATGGTTGAGGCGCGTCCGCGAGCTGGCGGGCGCCGACCTGTTGCTCGTCTCGGGCGCGCCGGCCACTATTCGCGCGCGCGGTGCCTTCGTCGCCGCATCGTCCAAGCCGCTCGAGGCGACGCACATTCTCCAGGCGGTCGCGTCGTTCGTGCCGACACGGCTCTTCGAGCGCTATCGCGGCGGCGAGTCGGTCGATCTTGCGTTTGCGCGCCCGGGTCTTGGACGGTTCCGCGTCAACCTGCATTACGAACGCGGGCGACCCGCGGCGGCGCTGCGAGCGCTGCCGATGACCATCCCTCGACTCACTCAGCTCAACTTCACACACGACATCTCGGTGCTCAGCCGCCTGCCGCGTGGTCTCGTCCTGATCGGCGGCGCGACCGGTTCGGGCAAGACGACGACGCTGGCTGCGCTCGTGGCTGAGATGAACGCGCGCGACGAGCGGCACATCATCACCATCGAGGACCCGATCGAGTACGAGCATCCGCACGGAACGTGCCTCATCGAGCAGGTCGAGATCGGCGTCGATTCCCCCGACTTCGCGACCGCCCTGCGCGCCGCCGTGCGCCAGGCGCCCGATGTCATCGTGCTCGGCGAGATGCGCGATCCCGAGTCGATGCGGATCGCCGTGACGGCTGCCGAAACCGGCCATCTGGTCTTTGCCACCGTTCACACCACCGACGTGGCGTCAGCGGTCGGTCGCATCGCCGACGGCTTTCCTGCCGAGCGTCAGAACGCGGTTCGACAGGAACTGGCGATGGCACTGGCCGGCGTGCTGACTCAGACGCTGCTTCGCACGACGAGCGGTGCGTTGGCTCCGGCTGCCGAGCTGCTGATGGTGAGCTATGGCGCCCGGCAGCACATTCGAAAGAACGCGCTGCAGCATCTCAATCAGGAGATCACAATTACCCGTAAGGCCGGGTCGTTCACACTCGAGGAGTCGCTGGCCTCGCTGGTAAGAGGGCAGAAGTTAGATCGTCAGACGGCACTAATGAGGGCGGCACATCCTGAGGAACTCATGACGTTGCTTGCGGGATAATCCCTTTTCCAGACACGCGTTATCAATCTCGACTTCATTCGCGCACTTGCCTGTTCTATACCGCTGGCAAACGACCGATGAAAGAAGTCTCGACTACTGCTTCAGTTATTTCATTCAAGTCATAAGAGGACCTGATACGATGGGAGATTGCTCCTTCTCCCATATATGGAGGCTCCTTTTGGCCACTCTCGATCTAAAGGAATATGCCAGGCGCGGTGCCGAAGCCCGCGTCTCCGAACTTACTCAGGAACTCGCCGCTATCTATCGCGCCTTTCCAGGCCTGCGGCGCGGCGGGGCCTCCACGGCAGCGGCGTCGGGAACAGTGCGGAATCGGAAGCCGATGACAGCCGCGCAAAAGAAAGAAGTCAGCCGGCGCATGAAGAAATACTGGGCCGAGCGCCGCAAGGCGAATAGCAAGTAGGCTGCTGCCTGCTGCCTGATTCCTGATTCCTGCTTCCTGATTCCTCAGATTTCCGGAGGGACCTTGTAGAACTCGTCGAGGCGGTGATGGTGGCGCAGGCCGAGGGACTCGCGCTGCACTTCGAGGTACCAGCGATAGCGCGCCGCATGTCGGCGCAGGTCGTTATACGCGATGACCTCGCGCGCTCGTGCCTCGCCGCTTGAATCGGCAACCCGGGCATGCGCGGCGTGCAATTGCGCCAGCAGCGACTCGAGGGTCTTGCTGATGCGCACGAGCGCCGATACCCGCTCCTCGTTGAGTTGCGCCAGCACGTGCTCGTGCTGTGCCGTCGTCTCACGAAGCCCCATGTAGGTATGATAGGCCTCAGGGCTCAGGCCTCAGGCCTCAGGACTGAAAAGGCACTAGGGATCAGTCCTCGAGGCGGTGGCCTGGATTCTGCACTTCCGTCGGTCATGCGGGCGGTGGGTCTTGCGATCGTCGTCTCTCTATCGATTGCCTCGTCTGGCGTCAAAACAGACAAACAGCCGGTCGAAGTCGAGATGCGCAACGTCGGCCTGCATCTAACTCCCGACATCAGCGTCCAGATTCACCACCTGCGAGGACGTTTCGTCGCCGAAGGGGCCCGGCAGATCCCCTATCTCGACGATCCCACGAGCTACAGTGTGACGATCGACACCGGAGAGGTGGCGATCGACCTCGCTTCGCTCAATGCGATGATGACGCGAACGCTGCAGGGGCACTCGAACGTCAGCGGGCTGAAAATCACTATCGACGAGGGGGGCCGGCTTCGCCAGAAGGGCACGGTGAAGAAAGGCATCCCGGTGCCATTCGACGTGAAGGCGCAAGCGAGCGTGACGCCCGATGGAAAGATCCGCGTCCACTCCGAGTCGGTCAAGGGATTCGGCGTCCCGGTGAACCCGCTGCTGAAGGCGTTCGGGATCGAGATGGACGATCTGCTCAAGGTCGATCCCGGCCGCGGCATCAGCGTGCAGGGCAACGATCTGATCCTCGATCCCACTCGACTGCTGCCGCCGCCCGCCATGCACGGCACCATCACGGCGGTGCGCATCGAGCACAACGCCATGGTCCAGACGTTCGGGTCTGGGGCACCACGGCCGCTTTCACCGCCCGCCACGTCGAAGAACTTCATCTACTGGCGCGGCGGCCAGTTGACGTTCGGCAAGCTGACGATGACCGAGACCGATCTCGAGCTCATCGACGACGACCCGAAGGATCCGTTCGACTTCTCCGTCGATCGCTGGAACGATGCCCTGACAGCAGGCTACTCGAAGGTGACGCCCGCGCGCGGACTCAAAGCGCACATGCCGGACTACAACGATCTCTCGCCAGATCAAAAGTCAAAAGACAAAGGGCACAAGTAAGGTCGCGCGCAGCAAGACGGGAGGAACGAGATGGATCAGTTCTGGGGCGACCGCGCCGGCGCGATCGCCGACCCTGCGGGCAACACCTGGTGGATTCCCACTCGCAAGGAAGATCTCACCAGGGACGAGATTCAGAAGCGCGCGGCAGAGGCGTTCAAGCAGGCGCAGCCTCGCTAGTTGCGGGACTCTCGCGCATGAGAGAATCGGCACTCATGAGGATCATGGGTGCCGCTCTCATCGTCGCTGTGGTCACGCTGGGCCTCCCCGCTCCGGCCCCGGCTCACCACAGCGCCGCCGCATTCGACACGCAGAAGGAAGTCACCGTCGCCGGCAGCGTCGCGCAATATCGGTTCACCAACCCGCACGTCTATCTCACCCTCGACGTGAAAAAAGACGACGGGTCGACCGTGAAGATGGAGGTCGAGGCGGGTGCCGCCTCCGTTCTGAATGGTCTCGGCTTCACCAAGACCTCGATCAGCGTCGGCGAGGTCGTGCGGGTTGTCGGCAACCCCTCGCGCAACAATCCAAATGCGTTCATCCTCGGGCGGGAACTCTACAAACAGAACGGCACCTACGTGCCGCTCAACATCGCGTCTCGCAGCGTGTACGATGCGAAGAATCAGAACGCTGCCGCGACGAGCATCGCGGGGACGTGGTTCGCCCCGCGCACTGAGTTCGGCGCATTTCTGGGCGGCACCGGCCGATGGCCGTTGACCGACAAAGGCAAAGCGGCATCCACCAACGCCGACGCACGCAACAACAGCCTCAAAGACTGCGTTCCAATCGGGGCACCCGCGCTGATGCTGTATCCGGTCGCCGACACGATCACGGTGCAACGCGACCGCGTGGTGATGAAGGTCGACTGGATGGACTCGGAGCGCACCGTGTATCTCGACGGCCGCAAGCATCCGCCGGCGAGTGAAACCTTCCTGCAGGGACACTCCGTCGGTCGATGGGAAGGCCCCACGCTGGTGGTCGAGACCACGAACTTCAAGGACAATGCGATGGGGCTGTCGATGGCGCTGCCCGGAAGCACGCA
>DATFRP010000177.1:0-7830 GCA_035263125.1 Vicinamibacterales bacterium
GCTCGAGGCCACGAGCCGCAGCGGTCTGGAAAGGATCGGTGTCACGCGCGACTATCTCAAGCCTGGAGATGCGATCAAAGCGCGCTGCCACCAACTGCGTGACGGCTCGAACGGTTGCCTCCTTGGATTCCTGAAGGGCCCCGATGGGGTCGTGAAGGATTGGGACAGCGGCACCGGACCCGTGCCGAGTCTCTGACGTTCGGTTCGCGCACGCCATACCCCAGCTCGCATCGTTCAGCGGATCCCAAGAACCCCGAAGTTCTAATGCGGCAGGTGCGTGAGCCCCTTCGGCAGCTCCATGATCTCGAGCGCATTGCCTTGCGGGTCCACGAGCATCGCGATCTTGATCGGCGCACCACCGATCGACACAGTGGACACATCACGGTCGACCGTGGCGCCTGCGGCCTTCGCGGCGGCGACCGTGGCGGCGATGTCAGAGACGCGGAAGATCGCGTGGTGCATCGGGTCCTTCGCCACGCCCTCGCGCTTCTGCACGAGGAACTCGGGCGAGGCGCCCTTTTTGGCTTCCGCGACTGTGGCGCCGAAGCGCATGATGATCTCGGTGGCGGGACTGCCGACGCGGTCGATCTCCTTCAGGCCGAACGCCGCGTCGTAAAACTTCGCCAGCGCGACAACGTCGCTCGCACCGAGCCGAACTGCCATCACCGTGACCTCGGCTCGTGCATCGATCACCAGAACCGCCGCCCAGAGGCCCACGATTGCCGTCATCATTCGTCGCATGTGCTGCATTCTCCTCGATGTGGTGCGATGCCACCGTGACAGTAGCACGGTACGCGTATAACCTTCGCGACGTGAAGACGGGAGGCGACATGAGAGCCACGACGACGCCCGAACGCTCGAGACGCGAGTTTCTCACGGGTGCTTCGGCGCTCGGTGCCATGGCGCTGGCGCCCGCCCCTGCACGGGTACAAATCACGACATTGGCGCCCTTCGAGAAGCTGCCGCCCTACGGCAACAACACGCTTCCCGCGGGCGTCAAAGCCCGACTCGTGCCGAACGTCAATGGCCTCACCGTCAACATGCTCGAGGCTGGGGCGCAGGGGCAACCTCTCGTCGTGCTGCTCCATGGCTTTCCGAACCTGGGCTACAGCTGGCGCAAAGTGATGCCGGCGTTCGCAAACGCGGGCTACTACGTGATCGCGCCGGACTGCCGCGGGTATGGGCGCACGGTTGGCTGGGACCGATCCTGGGACGCCGATCCCACGCCGTTCCTGACGCTCAACATGGTGCGCGACCAGGTCGCGCTCGTCTCTGCGCTCGGCTACCGGAAGGCGGAGCTCATCGTCGGGCACGATCAGGGTCAGCTCATTGCCACGTATGCCGCCATCGTGCGTCCCGACATGTTCCTTCGCCTGACGACGGTTTCGTCGGCGGGCGGCGCCCCGCCATCGTTTCCTTTCGCCGGCACGGAACGAAAACCCGCATACACCGCTGCGGAACTCGACGCGGAGTTCGCGAAGCTCAATCCGCCGCGCCGCGACTATCAGGAGTACTGGGCCAGCAAGCAGGCCGATGAAGACATGAAGCACATGCCGCAGAGCATGAGCGATTTCTTCCGCGCCTTCTATTACATGAAAGGTGGCGAGTTTCCCGGCAACCAGAACCTGACGCCCTTGCGGCCGATGCCGACCGCGAGAGAGGCCGCGGCAGAGAACGCGCGGATGCCGGAGTACTACGTGATGCGAAGGGACAGAGGCATGCCGGCCACGATGGTCGCGTTCATGCCGTCGAAGGAGTACATCGCGAACTGCAAGTGGTTCACTCAGGCGGAGTGCGATGTCTACGGGCAGGAATACGACGCATCGGGGTGGACCGGGGCACTGCACAATTACCGGCACCGGCGTACTGCGTTTCCCGCAAACATCGCCGAGCAACTCACATTCTCGGGGAGAACTATCGATGTCCCCGCCCAGTTCATTGCGGGCAAACAGGACTGGGGCGCCAACCGGATCGCGGGAGGCGCTGAGGGGGCCGGAAAGACCGGATATACGAAATTCAAAGGCGTGCAGCTGGTAGATCGTGCCGGCCACTGGCCTCAGGAGGAACAGCCAGAGATTGTGAGCCAGTATCTGATCGGCTTCCTGAAATCTACGTGAGCTGTTTCGCCTCAATCAACTTCACCATCGCCCATAGCACCTGGTTCGCCGGCGTTCTGATGCCGAGTGCCTTGCCACGCCTCACCACGTGGCCGTTCAGGTAATCGATCTCGGTCGGCTTGCCGCGCACGATGTCCTGCGCGGTCGATGAATACTGCTGCGGGATCGTCTCCACGATGCGCCAGACGGCGGCGTCGACATCGCCCGGCACGTTGATCCCTTCGGCGGTCGCGACGGCGAGGCATTCGTCGACGATGTCGCGCATCACGTCGCGGACGCCGGGCGAGGGCACGATCTGCCCATACGGCTTGCGCGCGAGTGCGGAGATCGCGTTGTACGCACAGTTGATGATCAGCTTCCGCCACAGCTCGCCACGTACGTTGTCGGAGACTCGGGTCGGGATCGCAGCCGCCTCGAACATCTGGGTGAGACCGGGGATCGTCCGACTCGGCTCGATCACGAGCTCGCCGCTGCCATGATGCTTGACCACTCCGGGTGCGCGCATTTCGGCGCCGAGAAACACGACGGCCGCAGCGACTTCAGGCTGCGCGAGTACAGCGCGGAGCCGCTGGTCATTGTCGCAACCATTCTGCAGGCACAGGACCAGCGTGTCCTTGCCAACATGCGGCGCGATCTGGTGACCCGCGCGTTCGCTATCGCCCGACTTCACGCAGAAGAGCACGAGCTGCGCGCCTTCGACGGCAGCGGGATCACTACTCGCCTTGACGCGTACGTGTTCATCGAAGGTCGCGGTGTCCATGTGCAGCCCGTCGCGAACGATCGCCTCGACGTGCAGAGGGCGTCCGATGAGTGTTACGTCGTGCCCGGCGCGCGCGAGCAAGCCGCCGAAATAGCAGCCGACCGCACCGGCACCCATCACCGCAACCTGGAACCTGGGATTCGTCATACCGGATTCTGGCATCAATGACAGAATCACGTCGTGCCGTACGTCGACCTCTCCAGCGACCCGGCCGTCGTGCGACGCGTCTTGGTGTCGATGGGCCTGGCACAGGAGCACGAAGAAGTGCAGGCACTGCCGCTGGAAGGGGGCGTCTCGTCGGGCATATTCCGAGTCGACTTGCACTCAGGGTCGTATTGCGTCAAGCAGGCGCTGCCTCTGTTCAAGGTCGCGAAGGAGTGGAGGGTCCCAGTCGAACGCGTGTTTTCGGAGATCGACTACTTGCGTACAGTCGGTGGGATTGTGCCCGGCTCCGTCCCGCGCGTGGTTGGGCAGGACGATGCGACGAAGAGCTTCGTCATGGAGTTCCTTGGGCCGGAGTTTCGCAACTGGAAGGCACAACTGCTCGCAGGCGACGTCGATGCGCGGATAGCGCATTACGTCGGCGACCTGCTCGGCCGGATCCATTCCGCAACGGCCGACCGGGCGGACCTCGCTCATCGCTTCGCCACCGACGACAACTTCTACGCGATCCGGTTGGAGCCCTATCTCGTCGAGAGCTCGCGTGTCCATCCGCAACTCGCCGACGTGCTCTCGGCACTCGCCACTCGCACGGCCGCGACCAGGCGCGTGCTCGTGCACGGGGACGTCAGCCCGAAGAACATTCTCGCCGGACCGAACGGGCCGGTGCTCATCGACGCGGAGTGCGCGTGGTTCGGCGATCCGGCGTTCGACGTGGCATTCTGCCTGAACCACTTCCTGTTGAAGGCGGCGCACCTGCCGCAACATGCAGAATCACTGATGTCGTGCTTCGCCACGATGACGCGGGCGTACTTCGCGCACGTCCGTTGGGAACCGGCGCGTGAACTCGAGCAGCGCGCCGCGTCTTTGCTGCCGGGACTGACGCTCGCGCGCGTCGACGGCAAGTCACCAGTCGAGTATCTGACCGAGCCGGCACGTGACCGGGTGCGCGAGCTGGCGATCCAGCTGCTGCTTCAGCAGTCGGCATCGCTGGAGGCGATCGCGACCGGCTGGACTGGTGGACTCACATCATGACGATCAGGCGCGTCATGGCGCGACGCATCTGGGATTCGCGCGGGCAGCCGACAGTGGAGGTCGAGGTCGTCAACGAGGATGGCACGACCGGCATCGGCATCGCCCCCGCCGGGGCGTCGCGCGGAACGCGCGAGGCGGTGGAACTGCGCGATGGCGGGCATCGCTTCAACGGTCTCGACGTGCAGCACGCGATCGCGGGCATCGAGCGCGAGATCGCACCGGCACTTGTCGGCCGTGACTCGAGGGAGCAGGCTGGCATCGACGCGATGCTCATCGCTCTCGACGGCACGCCAAACCGGTCACGCCTTGGCGGCAACACGTTGATTGCGACATCGCTGGCCGTGCTCCACGCGGCGGCAGCGCTTGAGCGCGCCGCGTTGTGGCAATACCTCGCGGACGGACGCCGCGTGAGCCTGCCCTTGCCGCAGATCCAGATCTTCGGTGGCGGCGCTCACGCCGGGCGGCGTGTGGACGTCCAGGACTTCATGGTGGTCGCCACGGGCGCGCAGTCGTTCTCGCAGTCGTTGGAGATGACCGCCGAAGTCTATCGCTGCGCCGGCGAACTGATTCACGAGCGGGGGCCGTTGGCGGGCGTCGCCGACGAGGGCGGTTGGTGGCCGAATTTCTCGCGCAACGAGGACGCGCTCGATGTCCTGGTCCAGGCGATCGAGCGCGCCAGGCTCGTGCCTGGCGACGATGTCTCGATCGCACTGGACCTCGCCTCGTCCCAGTTCGGCGGCAAAGGGCGGTATCGACTTGCGCTCGAGCAGCAGGAGCTCGATTCGGACGCGCTCCACGAACGGCTCGTGCGCTGGATCGACAAGTATCCGATCGTGTCGATCGAAGACCCGCTCGCGGAAGACGACGAAGGCGGTCTCATTGCGTTCACCCGCGCCGTCGGCGAGAAGGTCCAGATCGTCGGTGACGACTATCTCGTGACCAACGCCGATCGCGTGAAGCATGCGGCATCCGTTGGTGCGTGCAATTCCCTGCTGGTGAAGCCGAACCAGGCGGGCACAGTGACGGAGACGCGGGCCGCCCTCGATGCCGCGAAGCACGCCGGTTACAGCACGATCGTGTCTGCACGCTCGGGCGACACGGAAGACGTCGCGATCGTGCACCTCGCAATCGGTTGGAATGCCGGCCAGCTCAAGGTCGGCTCCTTCGCCCGTAGCGAGCGGATGGCGAAGTGGAACGAAGCAGTGCGGATTGAATCGCGGTCAGGTCTGCCCTTTGCCGGTCGCGCAGCTTTGCATCGGCCATGAGAGTATGTCTTGCAGAAGAAGAGGACGCCTACTATGGGATTGACGAGACGAACCATACTGGCAGCGGGAGCTGCGGCAGCTGCAACGGCCGCCGTGCCGAATGTATTTGCGCAGCAATCGGGCACAGGTGGAACCGGCAAGTTCTACCAACGCGGCCCCGTTCGCATCTACTACGAGGAGGCCGGTTCCGGCTTCCCGCTCTTGCTGCTTCCCGGCGGCGGATTGAACTCGACGATTGCCTTCTTCACCGGCAACTCGCCCTTCAATGCGATCGAAGAGTTCAAGCGAGAGTATCGCTGCATCACGGCAGACCTGCGCAATGCCCCCAGCGGCCAGTCCACCGGCCCGGTCGAAATCGATCGACCGTGGGAATCCTATGCCGACGACCAACTCGGCCTGATGGATCATCTGAAGATCGACAAGTTCATGGTGATGGGTTTCTGCATTGGCGGCCCCTTCATCGGAAGTCTCTTGAAGCGCGCGCCGGCGCGTATTGCCGCCGCCGTGATGGCGCAGCCTGTGGGCTGGCGTCCGGAGATGCGTGACCCGAAATACCCAGGCACATTCTGGAAAAGCTGGGGTCCGGCGCTGATTGCGAAGCGGCCCGAGATCACGATGCAGACGACCGACCAGTTCACGACCAGGATGTTCGAAACCAACCCTGACTTTCTCTTCACCGTGACACGCGATTTCGTGCGGAATTGCCAGAACCCGATACTCGTTCTGCCGGACGACGTCCCTGCACACCCATTAGCCGTCGCCATGGAGTGCGCGATGCTCGCGCCAAAGAGCGAAGTGAGCATCTTCCCGTGGAAGGAACCCAAGGAACGAATCCCTCTGGCGGTGCGCCAGATTCATTCCTTCCTCAAGGCGCATCGGCCCGCTTAACAGCGTTCAAAACGAACCGAGCTGGGTGCTAAGCTACGGCGCATGAAATCAGCACTCACCGTCGCATTCGTCCTCACTGCATGTGTTTCGTTCGCCCAGGGGCCAGGCGGCAACGCCGCCCAGGGCCCAGCGCGCGGCAACGCCCAGGGGCCTGGGCGCGGTAACGCCAACGGCGACCTGGTCAGAACGACGCTGCCGCTCGAAGGCGCGCCGAAAGCGATTCCAGGTCCATACAAGGTCATGAAGGAGCCCGCCTTTAGCTCGGCGGGTCACGTCGTATTTCGGCCTGAGGATCTCGGCGCATTTCCGCGGAAGGACAAGCTGCCGGTGATGGCGTGGGGTGACGGTGGCTGCGCCATCAACAGCGCACGCTACTCGGGCTTCTTCGAGACGATCGCCTCGCATGGCTTCCTCGTGATCGGCAGCGTGCCGGAGCCGGGCGCTGCGCAGCGGCAGCAGAACACCGACGATCTCCGCAAAGCGATCGCGTGGGCGGAAAAAGAAAACGCGCGTGACGGCTCGCCGCTCAAAGGCAAGGTCGATCTCGAGCACGTCGCCGTGATGGGCCAGTCGTGCGGAGGGTTTCTTTCCATCACGCTGGGCGCTGACCCGCGGGTGAAGACGATCGGCGTGTTCAACTCCGGCGTGCAGCCCAACAGGGCGGAGTCGAACGGTGACGCGCTGCAGAAGGTCCACGGTCCCGTGCTGCTGATCAACGGCGCCGAACGCGACTTCCTCACGCCCTCGTCGTTGACGACGTTCGAGCTGCTCAACAAGGTGCCGGCGTTCTACGGCGCGCGCCACGGCGCCGGCCACACCGCCACGGTCGATCATCCGGGCGGGGGCGAATACGCGAACGTCGCGTCGAACTGGCTGCTGTGGCAGTTCAAGAACGACAAGAAAGCGGCAACGATGTTCGTCGGCGACAAGTGCGAGCTCTGCACGAACAGCAACTGGGACGTTCGCGCGAAGGGATACAAGGACGCGCGCAATGAGGGCCCGTCGGCGACGTTCGATCGCGGCAGCAGTCAGCAGGCGTGGCAGAACGCGAAATACAAGGACGCGCTGGCGCAGTGCAAGAACCCGCCGCAGCCGTTCGCGATTGCGGGAGCAGGTAACGCCGCGGCTGCGACCGCTGCGCCGCCCGACCCGGTGCTTCCGCCGACGACCGGGATTCCCGGAGTGCTGGAGGCGTTATCGAGCTGGAAGGTCGTCTGGTCGTGGCAAGGCAACAACGTCGACGGCCCGATTGCCGGCGAGAACGGCTCGCTGCTGTTCGCGAACAACGACAAGGGCGACGTCATCCAGTTCGACCCAGCGACGAACCTCGCAAAGGTCGCCTATGGCAACGTCAACACCGCCGGCGCCGTCTCGCGCAGCAAGAACGGCGCGCTGTTTGTGGCCGCGCGCGGACTTGGAGGCGGCATCGAGCAGCTCGAGCCGCAGCGCCGAATGCTTGCGTCCGCGTTCAACGGCGAGCCGCTCGAGTGCATCGGCGGCGTCATCAACGATCTCACGGCCGACGCCAACGGCGGCGTGTACTTCTCCGTCACTGGCGCGAGAAACAGCGGTGTCTTCTACGCCAGCCCGAAGGGCGTCGTCTCGC
>DATFRP010000178.1:0-7079 GCA_035263125.1 Vicinamibacterales bacterium
GTCATCGGCGCGGGCCGCATCCAACTCGACGGCTCTCCGTCGCTGGCAAGAGCCTTCCCAACCTGGAACGCCCGCAGCATGTTCGCTCACATCAGGCCGGTCTCTCGTAGCGCGACGAGCCGCGCTGGCTGACGACCTCGATCCGGCCGTGAGCCTCCGCTAATTTTGACTGTTTGGTACATATTGGACAAAATAGACGCATGAAGACGCAGCTCGCAAAAGCGGACTCGGAGTCCGGCTCGTCTGCCGTCCGACCGCGACGCAGGCCTGGTCGGGTCGCCACGTTCCGAAACAGCCGCGGCGAGACACTTGAACCCCCTTCAGTGACAGCCAGCGAGGCGAAGAGTGAGTTCGGGCGCGTCTTGGAGATGGCCATTCAAGGCGGGGCCGTTCTCATCACGAAGCATGACACGCCCAAAGCCGTCCTCATTTCCGTCGAGAACTTCAACGCGTTATCGGGCGCAGCCCAGACGAAGCTCGATACGCTCAGCCGAGAATTCGATGCGCTCCTTGCCCGGATGCAAACATCCAAAGCGCGTCACGGAATGAAGGCGGCGTTCGCCGCGTCTGGAAAGCGTTTGGGCAAGGCGGCGGTCGCTGCGGCGCGATCGCGTGGCTAGTTCGAGGGGTCGTCCATGCATCTACGTGCTCGCTGGAACCAACGGTGCGGGCAAGACCACCGTCGCAGGCGCGATGTTTCGGCAGGCCGGCGCAGACTACTTCAATCCTGACGAAGCGACCGCCCGAATTCTGGCCGCCAATCCTGATATGTCGAGCGCAGAAGCGAACAGCGCTGCCTGGCACGAGGGGAAACGCCTCCTCGAACGAGCGATCGCCGAACGCCTGGACTTCGCGTTCGAAACGACACTTGGCGGGCACACCATCAGCGCGCTTCTGCGCGAAGCGTTGGCGGCTGGAATCGAAGTGCGCATGTGGTTCGTGGGATTGAGTAGTCCCGAACTCCACATGGCGCGCGTCCGATCCAGGGTGGCTCGAGGCGGACACGACATCCCGGAAGAAAAGATTCGGGAACGCTACGACCGGAGTCGGGTCAACCTGATCGAGTTGATGCCGCGACTCACAGAGCTTCGGGTCTTCGACAACAGCGTTGACGCCGACCCGCATGCCGGACGCGCTCCCCAGCCAATCCCCGTTCTTCACCTCTCGAAGGGGAAGATCCTGGAGATGATCGAGTTGTCCAAAACGCCTCAGTGGGCCAAGGCGTTGGTGGCCGCGGCGGTCAAGATCTCGAGATGATCGCGTCGGCCGGTGATGGACTTTCTGGATCGCTTCTCGCAGGCCTCACGTTGTGGAAACCGGCTGCTCAGCCGCAGGCTGACTGAGCCACGAGACACGTGCAGTCACGACAACAAATCTTCGGGAGGCATCGTCATGATTGAACATACGCAAACACGCGAACCCCGTCGGGCCACGCGCGGCTTTTTTCCGGTCGTCGCGGGCAACGATGTTCAGGTCGAACGCGGCGGCGGGCTCATGTTTCTCGCGAGACGACATCTCAGCATCGAGCAGGGCGGAGGTCAGTGGCTCGTATCCGGCGGTACGCTCGATGTTCGCCAGGGTGGCGGCGCCGCACTGATTGCGAAAGAGGCGCTGGTGTCGAAGGGTAACGTTGGCGTCCTGATCGCCGGCCGCGCGACGATTGCACCAGGCTCTCGCGTCCTGCTTCGCGCGACACCCACGGTCGCACTTGCGGCCGTCGCCAGCTTTGCAGCCGGGTGGCTGTTTGGACACCGCGGACGATCACGTTAACCGGACGATAGTCACAGCTCTCTTTCCGCAAGGCGTCGGAACTCGTCGGGGACGGAGCGGACATCCCGCACTGCTGACCCATAATCCACCGCTCGTCCTCCGAAGCGCTTGCGGATCGCATCGATGGCGCGGTCTGCGCGCGATCGCGCCAGGCCCTTCTTCGTGCCAGGACGGCATCCTTCGTCGGCAAGCCCGAGCGGCAGCTCCAGTTGCACGATCGCATGCGCTTCGAGATGTGAGACGGCGATCGCCAGCAGCGAGATCGTCCTCTCGTCACGGTGATCTGCAAGGACGCCGCGCACCAAGTCCTCGGCAACTTCAGCGAGAGCCCTCGTTGCTGAAATCGGTGCCGACAGGGTGAGGGAGCGCGTGACCGAGCGCAAATCGGCAAAGCGCACGCGGACCGTGATTGTGCGGCCGGCCAGCGATTTCGCGCGGAGCCGGGCGCCGATGCGGTCGGCGAGATGATGGAGTGTCGGTTTGAAGACGCGCTCGATCGCCGGCCGTCGTCCGAGCGCCGATTGTGCGCCGGCGGAGTGCGCGCGACGGCGCGTCTGGATTTGCCGCGGATCTCGGTTCCACGCGAGTGCCGTCAACTTTCTTCCCACCGCGTGCCCAAGCAATCGCTCCACGGATTGAGGAGAGCTCTCAGCCAATTGACCGATGGTGGTGACGCCGATCTTGGCGAGCCGCGCCTCGGTGGCCGGGCCCACGCCCCACATCAGTGCGACGGGCAGCTCGTGAAGGAACTCGAGTTCAGTTTCTGGATCGACGACGACCAATCCATCCGGCTTCGCGACCTGCGATGCGATCTTCGCGAGGTGCTTGGTACGCGCCACGCCGATTGAGATCGGCAAGCCCAGCTCGGCGCGCACGCGAGCCCGAACCGTTCGTGCGATCTCCGCCGGCGAACCGAAGAGATGCGTGCACCCTGCAACGTCGGCGAAGGCCTCGTCGATGGAGATGCGCTCGATGGAGGGCGTGAAATCGCTCAGCACTCCGATGGCGGCGTCGCCGAGCCGTTGGTATTCGTCGAAATGGCCGCCGACAAACACGAGGTCGGGACAGAGTTGCCGTGCACGTCGTCCAGGCATGCCGCTTCGTACGCCGAAGGCCCGCGCTTCATAAGAGGCCGCGAGAACAACGCCGCCGCCGACTGCAATCGGTTTACCGCGCAAGCGAGGGTCGAGCAGCTGTTCGACCGACGCATAAAAGGCATCGAGGTCCGCGTGGAGAATGGTGGCTGGCATTACACCCACCACAGCGCAGACGCGAGTCGTGACTCGTCGAGTGCCGGCCCGACTCCCAAACGCAGCGTCGCTGGAGCGTCGGCCGCAATCAAGCGCTTCAGCTCCGTAGTCAATACTCGCAAGCGATCGAAGGAGGCGAGGGTGAACACCTCACGACGTTCGGTCATTGGACGATGACAGCCCGGTGGAATCGGTGGCGGTGTGTTTGCGTCCACTGCCGCGCTCAACGCGACCTCGCCCTTCTCGATTACGATGACGCGCGCACAACTGTCGCCGGGCTCGCGCCACAGCACGCTCGAATCGAACAACCGCGTCAACCAGATCGCGCGGCGTCGGGCGAGCGCTGCCCGCAACGCGAGCCACTCGAGCGACACTTGCACGAACTCCGGGGTCCATACCGTCAAACCACGCCTGGCTTCGTTGGGGTCGTCATCATCAACATCGCGCTCTCGCCGACCTTCTCTCCATAGGCGTGTTCCGAGCCGCAGCAATCTGTCGTGCGCGCCGAGGTCCTGGCGCGAACACTCAGGGTGCGCCGCGCAGAGCCTCGCGTAACCTGCTTCGAACGTCACCGGGTCGGGACGCCAGCGACTGGAGCCGAGCGCGCGACTCTCAGCGGCGGCGAGCGCGCCAAACTCATCGAGCATTCCGTCGGAAGGAAACGGTCCGAGCGGACACTGTGACGACGGGTGCGCGCTGCGCGCGGCGAGATTCGGTGGCGCGAACCATAACGCGCGGTTCTTGATAGTCAGCGCTACGTTGTACGGCGGTCGATGCTGCTTGATTTCGTCGGCCTCGATGAGAGCCGCCTCGAGGGCAGTTGACGTGACATCGAAAGAGATCCCACGCGCCTGCGACAGCATCTCGAGCGTTCGCTCGGGCACACCATGCTGCTTCCGAAAGTAGCTGTTGACGCGATGACGCAGCGACGCGGCCTTGCCGACATAAAGGACATCACCATTCGTCCGAAGCATGCGATAGATACCCGGCGCATCCGGCAACGAGAGCCGCACATCTCGCGGCATCGGCCATACGCGCCGGGTGCGCTTCCTGGCAGCGCGATTGACGACGAGCCATTCCTGAAGCGCGCTCCACGTGGAATGCACGTCCAAAGCGCCACGGCAGCCGAGCGTAGCATATTCGCCTTATCTTCTCCTCCACAGAATGTGGTCGTGACGACTTAGACGGTGCGGGGTCGCCACGGCTTGTGCTCGTGCGCGAGCCAGACCATCTCAGGGTCGAGCGCGCGCACCCGCACTTGGCCTTCGGTGTGCGGCTCGTCGAGCTCGCCAAACCAAACCGCCACGTCGCCGCCAACGACGACCGGGCGCCCGCCAGTCTCGACGACGACTACTTGCATGCCGCGTGTGTGGCCCGGCGCCGGGACGAGCCGAAGCCCGGGAAGCAGCTCGAGCTCGCCGTCGACCGGAATGTACCGCACGCCGGGCGCGTCGACCCACTGGCGAATGGTGTAGTCGTCCTCGTTGCGCGCGTCATCGAGCTCCCGACGCTGGACATAGATCGGCCTGCCCGCGAAAAGGTGGTTGCCGCCGCAGTGGTCGAAGTGCAGGTGTGTGTTGACGACGATATCGACGCCGGCGAAGTCGAAGTTCTGCTTGCTCAGTGGACGGAGGCGGGGATCGAGGTCGGCCACCGCCGGGTGCAGCTCTGTCATGCCGGTGTCGACCAGCACGCGCGCATCGGGATGGTCGATGACGTGCACGTAGACCGGCATCCGTTCACCCTCGGCGAGCAGGTCGGCAACGAGAACTGGCGTGATGGTGATTGAGGCGGGGGCGGTCGTTTTTTCCGTCCGCCAAGAGATCGACGACTTCATGATCGCCCCACGCTCGCGCCCAGGGTGACGAGAAGCTCGTCCAGCTGCTCGAACGTCTCGCTAACTCCACCTGTATTCCCCGAGGCGTCGAGAGCTTCCTTCGAGGGATAGAGGTCGTGCATGACGACCAGGGTCTCGGCACCTCGTTCTTCAAAGGTCACCGTGGTGATGGCCCCATCTTCGCCACCTTCGTCATTCGTCCAGACGAGGCGGGAGTGCGGGATCACTTCGTTGTACCGACCAAAGAACGCCATGGGCTCCGGGGAGGCAGCGAACACCAAACGGTACGTGCCCCCGACGCGAACATCCATGTCGCAGGAAAGCAGGGACAGGCCAAACGACTTCGGTACCCACCACCGCTTGAACAGCTCGGGCTTGGTCCACGCCTCGAACACGATCCGCGCCGGGCCGTTGAAGGTTCGCGTAACGACCAGCTCACGCTCGGACTTCCGTTCCACTGTTGTACGGTTCTTCGTGGGAGTGGGCTCACTCTGTCTTCTTGCGTCCATCGACCTTCTCCTTCCGTTTCTTTCGTTTCAATTCCTCGACAATGTCGTCCAACTCGTCGAAGCGTGCATCCCAGAGCTGGCGGTGCCCCTCGATCCATGCCGCCTCTTCCTCGAGTCCGTGTGGCCCGAGCTTGCAGGTCCGCACGCGCCCTACCTTCTCCGTGGTGACGAGTCCCGCCTGCTCCAAGACACCAACATGCTTTTTCATGCCCGTGAGGGTCATTTCGAACTTCACGGCAAGGTCCGTGATCGAAGCGTCTGCACGCCCGAGCTGCTCCAGAACGCCGCGTCGGGTGGCGTCGGAGATCGCAGCGAACGAGGCATCGAGGCGGGCTCTCAAATACTGAACCATGTGGTTCAGTATATAACACACGGATAGGCAGCATGCAAGGGCAGGCCAGAGCTCACGCGCGCGAGTCAGATCATGCCTGGCGTTGTCGCGGCAGCCACGGCCAGGCAGACGATTGAGAATGGCTTCCCGTTTTGAGTTTCAGGCGAGCAGCGATGTTCTGTCATCGATCGTTCGGATGATCGACGCTGAAAGGCAGTGCTGTCGGTTCCTGCGTTTCCAGCTCACGGTCGAAGCGGCGGGCGGTTCCATCGTACTCGACGTCACCGGTCCAGCGGGTTCACAAGAGTTCCTTCTAGCGATCGTCGAGCCGGTGTGAGCCTGTCAGTAGTCGGCTTCGGCGCAGGATTGTCGAACTCGATCGGTGAAAGCAAGAAAGCCAGGTAACCCTTGTGCCGACCAGCATTGGACGTGCGTTTGAGGCTTGAGCGTTATGGACTATGTCGCTACATTCTCGAGCTGGCAGCTTCGATCGTGTGCGAATTCTGAGCGCCGGACGTTCACGCGACCGCCGCTGCGAACTCGGCGAAGAGGTCGCCGGACATCCGGTGATCGAGACGCCAGGTAATCGCGATGGGGCGTTCCCGTTCGGGTTCGTGCGTGACGTAAGTTGCAGGACCCAGGCACCAGAATGCTCGATCAGCTGTGCTCAGGCGTCCGAAGAGCACGACGTTCGTTTTCTGTTCTGCCTGACGGATGTAGCGCCGCCCTGTGTCGCTGTCGAGCGAGGTCGCCGACTGGCTCTCCCAGTGGATCAGTTCAGGGCTGATCGCGTAATCACGGTATCGCGTCGTCGGTGAGAACGAGCCGGCAGATTTGTCCAGCGTGAACGCAAACAGGTCGGTCTGACTTTTCTCGTCCCACCAGACGCCCGACTGCCAAGTGATCGGCTTGACGCCGCTACCAACGTCGAAGGCGGCCAGGATCTCGGTCCGCGTGTAGCGCGCGTGCACAGCCAGCGGCACGCTGGCAGTGTTCAGGCCTGCGTGCAGGTGATCGACGCGGTCAGGGAGCAGATCAAACAGTTCCAGTAACTCGCTCCGAACCTGCGGGTGCTTCCAAAGCTGCGCCAGACCGTCAGGTAGTGATGCCGAAGGCTTCAGCGTGGTGAGCGAACCGATCAACATGCGCGCAAAGCGGCGTTCGCGATCGCTCAACGCCGTGGGATCAGGCGCCTGCGCCCGCGCGACAAGCGATCTGTATGCGTCGAGGCGCTCGCGGTCGTCGAGGTGGAGTAATCGTCCGACTGCCCGCAAGAGTGCCTCCTCTTCGGGACCCGCGTCGTCCGTTGACAGCCCGACGGTTCGACGGAGCGCGCTCCAGCTCCTGTTGTTGGCGTAAACGTCCTCCAGCTCGAGGCCCGT
>DATFRP010000179.1:0-2889 GCA_035263125.1 Vicinamibacterales bacterium
CGGACGCGGCGGCAGCAAATAACGTCGGTCGGCATTTTCCGTTCACAGGACTTAACAGGTTTTACAAGACATCATGAAGACTTCGTGTGCCTTTTTGACTCTCCTGCTCCTCGGGCCCGGCGTCATGTCCGCCGCGGCTCAAACCACCTCTGACCAGGCTCGCTTCGACGAGATCGCGAAGTCGGCGGCGCAGCAGTTTGCCAACGCACGCGAGTCCCGCGAGCAGACGCGTCCGACGATTCCGGTCACGACGCCCGGTCCCAACGTCGAGTTGACGCTCGACGACGCGACGGCGCGTGCGCTCGAGAAGAATCTCGACATTGCCGTCGAGCGCCTGAATCCGGAGATTCAGGATCTCAACATGGCGGGCATTCGCGCGGAGTACCGGCCAACCTTCACCTCGACGCTCGGCCACCAGGCTCGCACCAACCCGCCGACGGGCATTTTGAACGGTGGCTTCGTCACGACGAACGACACGTCGACATACAACGCGGCGATCGAGCAGGCGCTGATGTGGGGCGGCGGCAGCCTCCTCGTCGGGTTCAACAACAACAAGGTGGTGACGTCGAACAGTACGCAGAACTTCAACCCGGCGTTCAACTCGAACTTCAGCGCCACGCTCACGCAGCCGTTGCTGCGCGGGTTCCTGATCGATAACGTGCGCCGGAATATCAAAGTGACCGCGATCAACAAGGACATCTCCGACATCAGCCTGAAGGGAACACTCGCCTCGACGGTGGCCAACGTGCGCAACGCGTACTGGGAGCTCCTGTTCTCGATTCAAGCCGTTGATGTCGCACGCGGATCGCTCGACCTCGCGCAAAAGCTGGTGCAGGACAACAAGGCCCGCGTCGAAGTCGGGACGATGGCGCCGCTGGATGTCGTACAGGCCGAGGCCGAGGTTGCCACGCGGCAACAGGCAGTGACGGCGGCGGAGGCTGCGGCCGGCACGGCGGAACTTGCTTTGAAGCGACTGATCGTCAGCGGCACGGACGATCCGCTCTGGCGCTCCAAGATCACGCCGATCGATCGCCCCGAGTTCAAAGAGGAGCCGCTCGATGTCGAGAGTGCGGTTCGTCTCTCGCTCCAGAATCGGACCGATCTGCTGCAGGCGCGCAAGACCCTCGACAGCAATGACATCACGTTGAAGTTTCTTCACGGAGAAACATTGCCCGCCGTCGACCTGTCGGCCCAATACAGCGCGGCGGGGCTCGGCGGCACGCAGCAGGTCCGCACCGGTTCTGGTGTTACGAGCCAGCCCACCGGTGAAGTAATCCCCGGAGGTTATGGCGACGCGTGGAGATCGTTGACCGGCCTCAACTATCCGACGTGGAACTTTCAGGTGACCGTGAGCTATCCGCTTGGGACGAGCGCGACCGATGCGTCGTACGCACGCGCAAAGGTGCAGCGCAATCAGACGGCAGCGCAGATGCGATCGCTCGAACTGTCGATCGCGACCGAAGTGACCAATGCCGCGCTGCAGGTCGAGAGCAACTTGAAGAGCTACCAGGCCGCGCACGCGGCGACCGAGCTGGCGCAGACGCGTCTGCAGGCAGAGCAGAGCCGTTTCGAAGTGGGTCTGTCGACGAACTTCTTCGTCGTCCAGGCCCAGCGCGATCTCGCAACGGCACAGAACACGGAACTGCGGGCGCTGCTCAACTATCGCAGGAGCCGCGTCGACTACGAGCGATCGCAGCAGGCACCGGCCGCCCGTGGCGCCGGCGTCACCGCGATCGCAGGAGCCGGCGGGCAATAGCGCGGTACCGGCGGCTACGCCGGCGACAGATACCGATTCGAATCGCAGGGAGGCAGGTTCGTTTCGTTCATGAAGAAACTGGTCATTGGTGCGGTCGTGGTGTTCGCGGCGCTGGTTGTTGCTGCGTACTACCGCGGAA
The DNA here is from genome assembly GCA_035263125.1 of Vicinamibacterales bacterium. Classification (GTDB taxonomy): domain Bacteria; phylum Acidobacteriota; class Vicinamibacteria; order Vicinamibacterales; family UBA2999; genus Gp6-AA40. The sequence continues at coordinate 1,896 of DATFRP010000179.1, forward strand.
TGTTCGGAGGGTCGTCTGCAGAGCAGACGGCCGGTCAAGGTGCGCAGGCAGGGGCAGAGGGCCGGGGCGGCGGACGCCGGGGCGGCGGCGCGGGATTTCCGGGCGGCGGCCGCGGCCAATTCGGCCGCGGTCCGATGACCGTCGAAGTTGCCCGCGTCACGCGCGCCTCGATCTCCGATGAGATCCTCGTCGTCGGCAATCTGATCGGCGATGCCACGGTCTCGGTGGTGCCTCGGGCCGCCGGTCGCCTGCAGGACATCTACGTCCGGCTCGGCGATCGGGTGAGCCGCGGGCAGCGCCTCGCGAAGATCGAGGACTTCGAGATCGTCGAGCAGGTCAAGCAGGCCGAGGCCGCACAGGAAGTGTCGCTGGCGACGATCCGCCAGCGCGAGGCCGACCTGAAGCTCGCGCAGACGAGCGCCGAGCGATCGCGCAGCCTCTTCGAGCGTCAGCTGCTGCCGAAGCAGACGCTGGACGACAACGAAGCGCGGTATCAGGCGGCGATCGCGCAGCTCGATCTCGCGCGCGCGCAGACGACGCAGTCGAAGGCGCGGCTCGACGAGCTGCGCATCAACCTCTCGAACACGATCATCACCTCACCGGTCAACGGTTTCGTCGCCAAGCGTGCCGTCGATCCCGGTGCCTACGTCTCGCAGCAGGCGCCGGTCGCCGATGTCGTCGACATCACGAAGGTGAGGCTCATCGCCAACGTCGTCGAAAAAGATCTGAAGCAGATGAAGTCGGGCGACCCGACACGCGTGCAGGTCGACGCGTTCCCGGGTGAGACGTTCATGGGGCTCATCGCGCGCGTATCGCCGGTCCTCGATCCAGCCACGCGAACGGCTCCCATCGAGATCGAAATCCCAAACAAAGAGTTCCGGCTGAAGCCCGGGATGTATGCGCGCGTCGGCATCACCACCGACGTCAAGAAGGAAGCGCTCGTCGTGCCGGTCAACGCGGTCGTCGACCTCGGCGGACGACGGGGCGTGTTCCA